>JAEDEQ010000024.1 GCA_016293225.1 Clostridiaceae bacterium
GAAAGCGAAAGGCTGCTCAGCTTTTTAAAAAGCTTTTTCATTTTTCTTTCCCCCTTTCGTAAACTATCCGATATGCATAAGTTCGCGCAGGACGAGAAGCAGAACCGTTATTTCATAAACCGTAAAAAGCGGAAGAAGCCCCGTCAAAAACCGCCTTGGCTTTGCAATGTTAAAGCAGCCGTCTTTTATTTCCGCCGCAGTCATTGCGCGGTAAAGGCCGAAGCCGACCGCTGCGCCGAGCGTGTTGTTGATAATATCGTCCGTTTCGCAGACCCCGAGCGAAAAAGCATATTGAAAGCCTTCGGCAAAAAGGCTCAGTAAAAACGCAAAAGGGAGCACACCGCGTTCCCTTTTTCCAAAGGCAAACGGCAAAAGAAAGCCTATAGGTATAAAAATTGCAATGTTCTCAATTATCTGCATAAAAACATCAAGCGCATAATATTTGCTGACGCTCGCCCTGTATGACCAGAACGGCATAAGCTCTGTTTGTGCATCATACGGGCTGCGTGAAAACACGGCAAGATAAAGGAACAAGGCGCAAAAACCGGCGCCGCAAAATGCTCCGATAAATCGAAGCAGCTTTTCTTTCCCTTTATATTTAAGCACATAATAAAGCGCGGCAAACAAGGCAAGGCCCAGAAACAAAAGCAGCAAAAAAAGCAGGTCGCGCAACACCATACCTATCAGCACTCTTTCTTTTTGATTTTTGAGACAAGCTTTTTCAAAAAGTCGTTCAGAACAATACTGTAAATTTCTTTAAACTGCGGCGTTTTAAAAACAAAAAGCAGATAAACCGCATTGAAAACTATGGAATACACAACGAGCCTGAGAGCAAAGCCCGGCACACCGCCGAGGGCAATATACTTAACAGCAAAATATCCCAAAGCGCAGGAGACGCCGGCGGCAGCAAAATGGAACAGGCTCATTGCTCCGTATTCCCGGACTCTGCGTTCAAAGATATATTTATATAGAACATATGCGTCAACAATGCCGTATGAAAAAATTCTCGTTATCGTTGTTGCAAAGAAAACGCCGGAAAGACCGATAAGCTTTCCGAGTACTACGGAAAGCACAATGTTCATTACGGAGGACAGAACCGCAACATAGCGCCCGTGAACAAACGAGCCGGTGGTCATTCTGTAGGTTGCGGTCGGCGAATGGAAAGAGCTTATATAAAACGTTGAAGCCAAAGCGAAAACGGTAATGGGTTCAAGCACCCATTTTGAGCCGAACACAAGCTCAATAAACTGCGACCCGAACACAAACACGCCCGAAGCGCAAAAACCGTATACCCAGCCGCAGATGAATACCATGCTTTTGAAAACGAAATACTTTTTCTCCTTATCCGCCGTTGCATTGAGGTTTCCGACGCTCGCCGTTACCGCTTTCGGTATCTGATCAACAACTGCGGATATTGCCGTAATTATCATCAGGTAGTTATCAGAAAAGCCGACGGCTTCAAGGCTAATGAGCCTTGTAATAATAATGTTATCCGTTCCGTTCATGATTGCGCTGCCGATTTTATAAATCAGAAGCGCGCGGACTCCGGAAAAAATATTATTTCTTTCGCTTTTGTCAAGCTTTTTAATATTTTTGCCTTTAATTTCCGGATAAAGTCTGTTTGCTTTTTCGGCAAGCATGATGTTTTCAACTATCATTAACACAAGCTGAACCGAAAGATAGCCATAAAAGCTTTTGAACAAAAGCAGAACGGCGGCCTGAAGAACAACGCGCAGAAACTTGAAAACAATTCCGTAGGCTGAAATAATGTAGCTTTTCTGCGCAGCGCCGATTAGCGTCTGCTTATATGAGACGAAATATGAAACACCTGTGTTGAGAAGATAGAAAAGATATATTATAACAAGGTTTTCCGGAATGTCCGGCTTGCTTTTGATTATCACGCCGAAAAAAGGAATCACCGCAAGACCGGCAACGAGAACAAAGCACCCGATTATTCTGTAAACAATTTTGTAAAGCTGCATCAAAGACGCAATTTTTTCATTGTCGTCCTCTGCAATGGGCTTATAGAGGTGAAAGGCGATTGCCTGCGCAACTCCGAGCTCCGCAAAGGAAAGGAGCGTGAGAACATTTGAAAAAAGGCCGCTGATTCCGAGATAGGTCTCGCCGAGAGTTCTGATAAATACCGCACGCAGCGCAAAGCTCAATAACGTGTAAAGAACATATGAAACAAGAGAAACCGCAAGATTTCTTGTGCTGTTTTTCTTTCTTGATGAATCCATCACGTTCCTCCTTTTCAAGCGTTCCTTGCTTTTTCAACAGCCTCTTTGAGCTTATCAAGGTCAACATCCTCACAGCCGCAGAAGGAGTTTGCGTGCGCTGTCCTTTTGTCCTCCGGCGGCAAGGTCATATAATCTTTTCCGTAGGTTATTTCAAGATATGTTTCAAAGCCGCACGGAACACTCATTGAAATACCCTCAAACGGCATTTCAATACTCCCTCTGCAAACATCCTCTTCTTTAAAAGTGGAAATTTTATAGCTGTAGCACGAGCCCCAGTTTGTAACATATCCGCCCTTTGCGTTTTTGTCTGCCGTCATAATGCGTTTAAGGCGTTTGTTGATATACTCAAAGCTCATAGCACGGGAAAGCAGCCTGAAAACGCACTGAACCAAAAAATTGTTTGCCTTTGCGCCTTTACCGGTCAGTGCCTTGGTTACCTTAAAGCGCTTTATATGGAAAAGTGTTATTTTTGCAGCATTCTGATATGCTCTGTAAAGACGCCTTTTTACATTCGTTTTGTCATAAACAAAAATATCAACGCACAGCTCACTCGTCTTACCGGCATTGTTTACATAGCAAAGCTTCGGATATTCCTGATAGTAATACCGGTTTGTTTCCGGGGAAATCAGGGAAAAGCCGCTTGGAAGATTTTCTTTGAAAGATGATAAAAGCTTATCGTAATCCTCCCTGCGGATAATCACATCAATATCGTCATCCCACGGAATAAAGCCCTTGTGGCGGACTGCTCCGAGCAAGGTTCCGCCGGTGGCGTAATACTCTATTCCGGCAAGTTCGCACTGCCTTTTGAACTCGGCAAAAAGGCCGAGCAGATACAGCTGCGCTTTTTCAAGCGATGGGTCTTTTGCGTTCAATTTCATCAATCCTGTCAAATAAAGTTCTTTTTATATACCCAGAACATTCATTACCTTTTCCGCCCAGGAATCGAGCGAATACTTTTCGAGCAATATTTTCCTGTTATATTCTGCGTTTTCAAAGGTCATTGCAGTTTCCCTGCACTTTTTCAAAGCGGCGGCAAGGCTGTTTGCGTCGCCTGTTTTAAAAACAAAAACATTCTTCATTTCCCACGCCCAGTCGGTACCCTCAATATCGGAGATAACGCACGGGAGTCCGGAATAAAGCGCTTCGGCAATAGCGGCTGCAAAGCCCTCGGTGATGCTTGCCGACAGGAAAATATCCGTGTTGTCATAAAGCGAGGCAACATTATCGGTAGGCTCAATTGTTTCAAGCCAGGGCGGCGTTTCCTTAAACCTTGCGGCAATATAATCTTTTGTTGCCTGCTGGCAGGAAACAGAGAGTGTAAGTCCGTTTACACCGCTTTCAAAAGCGTCGCATGCGGTATCAAAGCCTTTGACCTGCGGCTGCCAGCCGAGAATGAGCACACGCTTCTTTTCCTCAGCATAATTTTCTCTGATATGAAGGCGCGAAAAATCGATTCCGTCGCAAATTGTGCAGGCCTTTTTTCGGCCGGCAACAGCCGTCAGCTTTTTGCCGACAGCCGGCGAAACACCTATTGAAAATGTTCTGTTTGCACCGATAATTCTGTATTTTATAAAATATTTTAGCTTTTTTAAAACCGTTTCGGTTCTGACATTCATTCTGCAATGCCAAACATTCCGGGTAAACGGCGCCGCTATACGCGACGAGATATCCCAGCCGCTGAAGTGCGAATAGATAACGTCAATCTTTTCGTCCTTGAATATTTTCCTCAAGGCCTTTATCGTTGAAAAGGAATACGGCGCATACGGAAGAAAGTATACCTTTTCATCTTTAAACTGCGAAATCCATCCGCGTTCCTTAACCTCTTGAGGAAAGACGAAGACTATTTTTCCGCCCTTCGCCTTAACCTTTTCGTTAAGCAGACGGACAGACGAAATGAAGTTTCCCGGATATGGCGCAGCGTAGCTTGCAAGCAGAGCGATGTTCATTTTTCCACCTCATATTTTATGTGTTTTTCACGGCGAACCCAGTTTTGCCACATATCAAGAACAAAGAGCTGAGACGGATAGATGTTCTTAAAGACTGAGATTTTTTCTTCAACCGTTTCCGGCTCAAGCTCGGGTAAAGCGGCGTTCTCCTGTTCGGTAACAGTTATATAAATTTCCCCCTCAAATGCGCTCGTCACAGCCTTGTTCACCCGTTTGTGCATTTCATGGCCGTATTCGCCCGTCGGTGAGTGAGTATACGCTTTTTCAAAATTTCCGCGCGACAGGACGAGCCTGACATTTTTCAAAAGCAGGTCCTCCCTTTTATCCCTTGACGTCAGAGGAAAATAGGTGTAATGCACGCCGTAATATTTCATTGCTTTCTTAAACTCTTTTATTCTGCGAAGAGACTTTCCGGTTGTCATCAGCGCAACAAACGGCTTTTCTCTTTTCAGCACGGTATGAAAGAACAGCGCATCGTCATCGGGATGGGCAACAAAAAGAACCGTCTTTTCCCGGGCAGGCTTTTTATCATTTTTCAAATGGTGCAAAGCGCAAAGCAGAGCGCCGACAGAGCCGTGATACACTCTTGCAAAAAAATCAATAAGTTTCTGTCTCATCAGTAGCCTCCGTCAGTTCGTCAAAGAGCTTTTCGTGCGCTTTGAGCGTCTCTTCCGTACTGAATTTTTCGCCGCGGATTTTCGCTTTTCGGGCATAATGCTCCCTGAGCTTTTTGTCTGTTACCATCTTTTCAAGAGCAGAGTAAAACTCGTCCTCGCTCTTTGCAACAATGCCGTATTCGTTGTTTTTTCCGAGCAGCTCGCTCATTCCGGAGCATTCAGTTACAACGCAGGGCAGACCCAGAATGAGCGCTTCGGTTGTGGCAGTGCTGAAGCCCTCAAAATATGACGGCAAAGCAAAAATGTCGCAGCGCGAAAGCAGCCTGTATGGATTGGTCTGATAGCCTGCAAAAACAAAGTCCTTTTCAATCCCCTTTTGCTTGAGCACACAGGCAATTTTTTCCTCAAGCGGCCCTGTTCCTATAAGAATAAAGCGGTGCGGAATGTTTTTTTCACACAATATTTCATGCGCCCTCAAAAGCCGTAAAACACCCTTGTTTCTGATTATCTTGCCGACAAAGCAAATTTTCACCACGTTGTCCGAAAGGAAGGCTTCATCTGCGCTTTCTTTGCTCTTTTTTATTATTTCTGCGGTTTCATTGACATTATAAAGGCAAACGGTTTTTTCGTAAAGCCCGTTGAAGGAACAAAAATTATTGATAAGGCCGTTTGCCACGCAGACAATGCGGTCAAACGAAGCATATATGCGGTCGGCCTCCTCTTTACTTTTGAAGCAGCCTTTGTAAAACGCTTCGTCAAGCTCCCGGTGTATCCAGCAGATTTTCTTCGTCTGCTTATCCCTGCAGCCGGAAACTATCCGCGCGGTTATACCCTCAAGGTATGATACAACAATATCAAAATGCCTTTCGCCCACAAACTTTTTATATACCTTTTCGGGCGGCAGATTTTTAAACAGGAAACAATTTCCACGGAAAACTTTTTTAAACAGGAAAATATATTCAATATCATTTTTTAAAAAGCGTTTGTTTACTCCGCCGTCAAAAACACTGGCAACCGTAATTTTATACTTTTCGCGCGGAAGATTGTTAACAAGGTTCACAAGCACCTTTTCCGCTCCTCCGCCGTCAAGCGTATGAATTACAAAAAGAAGTTTTTTCATTCTTCCACCCTCCTAATAATACCAGCCAAGAACATCGCTGATATATGTCATCTGCCAGTTTACGTCCATCTGATACCAGAACCAGACGCAATAAAAAGCACCAAAAGCAAGAACAATCACGCTGCGCTCCTTTCCTGCTCTGAAGCAGCTCTTGAACAGCGCCGGATAGGTCAGAAGCTGATAGATTGTGAAATACTCCGCAAAGCGCGCCATAAGGTTGCCGCCCACGATTGAAGCTGCAATGAAAAACACCGCATTAAGCATGGACATATTAAACGCAACGGCATACTCACGCTTTGAGAACAGCGCCCTGTTGTTCCGGAAAGCAAAGCCCAGAGCAATCGGAACAAGCGCAACAAAAGCCCTTATAACATTGACGCCCTCGGTCTGCATAAGCTCCGCCATCTGCCTGCTGTATTCGGAATCTTCAAAAAAAATCTGCATTCCGGAAAGGAGCGGATCGATGAAAATCATTGTAAACGTCAGCCCCACAATAATAAGGTACATTGCCTTGCTCCAGGGTCTGATAAACGAAAAAAGAAGTCCGATTATCATTACATATGCCGTTCCGTGGAACTGCGCGGCAAGAACAATTAAAAGTATATATGCAACATACTTTTTTTCAACCAAAAGGCGGTATCCCGCAAAAAGGAGCGTTACGGCAACAAACTGCCTCATTCCGTTGAACATATATGCAATCTCTACCGAGGCAACAAAAAGGAAAAGGCTGACCCCGGGCATTGCCGAATAGCGTTTTACAGTCACGCAGATGAACAAAACCTGAAAGAACGCCGTAATAGTAAGCCATGCATTTGAATTCGGAATAATCATTTTGATTAAAGTTGCAAACTGATAAAACAGTTTATCCTTATTCCGTATCTTCAGCATTGCCGAAAAAGTGGGAGTAAGATTATTAAAGGACTCAATATAGTTAACGGTGTCGGCAACCGCTGTTCTCATGCCGATAATAAAAATCATCGGGAGCATTGAAAACATCATTGAAACCAAAGTCGGAATCAACCTGACCTCGCCGTTATCCAGAACGCTTTTTTTATTTATGAACCATTTTTTCCAGGTGAGACCGACAAATGTTGTCCATGCCAGAAGCGACCAATATACAAGCATTTGCTCTCACCTGCCTTTCATAATACTACCTGTTCTTAATTCTGATATAAATGTTGAGGAGAACGCCGAACGGTATCATCAAAACCGTAAGAAGCTTTTTCGGCGATTTTTTGAGGAAATGCTTTTCCCTTGCAAAAATGCATGAGGATATATAATGAATTGCTCCGGTTGCTTTTCCTTTAAAGCTTCCGGCATATTTCATCCTTATAATCCTTGCATACATGAAGCCCTTCGGACTTTGGCGGTACTGTCTGAAGATGCTTGCGCCCGAGCCGTCCGACTGATATTCAACGCGGCAAAGCGCTTCGTCAAGCACAAGCAATTCATAATCCTGGTCAATCAGCGTATAAAGCGAGCCGAGCGGAACAAGCTTTTCGCCCTCATATTCCGGATAGGGCGGATATTTTTTCACCACGTCTGTTCGGTAAACAAGCTTTTTGTCTCCGCTTCCGCCGTTTTTGTAATAAGCGCCGAGCGTTGTTTTCTTCAAATTTTCGGGAAAGCGTGTGCCGATAACATTGTTTTCAAAATCGGTATCGAAGCCGACTATACCGGCGTATTTATCACTGCCGTTTTTCTCCCAGAAATCAAGTATCTTTCCGACTGCCTCATCGCCTATTGTATCATCGGAATCAATGCAGGTGTTAAGCTCGGTTTTTATAAGCTTATAAGCAAGATTATGCGCGGTGTGCATTCCGCCGTTCTCTTTGTGAACATATTCAATTTTAAAGCCGCAGTCCTCTTTTTGAAAGTTTTCAACAACTTCCTTTGTGTTGTCGGTTGAGCCGTCGTCAACAATCAGCCAGACGAAGCGCTTGTCGCTCTGCTTTTTGAGCGCTTCAAAGGCACGCGGCAGGGTGTGCGCCCGATTGTATGCGGGGGTAAAGACAGTAAGCCTTTCCATTTCAGCACCACTTTTCAAGATAGAATTTTTGCAGGAATTCTGCGCTTTGATATGAATCATAGCCGTGCTTTTGAATTGCTTCAATGTTATCTTTCCGTTCAAGCGGCAATGCCCCGGCAATTTCCCGTGCCCACCTTTGCGCTCCGTCTTCAAGCGGCAGAAAACGTACGTTTCCGCTCACATCGCTTTCCCTTGAAACTGCGGTTGAGGTGAAAACGGGAAGTCCGTTTGCCTGCGCTTCAATAAGCGTCAGCGGAAGCCCCTCAAAAACCGACGGAAAAACAAAGACGTCCGCCGCCTGAAGATAATCGGAAACATTCGAAACAACGCCCGTAAAGATTGCGTCGCTTTGGAGCGAAAGCTCTTTGCAAAGAGCCCTTACCTTTTCAAGGTCCTCTCCGTTACCGAGAAGGAGCACTTTGGTCTTCACTCCCATGCTTTTCAATGAGTCAAGAATCTCAATAACAAAGCTTTGGTTTTTATATTTGTCAAATCTTCCGACATGGCAGAGAACAAGCTCGTTTTCAGCAATTGAGAGCTTCTTTCTCATCTTGTTTCGTTCTTCTTTATCAAAGGCAAAGGCGGCGCAGTCAATTCCGTTTTTAATGACAGAAACCTTTCCGGCTTCAAACATTTTGTTTCCGAAAAGATAGCGGCCGGCTTCCTCGGAGCAGGCAAAGCGCAAAGAACAGTACCGGTTCAAAAAGAGTTTGCATAAGTCTTTGAAAAAGCGTTTATATCCGCCTTTTGTTTTAGTTGTATGGCTGTGCGCTATCCTCACCGGAACGCCGGCTTTTTGAGCCGCCATGAGGACAAACAAGCTTAATGTGTTGATATGCGAATGAACAATCCTATATTCGCTGTGTTCACTGAAAAAAGCTTCAAGCTTTTTTATATACCGCGGCATTGCGGCAAGACTTCTTTCGGGTGCATTGAAAATTCTGCCGCCCATTGAAAGAACTTCCTGCTCAAAGCCGTTCTCCGTTCTTTTGTGAACAAGAAAATCAAACTGAACTTTATTCCGGTCAATTTTCCTGTAAAAGTTCATCAGCATGGTTTCAAGACCGCCGCGGTCAAGAGAGGTCACAACATGAAGTATCCTGATTTGTTCCATAATTTATCTCCCGAGTTCAGTCTTTTACGCCGGAACGAACGAAAGAAAGAAAACTGATAAGCTTCAAGCGAAGTTCCCGGTTTTTTATAACTTTCTTATAATCAATCATCAAAGATTCTCCTTGTACCATTCAATCGCAAGCTTTATTCCGTCCTCAAAGCTGTATGACGGGTCATAGCCGAGAAGCGCTTTTGCTTTTGAAATGTCGGCGTTTGAGTGCTTGATATCGCCGGCTCTGTCCGGCCCGAAAATCGGCTCAATGTCAACGCCGAGCGCCTTTGTAAGACCGTAATAAATGTCAATAAGATATTCCCGTCCGCCGTAAGCGATATTGAACGCCTCGCCGGACGCTTCCTTTTCCGCAAGGCAGGCTTTGAGGTTTGCCTCAATAACATTTTCGATATAGGTGAAATCGCGGCTCTGTCTGCCGTCGCCGTTGATTGTCGGGCGCTCTCCGGAAAGCAGCTGCTTAATAAACTTCGGAATGACCGCAGCGTAGGCGCCGTTCGGGTCCTGCCTTCTTCCGAAAACATTAAAATACCGCAGTCCCACGGTTTCAAGACCGTAGTGCATTGAGTACTGTTTTCCGTAAAGCTCGCAGACGTGCTTTGTCAGCGCATAGGGTGAAAGGAGATTCCCCTCCCTGCCCTCTTTTTTCGGCAGAGTCGGCTCATCGCCGTAAACAGACGAGCTTGACGCATAGACAAAGCGCTTAACTTTGTTTTGCCGCGCGGCCTCCATCATGTTCAGCGTGCCTTTGATATTGACCTGTTCATAGTAAAGCGGCATTTCAATGCTGCGCGGAACGCTGCCCCAAGCCGCCTGATTGAGAACGTAATCTGCGCCCTCGCACGCTTTCATGCAGGTTTCAAGGTCGGTAATATCGCCTTTGATAAAAGTATAGTTTTTGTTATCTTTAAAAAGATCAACGTTTTCCTGTCTGCCCGTTGAAAGGTTATCAAGACAGCGGACGCGGCAGCCGAGCTTCAGTATCGCCTCGCAAAGATTTGAGCCGATGAAGCCTGCTCCGCCGGTCACAAGAAAAACGGTATCTTCCGGAAATTTCAGTTCAGAGTAGCCCATATCAAAGTCTCCAGTATTTATATCCGGCGCTTTCAAAGGTCTTTCTGTCAAGAATACCCTTTACATCAAGCAGGATTTTTGTTTCATTTTTATAAAGCGCGTCAAAATCGCTCCTTGAAAGCGCTTTAAATTCATCGTGAGCCACGGCAAGAATGACGGCGTCGCAGTTTTTAACCCTTTCAAATGCAGTAAGCTCAAGACCGTACTCACGCTCTGCGCCGTCCTTATCGGCAACGTCATCGCAGACAACGGGTTCGATTCCGTATTCACGAAGTTCATGAATTATGTCAACGACGCGTGAATTTCTCGTATCGGGGCAGTTTTCCTTAAAAGTCAGACCGAGAACGGCAACCTTTGCGCCGCTTATCGGCACGCCGCTTTTTGCCATGAGCTTAATGAGCGATTCGGTAACATACTGACCCATTGAATCGTTTATCCGTCTGCCGGAAAGAATGACCTGACTGTGGTAGCCTGTCTCCTCCGCCTTGTAGGTGAGATAATAGGGGTCAACGCCGATGCAGTGTCCTCCGACAAGGCCGGGTGCAAACTTCAAAAAGTTCCACTTTGTTCCCGCGGCTTCAAGAACGGCTTTTGTGTCGATTCCAAGCTTGTGGAAAATGATCGAAAGCTCGTTCATGAAAGCGATGTTTATATCGCGCTGGCTGTTTTCAATAACCTTTGCCGCCTCGGCAACCTTAATGCTTTCCGCCTTATGAACGCCTGCAAGAGCAACAAGCGAATACACCTTTGCAACGGTTTCAAGCGTTTCCTCGTCCATTCCGGAAACAACTTTGACTATCGTTTCAAGGCGGTGAACCTTGTCGCCGGGATTGATCCTTTCCGGGCTGTAGCCGACCTTGAAATCCTTTCCGCAGACAAGACCTGACTCCTTTTCAAGTATCGGCACGCAGATATCCTCCGTCACGCCGGGATAGACCGTTGATTCATAGACAACAATGCTGCCCTTTGAAAGATTTCTGCCGACTATCCTGCTTGCCGACTCAACAGGGGTAAGATCGGGAGTATGGTCGGCGTTGACCGGAGTGGGAACGGCAACAATGTGGAACTTCGCCTCCCTGAGCTTCGCTTCGTCCGATGTAAATTCAACCGCCGTATTTCTGATTGCTTCGTCGCCGACCTCCTGCGTGGGGTCAATTCCGCTTTTGTAAAGCTCAATCTTTTTTTCGTTCAGGTCAAAGCCTATTACGTCAATCTTTTTCGCAAAGGAGACGGCAATAGGAATTCCGACATAGCCGAGACCTACCAGCGACAGCTTTTCCCTGCGGTCAATAAGGTTTTCATAAAGTCCGTTCATCTGCGTTTACCTCCGAATTCGTGTATTGCGTCAAGATATGCCCTGACAACCGTTTTCCTGTCAAACTCTCTTTCAACCTTTTTGCGCGCTGCCCTGCCCATTTCGGCGCGCTGTGCGTTATCGAGCAGGCAGAACCTTTCAACCGCATTTTCAAGGCTTTTTTCGTCCTTTGCTTCAAAGCCGAAGCCTGTCACGCCCTCATCGAATGTTTCGCGGCAGCCGGGAATGTTGCTTGCAAGAACAGGTCTTCCGCCTGCCTCGGCCTCAAGCAGTCCGTTTGCCATTCCCTCATGATAGGACGGCAGAACAACCGCATGGCTCCTTTTGACAAAGGAATGAACGTCCTCCTGCCAGCCGAGATAATGTATCGCGCCGTCTTCGGTGAAAGAGTTTTTGAGCTCTTCGCATTCCTTTTCGCACCAGCCTATGATATCAAGCGTTACGTCATATTTTTCCGACAGCTTTCCGACCGCTTCGCAAAGCTCAAAAATCCCCTTGTCCCTCATCATTCGTCCGATGAAAAGCAGGCGCGTTCCGTTTTCCGCCGGGTATTGCTCAAAGCGGTGCTTTTCAAGATTCACACCCGAGCCCGGAACGATTCTGTGCTTTCCGGAGGCAATTTTCATCTGCTCAAACTTTTTTGAATGTTTTTCATTCTGAAAGAACATACAGGAAATTTTCCTTGTTGAAAAACGGTACCACAGGGAGATAAGAAGCGAAAAGATTCTGCCCTTTTCAAACGCGGCGCCGAGTCCCGTTACCGTTGAAATATACGGAACGTGCATTGCGGCAGAAGCAATACCGCCGTAAAGCGCGGGCTTTATTGTGTATGTCAGTATAATGTCGGGCGAATGCTCTTTTATCATCGCCTTGTATTCTTTAATGAGCTTCATTTCCCTGAGTGGGTTCATGCCGTACTGAGTTATCGGAGTATCAAGAACAGTGCAGCCAAGGCTTTCAAAAAATCCGGCGTGTTCTGCCCGGGGCATTGAAAGGAAAACTTCATGACCCTCACGGACAAGAGCCTGCAAAAGCTCCGTCCTGAAATAATAAAGCGTTACTTCGTGATTTACCAAAAAGAGAATTTTCATTTTTGAATCTCGCTTTCCAAATTCATTGCGCCCGTGCCGCCTTCAACAACTCCGTCGCTTCTGAGAACGCCGAGAACCGTTTTTAAAATGCACTTGATATCAAGCAAAAGACTCATGTTTTTAACGTATTCGCCGTCAAGCCTTGCCTTTTCGGGAATTTCAAGCTCGTCTCTTCCGTTGACCTGCGCCCAGCCGGTAAGACCCGGACGGACAGCGTTTGCACCGTATTTATCCCTTTCCGCGATGAGATCAAACTGATTCCAGAGCGCAGGACGGGGGCCTACGATTGACATTTCACCTTTAATGATATTGATAAGCTGCAAAAGCTCATCAAGGCTTGTTTTGCGCAGGAAAGAGCCGACCTTTGTTATGAACGCGTCGGGATTTTTGAGCAGATGAGTCGGCATATCCTTGGGTGTATCAGTCCTCATTGTTCTGAATTTGAGCATTTCAAAGTGGGTTTTATCCTTGCCTATCCTCTTTTGCCTGAACACAACGGGTCCTTTTGAATCCAGCTTTACGGCAAGCGAAACAGCCGCAAGCAGCGGACTCAAAACGCAAAACGCCAAAAGCGAAAGAACAAAATCAAGAAACCGCTTGAACGCCTGATACTTCATCGCTTTCATTCCTTTCGTATCTGTACTGTGAAACAATTTCCCGCAGCTGCCTGCGCAGCTCGCTTCCGCTCATGTCCTGCGCATTTTCAAGCACTTTCAGGTGCGAGAGCAGAACGCTTTCATCCGATTCCTCCGGGTGACCGATGAAGATAAGGTCGTTGTCGGTCTTTTCAATGCCCTCCTCGCTGAGCAAAAGCTCCTCATAAAGCTTTTCTCCGGGGCGAAGACCCGTATATTTTATCTTGATATCAACGTCCGGTTCAAAGCCCGAAAGGCGGATCATATTGCGCGCAAGGTCATCTATCCTGACCGGCTCGCCCATATCAAGGACAAAAATTTCTCCGTCCTTTGCATAGGCGCCCGCCTGCAAAACAAGGGATACCGCCTCCGGTATCGTCATGAAGTAGCGGATAATATCTTTATGGGTGACAGTGACAGGACCGCCGAGCTCAATCTGCTTGCGGAAAAGCGGAATAACGCTTCCGTTGCTGCCGAGGACGTTTCCGAAGCGCACGGCGGCAAAAACCGTTTTTGACTTTTTGCTCATCATCTGAACAATCATTTCGCAGATACGCTTTGAAGCGCCCATAACATTGGTCGGGTTGACCGCCTTATCGGTTGAAATGAGCACCATCTTATCAGCACCGAATTTATCGGCGGCAAGAGCAGTATTATATGTTCCGAAAACATTGTTTTTGACCGCCTCTGCCGGGGAATTTTCCATCAGCGGAACGTGCTTGTGCGCCGCCGCGTGGAAAACTATCTCCGGTCTGTACCTTTCAAAAACTTCAAACACGCGTTTCTGGTCGCGCACCGAGCCTATGAGGACAACAAGCGAAAGCTGCGGATATTTTTTCAAAAGCTCCTGCTCAATGGAATAGGCATTATTTTCGTAAATATCAAAAATAATAAGTTTTTCAGGCTTATGCTTTGCAATCTGGCGGCAAAGCTCGCTGCCGATTGATCCGCCGCCGCCTGTTACAAGCACGGTCTTTCCGGTAAGATATCCGCTGATTTCGTCGGTATCGGTCTTTATCGCGTCGCGGCCGAGCAGGTCAAGAACGTCAACCTTGCGTATTTTTTCAATGCTGACTTCTCCGTTTGCAAGCTGATATATTGCAGGCAGCGTCAGAAGCTCGCAATCCGTTTTCTGACACATTTTGAGCAGACTCCTCCTCTGCTCTGCGGTGGCGGAGGGTATTGCGATTATGATTTCCTCAACACGGTACTGCTCAACCGCGGAAAGAATATTTTCCCTTGAACCGACGATTTTGACTCCGTGCAGGCGCTTGCCCTTCTTTTTAAAGTCGTCGTCGATTATGCACACAATGCGGTTTTTGGCGTGGGAGCTGCTTTGCATCTCACGCAGAACAATGTCTCCGCTCTGGCCGGCGCCGATGAGCATTGTCCTTTTTTGTCCGCGGCCCTTGAGGGAAATGAGACCGCGCGAAATTCTGCCCGAAAACCTCAGGCAGCTTATGAAGCCGATGAGCAAAAGGAAACGGATAATCACATATGAACGCGGAAGAGCATACGGCATCAGCCTGATGTATATCCAGTCAAAGACATTTGAAAGGAAGCACGCGCAAATGATGCGTATCAGCTCGCCTACTCCGGCATAAGCCCAAACGCTTGAGTAAAGCCTGAAAAGAGCAAAGATAAGTATTGCGGCAACGGTGCTTGCCGGCACGGTTTTTAAAAACGATTCAAGAAAGCCTGAGGACACAAGCTCGCCAAAATCAAATTCAAAACGGGTGAAAAGCGCAAAAAAGCCGGAAGCGTTGACCAAAATAATATCCGCAATAACCATGCAGACCGTTCCGAGCAAGCTTCCGAACAAAGCTTTGCTGTTTTTCACTTTCGAGAATTTTTTCATTTGTTTGTTCATCCTTTCGCTTTTATCAAACAAAAACCGCTGTTTATCTGTGCGCGGCAGGTATCTTCCTTTTGGTCTTAAAAAAGCGTAATTTATAAAGCGTCCAGAGCGCGCTGTTTTTTTTAATCAGCTTTCCGTACCTCTCGGCAGCAACGCAGCAGGCAAGAAGCTGCCCTCTTTCAACCGGACCTTCAACATAGGTTTGTGCGTCGCCGGAAAAGAAAAAGCCTTCACCTTTCCGCCCGACAACGCGGTGGAGCACATAAGCGCCGTTTTTACGTCTGTAAAAGATAATGTCGCCTTTTTTCGGCCTTTTTTCAATCCTCTGCAAAACGACCCTGTCGCGCCCGTCCGCAAGGAACGGCAGCATACTGTTTCCCGTTACCGTCAGGAATACCTTTTCTCCGCAGGACAGCTTACAAAGAATGATTTTTACAATTCCGTCATCGCCGATTTTTTTTGAAAGTTCTGTTGCAGCAGCCTCTTTCATATTGCCTCCATAACGATAAATTTCGCCGTATAGCTCAGATAATTTTGTATTTTTTCATAAGCTCAGTCCGTTCCTTTGCAATTTTAAGGCTCTGAGCAGGCGTTCCGTTTGTTTCTCTCTTGAAAAGAACCGAAAAAACATATTTCACAATGCGTACCAAAGCGAAAAACGGATACAGCCATTTATACCGCGCAACAAGCGGATAAGAAGCGGCAAGCGTTTCCCTTTGCGGAAACAGCGCCGTTATCAGCGGACTGCGTTTTTTCTTGCCGGCAGCGGAAAGGGTGAGCGCGGCGCTGTGCTGCCTTGAGCTTTCTCCCCTGCCGAAAATACCTGCTTCAAGAATATCCTCAAGAAGCTCCTTTGTTTCAACCTTACGGTCAAGGGACTCGAAAGCAATGTCCTCAAAGGCGAGGTATTCGCGCGCAATATTTACAATTCCCTCAAAAAACACCCACGCGTTCAGCTTTGAAAGGTCGCTTTGCAGCTTTTCAAAGTCAATGCAGTTCTTATACTTCCTGAGGTAAACGGCAATGTCGCAGACCTGCCTTATGCCGAAGCCGCACCTTATGAAGTGCTTGAACGCATGGCAGACAAGATACAGAATTGTGCTTTGCGCGTCAAGCGTCAGCACCTCGGCGCCGTTTATTTCCGTCCAACAGGTGTTTTCACTCTCAGTCTCAAAAAGAGCCTTGAGCGTTTCGCCGAGTGCTCCGCTCTCGCAGAAAAGGGAGGTATGCGCTTCAATAACCAGACCTGTTTCGGGATCGGAATAGGTTCTTTCGTTTATACCGGTTCTTTTAAGCTCAAAGCCGAGACCCTTTATTGCTTTTTCAAAGCGTTCTTCCTCCTGCTTTGAGATAAGCAGATCCTCATCTCCGGAGGGGCGCAGATCTCCATCGGCATAAAGCGCGCGCAGCGTTACGCCCTTGACGCAAACGGGGCGGAAATTGAGCGAAAGAAGTTTTTCATAAACCGACAGAAATTTTGCGCTTTTAACGGTCTGCGCAAGATAGCAGCTTATTGCGGCGGACTTTTCCCTTTTAAAAAGCTCGTCTGAAGCGCAGCTCGGAAACAAAACGTTGCAAATAAGCGGCAGGATATTATGCTTACGGGCAAGGGAAAAAATTTCCGGAAGATTAACCTTTGAAACAGAAAGTTCGCCGTCCGGATTAAAATGTTGCGCTATAATTCTTAAAAATTCCCTTTCAGAAACATTCATTCCTGCACCACCGTTTTACACCAAGATAATAAACTAAATAATTATAGCATAAAGTATCGTCAGATGTAAACAAAAAAGCGTCTGTTTTTAGGATAAAACCGAGGAAAACAGAGGAAAAATGTCGAGCTTTTTATGCATTTTGAAATATCATCAGAATTATTAAAAATAATATTTCCAAGCTTCATTCAAACGGTACGCAAACTCCTTTTTTAGCAGTTATTATAAAGAAAAAATCCATTTCTGAGCAGAAAAAAACGGGCTGTCTGCTTTGCAAACACGCCCCGAAAACTCATATTATTATGATGTATTGTAATATTTCATTCGGCAGGATTTCTGCTTTTCTTCCTCTTGAAAAGCTTCAAAAGAAGCAGACAAAGCAAAATCGCTGCGCCTGCGCCGAGCAAGGCTCCGGCGGAATCAACGCAGACATCGGAAAGCTGACCGCTCCTTCCCTCAACAAAAAGCTGATGAAATTCATCGGTCGCGGCGTAGAAAACGGTAAAGGCAAACGCTGCGGCAAAATTCTTCGGCTTCACGCCGAAGCTTGCCGCAAAAAGCGAGCACAAAAACGAAAGCGCGGCAAATTCCGCCATATGCGCTCCCTTGCGCACGGCAAAGCTTAAGGAAGCCACAAGGCTCTCCTTTTCCTGCGGCGAAAGGGAGTCGAACCTGCTCACAAGCGCTTTGCAAAGGACGGTTATGAAGCCGGCGCTTGTTTCATCGGATTGAACCGCCTTTTGCGCGGAAAGGCAAAAAATCGCCGCCATGTTAAGTACTATAAGCACCGCCAAAATTATTCTTATGATTTTCCGTCTATTCATGAGCCTTATTTTTCTTCCTTTTCTTTCTCCGGTCTGCGGCCTGTTACGGCTTGCAGCAGAGTACTGCTTTAACTATACCCGAAAACGACCGTTAAATCAACCTTTCGGCAAAAATTGCCTCAGTAAGCTTATAATAGCTCCAGACATACGCGGAGGGAAAGATAAAAAGACAAAGCAAAAACCAACCGGAAAAGCTTCTGCGCAGGCCGAGAAAGCTTTCAATGTTTCCGTCAGACTTTTGAAAGCTCATTTTTATACTCTGCGCAATTGTGCAACTGCCGGAGCAGTAAATATACGGTGCGAGAAAAAGAAGAGCGGAAAAGCGCCTGTAAAAAATTGCTCCCAACACCAAAAGGGAAACGGCAAACGCCCCCATTACCGCAACGGCGTTTAGCGGAATCTCATTGCTCACAGCTTTTGCAATACAAAAAATCATTGCCGAAAACGGCAAAAGGCAGAATAAAAACAGTCCTGCCCTTATCACAGCAAGCAAAAACTCCAGCACCGCCGCGCTTATCGCTGAACCGAACCTCCGCTTTTTATCTTTTCTTACAAGAAATAAGTGAGCATTAAAAGCCCTGAAAAACAAAAGCAGAACGGCCGAAACGGCGGCAAGGATTGCAAAAGTAAGCCATAAATTATTGCGCAAGGCGGCAGAAAAACCCGAACGGTCAAGCAATAACAGAGTTGCAAAAGGCAGAACAAGCAAAAAGCATTCGGTAAAAAAGGCAAGGAACGCTTTTTTCCTCTTTGTGCAAAGCGCCGCCTTTGCCTCAAGGCGCAGT
This sequence comes from Clostridiaceae bacterium, assembly GCA_016293225.1. Lineage (GTDB taxonomy): Bacteria > Bacillota > Clostridia > Oscillospirales > Acutalibacteraceae > UBA6857. The sequence continues at coordinate 18,367 of JAEDEQ010000024.1, forward strand.
TCTTTGTTCACAGTCATCACCGACCGTATTTTTGACAGAACAAAAGCTTTCTAAACAAAACTGACGAAGCTGCCGTGCTTTTCGGCCGGCGTCATTATTGGATTGTCAATTCAAAAGGCGGCTTTTAAATGGTAATATCCGTCAGCCGGACGAACGGAAGAAACAAAAAGAGAATCAGGAGCGTATGTTCTATCCGAATAAAGCACGGCGCCTGCCCTGACTATAACCTTGCAAAGGTACCTGCTTTTTCCGACCTCGGCAATAATATTTACGCTGCCGGGATTCAGCGCCTTAACAATACCGTTTTCGGTAACGGAGGCAATCCTCCTGTTGCTTGATTTCCATTTGACGTGCCGCCCGGTTCCGATAAGCTTCAAGGCAAAGTTTTTGCCCACGGGAACAATCTTTTTGACCGAAGAAATCTTCGGAGACTCAACGGTAACGCGGCACTTATAGACCTTCCTCCCGACTCTGGCGCTGACTGTTGCGGCGCCGGAACTTTTGCCTTTGACAACCCCGTTTTTGCTGACGGAGACAATACTTTTGTTGCCGGACTTCCACTTGGGAGGTTCTTTGGCTCCGGAGAGCCTGAGCTTATACGTTTCTCCGACCGAAACAGTGATTTTTGATTTATTCAGCTTTATCGACGCAGCTTCGGCCGCCGGAGCAAAAAATGTTACCATAATAACCGCGGAAAGCAGCACAACGAAAAGTCTTTTTAAAGCATTTTTCACGTTCCAACCCCCTTTTGTCCTAACTGCATAAGCTTTTTTATTAATCAATGGAAACTTAAAAATCAAGATGAACCTTGCCCCCGCTCAGAGTGAACGAGGGCAAAAAAACGGTAAATTAATAGGTGAATGTGAGCAGTTCGGTGGCAGTTCCGACAAAGGCGATGTCGAAAAGACCGAAAGAGGCTGACAGCTTCATAGGCATATTGATCTGAAGCTTTGAAAGCTTTCCGTTTGCGCCGACCGTTGCCTGAACCGTTGTTCCGGTGAGGGCAAGTTTGATGTCCATCTGCATATCGTCCATACCGAAGTCCGCCGTACCGAGTGAAGAATCACAGATGGAATTGTTGGCGGGGGTTGCGGAGAATTTCTTTCCGTCATACTTTGAGGTCTCGCTGATAAGAGCGACAGTCAGCGTATATCCTCCGTCCGCATTTTTCACTGTTTTTGCAGACTTGATATATTTGCCCTGAAGAGCAGCGGCTCTGTTCTCCGGCGGAATATAGGCGTTGAGAGTGATATACTGATCTCCGACAAGGGTCTTTCCGTCGGTAAAGCGGCGCGTAGCCTTGCTCTGCTCGTTGATGCCTTCGGTAAGCTCCTTGACGTCGTCGCCGAGAAGCTTTTTCAAAAGCTCCAGCATCGTCTTGCTTATCTGCGGCTTCATATTAAGCTTTTCCTCGCGGTAAACAGTTATGTTCTTCTCTTTTTTGAGGTTATTGATGAGCGCGTTATACTGTGCCGCCGCCTTATCCTTTTCGGAAACAACGGGCGCCGGCTTTGCCTTTACGGTTAAACGGCAAACATAGCTCTTTCCTCCGAGCTTTGCGGTTATTTTAACGCTGCCTGCCCTGAGCGTTTTAACAACACCCTTTTTGCTTACAGTGGCAATCTTTTTGTTGCTTGTGTACCACTTGACGGTACGCTTTGTTCCGTTCAGCTTAAGAGCAAAGCTTGTTCCTGCGGTAACGGTCTTTTTTGTGCTTGAAAGCTTGGGCGCTTCAACCGTAACCTTGCATTTATATTTTTTCTTTCCGATTTTTGCCGTGATGGTCGCGGTGCCCTTTTTGAGACCCTTGACAACACCTTTCTTTGTGACGGAGACGATTTTTTTGTTTGAGCTGCTCCATTGAGGAGTTTTCTTGGTTCCGGAAACTTTCAGATTGTAGGTCTGGCCGACAACGAGAACTATCTTCGTTTTGTTCAGCCTGACCGAAGCCGCCGAAGCCTGAAACGCCGGAATGAGCATCGTTGTCATGAGGATAACGGCCGAGATTAAAGCTAAAAGCCTTTTGGTGATTGATTGCATTTTGCTTATCATCCTTTCTGTATAAGATTTGTCGGCAAGAGCCGCCGGCTAATTTGATTATATAACCTGACAAAACCGTTTGTCAATGAAAGACAGAAAAAATTCATTTCCAAATTTATCCTCAGCCGTATGTAACAGTGTACTTCTCATCGCTCAGAGCGACCGCTTTTCCAACAGTTAATCGACAAAATTCCGAAAATGAGTAAAAATGCATAAAAATGCCGGCTGAAATTTGTTCAAAAAAAGCAAATTTTAGTATTGATTTCTAAGATAAAATCGTGTAATATCTTAATTATTAAGAATTCTGTTTTGTATTTAAAATCGACATCTGTCTGAGCAAAAAAATGACGAAAGGAGAGGCAAAAAATTTTCATCAATCGGACAGGTTTTGATAAAAAAACAAAAAAACAATGTGGAGGAAAAAGAAAAATGAGAACCAGTAGCAAAAAAATCATCAGTCTTATTCTTGTGTTTACGCTTCTTTTCTCAATGTCTTATTCTGCTTTTGCAGCCGCCGCTGAAGGCTTTGCGGACGTTTCCGTAACCTTTACGAGCGACAAAAAGCAGTACAAGAGCGGAGAAGAAATCAAGCTTAAGACAAAAATCAAAAATGTGACCGGACAGAAGCAATATGTTTCAGTCTCCTACCGTGCAACTCCGTTTGCAAGGTTTGACGATGTTGAAAAATACAATGTCAACTATGCAGAGGTTGAAAACGAAGCCGACGCAGAGTTCCTTGCAACCGCAAAGGCAACACATTCCGTGTTTTCAACAGAATGGATGCAGGATATTTATGACGCCGTATTCGGCTCGTTCTGGTCTTCGGTGTATTTGATCATGTCCATGTTCAACAGCCGCTACGAGCCGATAAGCATTAAGGTTGACGGTGTACCCGCTGTTATTCTTGCGGAGGTTGACGCGTGCTTGAGTCTGCCGGAGCAGCCGACGGAGCCGACTGAGAAAGTACATACTGTAACTTTTGATTTAAACTATAAAGAGGCAACAAATAATCCGGAAAGCCAGCAGATTGCAGACGGACAAAATGCAACAGAACCTGCTGTCAACCGTGAAGGATATCAGCTTATAGGTTGGTATCGTAGCGCAAGCGGATATTCCGATGTATTTGATTTTAGAAGTAAAATAACCGAAGATTTAACTTTGTATGCAAAATGGTATGATGAAAATGATACCGAAGATTCCGATGGAGATGGATTGACTGACTCTCTTGAAGTTCAATTCGGTTCAGATCCATACAAGAATGACAGCGACAGTGATGGAATTGACGATTTTACAGAGTTAAACTGGCTAAACACCGATCCGTCATCTATAAATAACGGAGCAGATGATGCTGATAGTGATGGATTGACAAATGCAGAAGAATGTAAATTAGGCACAAATCCTGCTTATTATGATACCGACCACGATTACCTTTCGGATTATGATGAAGTCAATGTTTATCGTACCGATCCATTAAAAGCAGACACTGACGGTGATGGTGTTGAGGATGGAACAGAAGTTACAAACGGCAGTGATCCTCTTATTATTGAAACAAGCTTTTCAACAAGCGCAAGTTTAGGAACTGTTGATGAAAATAATCCAGTTGCAGTTAAAGCAACCGTAAAAACAAATGCAGAAGGTGCAGGAACACTTGAAATTAAAGAAGTTACTTCTTCTGACAATGCGTTGATTTCAAAAATGATTCCGGGTTATTTAGGTTCCGCTTTTGATTTTACTACTTCCGGTAAATTCGTAGAAGCAACTCTCACATTCTACTATGATACGGCTTTGGGAACTATTGGCGAAAAATTCCAACCTAGAGTTTACTACGTCAATGAAGCTACAGGTGAATTTGAAGAAGTTCCTAATCAGATTGTTGAAGATGGCAAAATAACCGTTTCGGTTGAACATTTTTCAACTTATATTCTTCTAAATAAAGTTGCGTTTGATATTATTTGGAATGAAGAAATCAAATCGCCCATCGTTGATTCTCAGGGCAATTATTCCGGAATTGATGTCATTTTTGTTATTGATGATTCTGGTAGTATGAGTTCATATAATCGACTTACCACCGCAAAAACAGCATTGAATACTTTTTTAAATGCATTGGGTTCAGAAGATAGAGCTGCGCTTATCAAATTCACGAGTTCAGCAACAGTTCTTTCACCGTTAACTAGCGATATTGATAGCGTAAAAGCAAAAGTTTCATCGCTCAAGGCATCCGGAACTACTGCAATGTATACTGGCCTGGATGAGGCTCTTAATCTTCTTACAGACAGTAACAAAAAGTACGGTTATCGAATGATCATTGCCTTGACAGATGGCAATGATGAGCCCAGTACTACATATAACGGATACTATCAAAGTAGGGTTGATCG
>JAEDEQ010000111.1 GCA_016293225.1 Clostridiaceae bacterium
TTGACACCTGCGCAAGCGAGTTTGAAAGCTATGTTCCGTATTTCTATTCGACCTACGCCGAGGAAAACGAGTCCGTAGTCTCCGATAAAAAGAAAATCATTGTCCTTGGCTCCGGCCCAATCCGCATCGGACAGGGCGTTGAGTTTGACTATTCAACCGTTCACGCGGTCAGAACCATTCAGAAAATGGGCTATGAGGCTATTGTCATAAACAACAACCCGGAAACCGTTTCAACCGATTATACCGCCGCGGATAAGCTTTACTTTGAGCCGCTCACGCCGGAGGACGTGATGAACGTTGTTCTGCTTGAAAAGCCCGAGGGCGTTATTGCAACCCTCGGCGGTCAGACGGCGGTCAACCTTGCCGAGCCGCTTGCCGCAAGGGGAGTGAAGATAATCGGCACCGACTGCGCCGCCATTGAAAAGGCGGAAAACCGCGACGCGTTCGATAATGTTATCAAGTCGCTCAAAATACCGAACCCGAAGGGCGAGGCAGTTACCGATATCGAAACGGGCGTAAGGGTTGCCGAGGAGATAGGCTATCCGGTGCTTGTGAGGCCGAGCTTTGTTCTCGGCGGAAGAGCAATGGAGATTGTTGCAAACGAAAAAATGCTGCGCAAGTATCTCAAAACCGCCGTTGAGGTTGATGAGGACAAACCCGTCCTCATTGATAAATACCTCATGGGAAAAGAGGTTGAGGTTGACGCCGTCTGCGACGGAAAGCAGGTCTTTCTGCCCGGAATCATGGAGCTTGTTGAGCGCACCGGCGTTCATTCGGGCGACAGCACCAGTGTTTATCCGCCGTTCTCGCTTTCCGAAAAGGTGAAGAACACCATCATTGACTACACAACAAAGCTCGGACTCGGCATCGGAATCAGGGGACTTTTCAACATTCAGTTCATTGTTGACGAAAACGAAAACGTGTTTGTAATCGAGGTAAATCCCAGAGCCTCAAGGAGCGTTCCGTTCCTTTCAAAGTCAACGGGCTGCAGCCTTGTTGATATCGGCGTGCGCGTAATGCTCGGTGAAAGTCTTGAAAAGCAGGGCATTACACAGACGGTTCTGCCCGATAAAAAACGGTGGTATGTTAAAGCGCCGGCCTTTTCTTTCGCAAAGCTCAGCGGCATGGACGCTTATCTCTCCCCGGAGATGAAATCTACCGGCGAAGCAATAGGCTACGATAAGCGCCTTTCCCGTGCGCTTTACAAGGCGTTCCAGGCGGCAGGGATACCGATGCTCAAATACGGCACCGTGCTGGTTACCGTTGCGGACGAGGACAAGGAGGAAACGTTGCCGCTTGTCCGGCGCTTCCGCGATATCGGCTTCAATATTGAGGCAACCTCGCTCACAGCGGACTTCCTGAGGGAAAACGGCGTTCAGGCAAAGAAGCTCAAAAACATCAATGAGGGCAGCAATGAAGTGCTCGATTCCATTCGTTCGGGTCATGTCAGCTACATCATCAACACGCGTGCAATCCTTTCCGGTGTGCATTATGTCAACGGAGAGGCAATGCGCCGCTGCGCGGTTGAAAACGGCGTAACAACCTTTACCTCGCTCGATACAGTCAGAATTGTCCTTGACGTGCTTGAGGAGCTTATCAACAAGGTTTCGACCATTGACAGTGACGATTGATACTTTTGATTGTGTTGAATGAAAGGAGCACAGCAGATGGATAGGAGAAAAGTTGAGCAAATCCGCCAAAAATACGACTCAATTATACATATCAATGAGGATGCTGATATTGAATTCTGGTATGCAAGAGACCTTATGAATCTGTTTGGTTATGACCGTTGGGAGAATTTTGATAAAGCGGTTTGCCGTGCCGTTGAGTCTTGCGAAACCTCCGGAATATCGGTATCGGATCATTTTCGTGAGGTCACGAAAATGATACCTATCGGCAAAGGCGGGAAAAGAAAAGTTAAAGATTATATGCTCACTCGTTATGCATGCTATCTCATTGCTCAAAACGGCGATCCAAAAAAAGAAGAAATTGCTTTTGCACAAAGCTATTTTGCAGTTCAAACAAGGAAACAAGAGCTTATTGAGGAACGCATTTCCTTGATAGAAAGAACACAGGCAAGAGGAAGATTAAGAGCGTCTGAAAAAAGACTGTCGCAAAATATTTATGAGCGCGGTGTTGATGACGCCGGCTTTGGGCGCATTCGCTCTAAAGGTGATAAAGCCTTGTTTGGCGGATACACTACTCAGGAGATGAAAAGTAAACTCGGTGTTAAAGACAATAGACCGCTTGCAGATTTTCTTCCTACGCTTACAATTGCGGCAAAGAATCTGGCGACTGAGATGACGAATTATAATGTTGAAGAAAAGGATTTGCAGGGTGAACCGGCAATTACCGTAGAACATATTCAGAACAATTCTACAATTAGAAATATGCTCGGGCAGCGAGGAATTAAACCTGAGAATCTGCCTCCATCGGAAGATATAAAGAAATTAGAACGCCGCGTGAAATCACAGGAAAAGAAGCTTGCAGCACAAGCCGGAAAATTACCGGAATCAGCTCTAAGCGATGAAGATGAATGATTTTGTGCACTAAACTTCCGATAACTTTTAAAAGATAAAAAAATAAAATCAAAAATCAAAGACTTCCGCAAACGCTTTCTTGCGGAAGTCTTTTATATTAAAGGTGAAATATTAAAGGTGATATAAGTTGTCGTTTTCATAGTCCGGCTCGGTGGTGAGGTCAACGCCGAGCTTTGAAAAAATCTTGCTGTCCGGAGAGGAAAGGATAACCGTGCAGTGAACCTGCGCGCTCTTGAGCATCGGCAAACAGGAGAGAGCCTTTGCGGCGTTCTTGTTTGTTGCCGCGGCAACGGAAAGCGCAACAAGAATTTCGTCAACATGCAGGCGCGGATTGCGGCTTCCGAGATAGTTGACCTTGAGGCTCTGCACCGGCTCAATGAGGTCTGAGGGGATAAGCTCAAGGCTGTCGTCAATTTTTGCAAGATGCTTGAGCGCATTGAGAACGAGCGAGCTTGCCGCGCCAAGCAGCTGCTTGGTCTTTCCGGTGAGTACCGTTCCGTCCGCAAGTTCAATTGCGGCGGCCGGAGCGCCCGTCTTTTCCGCAACCTTGTTTGCGGCAGAAACAACCTTTCTGTCGGCGGTGGAAATGTCCGCCTTGCTCAGCAAAAGCTCAAGCTTTTCAATCTCCTTTGTAACGTCAAGCCCCTTTCTGCGGTCGCAGAGGGCTTTGTAATAGCGGCGGATAATTTCCTGCTTTGCGGCACTGCATACAGCCTCGTCGTCAAAAATGCAGTAGCCTGCCATGTTGACGCCCATGTCCGTCGGAGACTTATAGGGCGAATAGCCGTAGATGTTTTCAAAAATCGCCTGAAGCACCGGGAAAATTTCAATGTCGCGGTTATAGTTGACGGTCTTGACATTGTATGCGTCAAGGTGGAACGGGTCAAGCATATTCACATCGTTGAGGTCTGCGGTTGCGGCCTCATAGGCAAGATTGACCGGGTGACCGAGCGGCAGATTCCAGATTGGAAAGGTTTCAAACTTCGCGTAGCCGGCCTCAATGCCGCGCAGATGCTCGTGATAGAGCTGGGAAAGGCAGGTGGCCATTTTTCCGCTGCCGGGGCCGGGGGCGGTAACAACAACAAGTCTGCGCGAGGTTTCAATATACTCGTTTTTGCCGTAGCCTGTTTCGGAGATAATTTTCTTCACGTTTGAGGGGTAGCCCTCAATTTTGTAATGGATAAACACCGGAACGCCGAGCGCAAGCAATTTCTGCTTGAAAACGTCCGCCGAATCCTGACCGCTGTACTGTGTGATGACGACCGAGCCGACATAAAGACCGACGCTCCTGAAAAGGTCAATAAGGCGCAGAACCTCCATATCGTATGAGATGTTGAGGTCTGAGCGCAGCTTTTTGCTTTCAATGGCGCCTGCGCTTACTGCAATAACAATTTCCGCCTCGTCCTTGAGCTCAAGGAGCATACGCAGCTTGCTGTCCGGCTCAAAGCCCGGAAGAACGCGCGAAGCGTGGTTATCGTCAAAAAGCTTTCCGCCGAACTCCATATAAAGCTTTCCGCCGAAGCGTGAAATGCGCTTTCGTATCTGCTCGGACTGTGTTTTGATGTACTTGTTGTTATCAAAGCCGGTTTTAAACATCTTCAAATTCTCTCCGATTCCAAAATTTTAGCTTGCTTGTGTTTTTGCAGACATAATTTGTCCGCCGCGTCAGGTAATTCTCCGTGTTGAGCGGCGGAATATACAGATAATATACCAAAAACTATCTTTTTTTTCAACAGGAAAGAGAAAAAAACCGAAGCTTGGCAAAAAAACTTTTTTCGCAGAGTACGCCGCAGTCAAGACCGGGCGGCGTTCTGCCGCCGAGGATTCGGAACGCTTCTATGTAAAGTCTGTTGTAATATACGCTCGTTTACTCCCGTCTTTTTAGAAAATATCTCTTATCTCTTATC
>JAEDEQ010000112.1 GCA_016293225.1 Clostridiaceae bacterium
CGGCTCTCAAGTTTTTGCTTTTCCTGCTTTTTCTTTCCGCTCTTTTTGGGAATCAGGCTGACTACACTTGCAACAAAGAGCACCGCACCGACGATAAGCGAAATGTAGTAGAGTGCATATCTTAAAACACCCGTCTTTTTATAGATTTTGTAGTCGCCTTTGGAGTTTTTATAGACCTCAATATCGAAGGTGTCTCCCTCGGAAACCATGTGTTTGAATTTTTCCTTTCCCTTATATTCCTTTCCGTCAACAGTATAGGTGAATGTAGCATTCCAATACTCACTGATTATTTTATCTTCTTCGTTCCTTTCGTTTTTGTATTCAACATACGTTACTACGGCAGGAACCTTTTTGATATCGGTAGAGCTGTTATATTCATTTGCGGCATTGGAGCTCTTAACTATTCCGAATATGCCGAGAAAAAGAAAAACAAGGGAAATAAGGAACGCAACGATAAAATTAGTAAATTCCTTACTGTGAATATAGTTCTTGAAATTATTTGAACTGCTCAACTTTTTTCTCCTTTATCTGAAATTGAATATTCAGCTTAAAAAAGCGGGGGCTGACGCTGAAGCTTTGCCGCGGCAGCCCCTACGGGGGTGTGTTATTTCTCCATTACAATGGAAAGCGAGCTGAGAATTTCAGCAAGTTTTGCATCGTCAGACTTCATAACCTCGCTGTCAACATCAACAGTTACATAAAGACCGTTTTTGTCGTTCGCACCTCTGTTGACATAGAGAATGTAGTAATCATTCTCGCCATACTCGGTCTTGATGTTAAGTGTTGAGTAGGTGTTGTTGCCGAACTTAACATCCTTGCCCTCCTTAACAGAGGTTTCGTTTTTATAGGTGTCAAGGTTGCGAAGTGCAATTGTATTTTCAACTGCCTCTTTCTGGCTCTTGACCATGCCCTGTGTTGTTGCCTTAAGCTTTATGGGTGTGTTGTATTCTTCATTGAAGTAAATGTTGATGCTTCCGAAAAGGGGATCGTCATCGCTGACAAAGTAGGTGTCAACTTTATATTTCAGACCCTCGGGAACTTTAACGCTGAAAAGCTCGGTCTTGAGCTCGACAGGGCCGTCGCCCTCACTGCCTTTTTCAAGCTTTGAGGGGTCAGCCGCCTGCGTTGTGGACTCAGCCTCAGTGGTGGAAGCTGCGGCGTCAGTTGTTGAGGAAGCTTCGCTCGCATTGTTGTTTTCGGTTGTTTTGTCGGTTCCGCCCTTGTTGCAGGCAAAAAGGCTGAAAACCATAAGAAGCGTAAGTGTGATTGCGATTATTCTTTTCATAACAATTTTCCTCTCTTAATACAAAGAATTTTTAGTTGCGTTTAATCTGATTACCGTTTTTATCGGTGAAGGATCCCGTAATGATTTTGATAAGGTCAACAAGATAGCCGATTCCGCAGAAGCCGATTGTCAGGATATAGAGGATACCCGTGCCGGTTTTGCCGACATAGAAGCGGTGCACACCGATATGGCCGAGGAAGATGCAAAGCAGAAGCGTTGTGAGCCAATCCTTTGCCTGAGCTTCCGTAGCTTTCGGAGCAACATAATCCGCAACAGGCTCGTTGTTGAGCAGCTTTTTAACGGTGTCGGTCACTGCGTCAACGTACTCTCCCCTTTGAAGCGGAAGCGAGGCTACGCCCGAAACGCCTTTTCTGAGCATACTGTTTTTGTCAACGCGCATACCGTTGACGGTGGTCTGGCTTTCCTTGATGACAGGTGTTATTTTGATTTTGTTTCCGTCCTTGACGGTCAGACTGATAGCGACGTCAAGCTCAGGCTCTTTTTTGAAAGAGATCTTTTTTCCTCCGATTCCGTCCTTGAGTTCAAAGCCCATTTGAAAGGCGGAAGCGCGGGCGTTGAGCTTTTCAAACACTTCCTCAATCGTTGTCGAATAGGAAAGTTCAAATTCTCTGGGTGTTGTGGCAGTTGCCATTGCTTTAAGATCAGCCATGGTTAATTCCTCCGTTTGTTTAAAAAATTTTTATACATACTCTTTTGCAAGAGCAAAAAAGAACTGTTCAAGCTTATCCGAGCCGGTTCTTGCGAAGACGGAGGTTCCGTCTGCAAAGCGAAGACCGGTCGAATAGGTTGTCATATCGCAGACCATGTAGTTCTCAGCCGGCATACAAAAGTTTTTGAGGCGGTCGATGAGGCCTGATTGCTCAATAAGAGAGAGCAAATTCTGAGCCTTTTCGTTTTCAACGGGGCAGTTGTCAATTTCCGTTTGCTCATGTGTTTCGGGATCGGAGCATTTTGCGCTGAAGAACCACTTTCCGTCTGTTTTAAAAAGAGAGAACGAATAGCAGTATGCAAAGCACGAATGATTGCAGGAAAGCGAAATGTTAACAATGTCCTCTGACCGCATCTGAGTTAAAGCCGTCATGCGAGATCGCTCCGGTCAAAGGGATCGCCGCACTGCGGGCAGAACTTCGGAACATTCTGTCCGGGAGCGGGAACCCAGCCGCACTTGTCGCAACGGTAGCCGGCAGGCTGCTGAACGGGAGCGGCATAAGCTGCCGGAGCGCCGTACTGAGCCTGAGGAGCGCCGTACTGGGTCTGAGGTGCGCCGTACTGAGCCTGCGGTGCGCCGTATTGGGGTTGGGGTGCGCCATACGGAGCCTGCGGTGCGCCGTATTGAGCCTGAGGTGCGCCATAAGGAGCCTGGGGTGCGCCGTAAGGAGCCTGAGCGGCGTAAGCCGGCTGGGGTGCGCCGTAACCCTGCGGTGCTCCGTAAGCGGCCGTACCCTGTCTCATGAGAGCCGCGCAAAGCTCGTTGCCAACACGTTCATATTCACGGTAAAGCTCCGTATATCGGCTGTCCGGACGGTTGGAGGGGTTGAGCGAGAACCTTATCTGTGAGAACCAGGGCGAATTGACGTTGATAACAACGAAGAATTCATATCTGTACTCATAACGGGCAGGCGTATATGACCTTCTGTTGCCCTCTTCGTCCTCATAATAAAGCTCGTCTCTGTCCTCATCAATGTCAAGGTTGCAGGAGGTGACCTGATTGAGGCCGATGATATCCGGGTTTTCGCTCTTCCAGTTGCTCATTCTTGTAACAATGAAAGTTCCGGCCATATCGTCGATATAGACCTTCATGCTCTCGCCGTATGTACGGGTGGGGCGGAAGGAATCAAGCCGGCGCTCGTTTTCCTCGCGGTATGCAAGCTGTTCCTTGATTTCCGCAACGGTTGACTGTTTTCTTTCGCTGAAGAACGGGGAAAGCTTTTTTGCGCAGTCCTTGCAAAGGTTTCCGTCCTCAAGCTTTCTGTTTCCGAGCAGGCCTATCTTTTCACCGCATACATCGCAGAATTTTTTGTCAAAAAGACCCATAATAACAACTCCTTTGTGGTTTTATTTAATATCGTTATCATCAAATCGGTCGCCGCACTCCGGGCAGAATTTCGGCGGATTTTTCGGATCCTCGGGTTCCCAGCCGCATTTGTCGCAGCGGTAAAGGGGAGCACCCTCAGGCTTTTTTGCGCCGCAGTTCTGGCAGAACCTGCCTTTGTTGACCGCGCCGCAAGAACAGGTCCAGCCGTCTGCTTCGGCAGGCTTTTTTGCGCCGCATTCCGGGCAGAAATTGCCGTTGGCGGTTGCGCCGCAGGAGCATTTCCATGAATCGGCGGCAGGCTGGGGTGCAGGCTTTTTGCTGCCGCATTCCGGGCAGAAGTTGCCGCTGACAGTTGCGCCGCAGGAGCATTTCCAGGCGTTCGGGTCGGCTACGGGAGCCGCCTGCTGCTGAGCCTGTTGCTGGGCTTGCTGCTGTTGTATGCCTAAGTTATAGAGGTTCTGAGCAGCGCCGAAGCCGCCCTGTCCGCCCATGCCGACCATACCCATGCCCATGAATCCCGTCATTGCGCCGGCAGAATTTCCGGCGGCGTCTCTCATTGAATCCGCTGTGGCGTTCGTCATGGTGCCGGCCATCATGAACGGATTTGAGGTGACGTTTGCTGCGTCCTCAAGCTCGTTGATCTTCTTCATGTCCGCTTCGGTCAGGGTTATCGGGTTGAGCGCTATTTTTCCGACGGAAATACCTCTGTTTTCAATCCACTCCTGTCTGAGCGTCTCGTTCATGGCTTTTTTGAGCTCGTTTGCCTTGCCGGGTATCTGAGCCGGTCGAAGCTCCTGTTCGGCGAGGGCGGCGAGGGCGGGCTGCAAAGCGTCAATGAATTCGGTTTTGAGCTGATCGTCAATCTGATCTCTTGTGAACTCGGTTTCAACATTGCCGCAAAGCCTTGTGTAAAAGAGCAGGGGATCGGAGATGATATATGTATAAACGCCGTTGCAGCGGACCTGAACGGTTCTGCTGATTCCGATGCGCTTATTGACAACCTCAAACATGATCGGGTTAGCGGTTCCGAACTTGTTGCCGATTATCTCCTTGGTGTTGAAGTAGTAAACGCGCTGATCCTTTCCGGTGTCGCCGCCGTAGG
>JAEDEQ010000025.1 GCA_016293225.1 Clostridiaceae bacterium
TCCGCAGAAAGCTGTTGTATTCTAAAAAAGAAGAGAAAGACAAATCGGAATTTATTTAATAAGCACCGTTATACATGGGGTATCTGTGTTTATCCTCATCGGTAATTTCTCTGAGAACTTTGCAAGGTACACCAACAGCAACCACTCCTGAAGGAATATCTTTGTTTACAACACTGCCTGCACCTATAACAGAGTTATCGCCTATTGTAACGCCTGCCAAAATAACCGAGCCGGCACCAATCCACACATTGTTGCCGATTATAATAGGCTTGGAAATCTCAATGCCGTTTTTTCTCATTTCAGGGTCAACTGCGTGTTCCGCCGTTGTAAAGGTACAGTTCGGTGCGATAAAAACATAATCTCCGAAGGTCACCTTTGAACCGTCCTGAATTATGCAATTATGGTTGGCATAAAAATAATCGCCGACTTCAATATTATATCCATAATCACACCAAAATGGAGGAACAAATACAGCATCCTTACCGAGCTTTCCAATCAAATCTATGAGTATTTCATTGTGTCCATCCACATCGTCAGGAGAGAGTTGATTGTATTTGTGACATTTTACTTTTACTGTTTGAATAAGCCTCTCATATTCGGGATTGTAGCTTCCCTTGAAAAAGCAATTCTGTGGAACAAATGGTCTATTGTTCATTTTTTATAACCTCACTAAATTCCAGTTTATCGGATTAACTCTAAATAAACAAAAGGAACTGTCACTCTTCGTTTTACCGATTTGCGACAGTTCCATATATTATTACATTATTTTACTTAATCATGTTTGCAATTTCAGCGGCAAAGTCCTCGGTCTTCTTTTCAATGCCTTCGCCCTTTTCAAAGCGAACAAAGCCGGTAACCTTGATGTCGGCGCCGAGAGCCTTGGCAACAGAATCAACATAACCCTTAACGCTGCCCTCAAAAAGATCCGAACGGACAAATTCCTGGCAAAGCAGGCAGTTTTCCTTGTAATACTTTCCGATCTTGCCCTCAACAATCTTATGAAGAACTGCCTCCGGCTTGTTAGCCATCTTCGGGTCTTCCTTCATCTGAGCAACAAGGATCATCTTTTCCTTTTCAAGAACCTCTGCGGGAACCGAAGCTTCGTCAAGATATGACGGGTTCATGGCCGCAACCTGCATTGCAACGTTTTTGCCCATTGCGTCAAACTCGGGCTTTGCTGCGGTGGCGTCGTCAACATCGAACTTAACCATAACGCCGACTGTTCCGCCTGCGTGGATATAGGTTGCAACATGACCTTCTGCGCGCTCAAAGCGGCGAACCTTCATGTTCTCGCGAAGAGCAAGGAATACTTCCTGAACAGCCTCCTCAACGGTACCCTCGCCGTCGGAAATAGGAGTCTTGAGGAGGGCGTCAACATCAGCCGGGGCCTTTTCAACAACTGTCTTAACAACTTTCTTGGCAAGATTTTTGAACGGCTCGCCCTTTGCAACGAAGTCGGTTTCGCAGTTGATTTCAACAAGTGCGCCGCTCTTTCCGTCGCTGTATGCGGCAACAACGCCCTCGGCAGCAATTCTTGTTGATTTCTTTGCTGCGGAAGCGAGTCCCTTTTCTCTGAGAATGTCAACGGCCTTATCCATATCGCCCTCGGCTTCAACAAGAGCCTTTTTGCAGTCCATCATTCCAACGCCGGTCTTTTCACGAAGAGCCTGAACGTCTTTTGCGGTAAATGCCATAATAAATTCCTCCTAAGTTTTTAAGTCGCCGCCGACTGAAAGTCAGTTACAATCCTCCGGCGGCCTGATAATTTTTGAAAAAAGCCCGTAATTAAAGATGGTACGGGCTGAAAATCTTTTGATTACTCTGCGGCTTCGGCAGTCTCTTCGGCGGCTTCCTCAGCGGGAGCGTCGGCTTCGCCCTGTCTGCCCTCAATGATAGCGTCAGCCATAGCGCCTGCGATAAGTCTTACGGCACGGATAGCGTCATCGTTACCGGGGATTACATAGTCAACTTCATCGGGGTCGCAGTTGGTATCAACGATTGCAACGATGGGGATACCGAGCTTGTGAGCTTCGGCAACGGCAATTCTTTCCTTGCGCGGGTCAACGATAAAGATTGCAGCGGGTTGACCCTTCATCTTGGTGATACCGCCCATGAACTTTTCAAGCTTTTCAATTTCAAGGTTAAGCTTGATAACTTCCTTCTTCGGAAGGAGAGCGAAAGTGCCGTTCTGCTCCATATCCTTGAGCTGGGCAAGTCTCTTGATTCTCTTCTGAATGGTGTTGAAGTTTGTGAGCATACCGCCGAGCCAACGTGCGTTGACATATGGCATACCGCAGCGGATTGCTTCCTCACGGATGGAATCCATGGCCTGCTTCTTGGTTCCGACAAAAAGAACCTCGCCGCCGTTTTCGGAAACCTCGCGGATAAAGGAATATGCTTCCTCAAGCTTCTTAACGGTCTTCTGAAGGTCGATGATGTAAATTCCGTTTCTTTCGGTGAAAATGTACTCGGACATTTTCGGGTTCCATCTTCTTGTCTGATGTCCGAAATGAACACCGGCTTCAAGAAGCTGCTTCATTGATACTACTGACATTGATGAGTCCTCCTGAAAATTAGTTTTAACCACCGCAGGTTCCTGAAAGTACGCCGCACTTTCGTGAACAGGGCATACTGATCCCCTGCGTGCGTTATCTGTGGTATTATATCACAGCAAAAAGGCAAAAGCAAGGCTTTTAACTGATTTTTTTTGCCTGTTTATCCCACTTTTTCAAGCTCCTTTCTAAGGTGCTCAATTATCCGTTTTTCAAGCCTTGAAATGTAGCTTTGCGAAATTCCGAGCATATCCGCAACCTGCTTCTGCGTATACTCCTTTGAGCCGAAAAGGCCGAAGCGCATCGTCATGATAGCCTTTTCCCGTTCGTCAAGCTTTTCAACAACGGCAAGCAGCTGATTGCGCTCGTCCCTTGTTTCAAGGTCGCGCCCCACTGCATCGCCGTCGCTGCCGAGCACGTCCGACAAAAGCAGCTCGTTTCCGTCAACGTCAACATTGAGCGGTTCTTCAATGGAAACCTCATTTTTTCTGTTCGCCGTTTTCCGAAGGTACATCAGTATCTCGTTTTCAATGCAGCGCGACGCATAGGTTGCAAGCTTGATTTTCTTTGACGGGCAGAACGTGTTGACCGCCTTAATGAGTCCAACCGTGCCGATTGACACCAGATCCTCAATGCCGACTCCCGTGTTTTCAAACTTCCGCGCAATATAAACCACAAGGCGCAGATTATGCACAATCAGCTTTTCGCGGTTGGAGCAGTCGCCGTTTTCAATCTGTTCGAGTATCTCGTTCTCCTGCTTTTTTCCAAGCGGCGCCGGAAGAGTCTGAGAGCCGTTGACATAAAAAAACTCGCTTTCGGCTCCTATGAATATCATAAAGCGGCGTTTGAGCCAGAAGAGGCTGAGTTTAAGCTTTGAAAGCATGGTTATCCTTCCTTTCTTCAGTCAGCGCCGAATCAGTCGGCGTTGACTTTGTTTGAAAAAAGCTCCGGGTGCAACAGTGCACCGAACTCGGAATTTCTTATTCTGTTTTCCGTCAGGGCTATGTAAACCGCGTCCGTTTTTTCGCATACCGTGGGGCTTTTTATGCACACCGAGCCGGGTCTGAAGGCTTTCAGCACGCTCTCGGACGAGACGCCGCTGCACGGTATGAGGCGAAGCTTTTCCGGCGGAATTTCAAAATCGGTGCCGAAAATGCTTTTTTCGCAGACTATCACCGGAAGCGAGGAAAAGGGTTCATAAAGCGAATTTCCCGTATCAAGCAGAGCACGGCAATTATATGTCTTTCCGAAAGACTCGATTTCAAGGTCAAACACGCAGTTTTCCGGTGATTTCGGTTTGATTATCGAATTAACAACGCTCAGAACGGCGTAGCATACGGCGGTGAAAATTATCAGCGTCAGAGCGTCGATATTGAAATACACTATTCCGGCAAAATACATCATATGGCTCGGCGCGGCAAAATACCACAGCGCAAACATAAGCCCGGCAAAAACAAAATTCACCAAAAAGAAAGCGCCGAAAAGCTTCAAAAACTTTCTTCTGTCAAACGGAAAATAGCAAACGAAAACAAGCGCGACGGAAAGTACGAGCCTTGAGAGGGCCACAAAAGCTTCGGGGATTCCCTCAATAAGCACAACAAACGCGCAAAGGCCGCCGAAAAGCGAGGCAAGAACAGTCCGCAGACGCGGCGTGTGAACGCGGCAGATGAGGTCGGTTGCACGAAGCAGCGCATATGTAACATAGGCGTTAATAACAAAAAGAATGTCGGCATATACGACCTGCGTCACTTCCATCACCGCTTTTTATTATAAAAAAACGCTCCGGCGAAAAAAGTCGGAACGTGCAGGAAGCAAAAATCTTTATTTTTACTTGAATAATTGAGAAATCAGTGCTATAATTTTCCTGAAAAAAGATGAAAGGAGAACGACCATGGGCAATTTTGATCTCGGAGCTTTCTTCCATTATCTTAAAGTCTTTCTTGACGAACTGATTGAAGCTCTTGAAAAGTTTCTTAAAAAGTAATTACAGCTCATAAGGGCCGCCGCTTTTCCACGGCGGTTCTTTTTATATAAGCTGCGGCTCAATGCCGTGCGCGCCGTGTATTCCGGCTTTTTCAAATATCTCCTTGATCCTTTCCCGCGTTAGATTATTTCCGAACGGCATTTTTAAAATATACATACTCTCCGCCCGGCGAAAAAACTATTCCCGAAACGCCCTTTGCTGCGGCAAAAAATCCGTTTTCCTGCCGAACAGGAACAAAGACTGCCGAGTCGCAAAGATACTGCTCCGCCTTTTTGAGCGCTGTCAGGCTCTCTCGCTCGGTCTTTGCCGTCTGAATTGCGGAAAGCAGAGATTCATATCTGTCGGAGTTGAGCTTTGCAAAGTTATCGCTGCTGCTTTTTGAAAAGCGCAGCAGCGCGCCAAGGGCAAAATCGCTGTCAAAAAGCACGGTTGAAAAGGCAAGCTGAAAATCGCCGCTTTTTATCCTCTTTTCAAGCTCAGAAGCGTCAACAGCTTCAACGGTGACGCTGCTTTTCACACCGAGAACGGTCTGCCAGTTCTGCATAACCTTCCTCACGTTAAGCTCGTTTTCCTCAGTACACAAAACGGTGAGCGAAACTCCGCTCTTGTTAAGAGCCGCCTGCGCCTTTGAAAAGTAGCCTTTTGCGTCATCCGTACCGGAAAACGACGGGGTCACCGTTCCGGCTCTTGCGCGCCAGGCAGAACCGCCCGCCCGGGAAACGGGAGGTATAACGCCCAAAGCGGGCGAGGAATTATCTTCAAGAAAATACTCCTTTTCAAGCGAGGAGGAAAGCGCGCGGCGAAGGTCGGCATTTTTCAAAAGCTCATCTGAGCAGTTGAAAAGGAGCGCAAAGTATGAATTTTCAAAGCTTTTAATGCTGATGCCCTTTTCCCCGGCAAGAGACGCGGCCTGCGCTTTGCTGACCGGCGAAAGCTCATAAACTCCGCTTTTGACCTTTTCGCCCCTTGTCTCTTTTTCGTTGTTGAATGAGAAATAAACAGATGACGGCGCAACAGAGGACGCCGAATGATAGGACTCGCTTTTCCTTGCGGTAATCGCTGTTTCGTCTGCCCAGTTTGAAATATAAAACGGCCCGTTTGAAATAATGTTGGAGGTTGAAAGGCAGTAACGCCCCTTTGTCATTTCAAAAAACGTTTCGTTGCACGGAACGCACGCAGGCAGAGTCAGCGCAAAAAGAAAGTCCGGATCGCTTTTTTCAAGCTCGATAACAAGAGTATAATCTCCGTTTGCATACACTCCGAGGTTCTCCTTGGAAAGCTTTCCGGAATGTATCTTTACAGCGTTTTTAATACTTGAAATATATGAAAACGCAGCCGAGCCCGTTGCGCTGTCCGCAATACGCCTGAAAGCAAAAACATAGTCCGAGGCAGTCACGCGGGTATCGAATTTTTCAAATTCGCCCTCCTCAAAAAGAGCTTTTGCAGACCTTGTCACCATCCATTCTGCATCCTGACGCAGGGTAAAAGTATAGGTCAGGTTATCAGGGGATACTTCATATTTTTCGCAGCCGGCAGGAGCAAGCGCTCCGTTTTCGTCATAGGTAACAAGCCCCTCAAAGCAGTTTGCAATAATGTTTGCCGCGCCGCGGTCGGAAACAATCTGCGGATCAAGGTACTTTGGCTCGCTGTCTATCGGAAAAACCATCTGCTGACCCGTTCCGTCGGACGAGCAGGCGGAAAACATGCATAATATTATTGAAAAAACAAGAATTATCGGCAAAACTTTTTTCATTCTTCGGTCAGTCCTTTAATTTATTTTCCGTTATATAACCAAGATATATTTGTATAATGATATAATTTCAAGGATTTTGGAGGTATTGAAAATGAACGAGAAAATTTTATTGGTAATCGGTGCGGTGCAATTAATTATAAGCGTATTTCTTCTGATTTTAATCATTAAAAAGAATAATAAAAAAGAATATTCCGAGCTTCTTGCCGCTCAGGAGAAGGGAAGCGAAAAAATTTCCGCCTCGCTCAGGGAAATCGGCTCTTCGGTAAGCGATGAATTCAGCCGAAGCAGGATTGAAAACGCACAGTACCAGGCCGCTCAAAGGCAGGATGTTAACAGCTCCCTTTCCTCAATGAGCGAAAAGCTTGAAAAAATGACAAAGGAAAACTATGAGCTTAACGCCAAAATGACCGCCGCAATTGCTCAAAGCCTTACTCAAATCAGAAACGAGAACAGCGAAAAGCTTGAAAAAATACGTCTGACCGTTGATGAAAAGCTCAACGAAACGCTCACAAAGCGCCTTGATTCTTCGTTCAAAACGGTCAGCGAACAGCTTGAAAACGTATATAAATCGCTCGGAGAAATGAAAATTCTTTCAACCGGCGTAACGGAAAACGTAACCTCGCTCAACAGAATACTCACAAATGTTAAAGCAAGAGGCACCTGGGCCGAAGTACAGCTTGAGGGTCTGCTTGAGCAAACGATACCGTCAATGTTTGTTAAAAACTACTCCCCCGGCGCAGGAAGGGAGGTTGTTGAGTTTGCCGTTAAGATTCCCTCGGGCGACGACAAAAGCAGCTTTACATATCTTCCGATAGACTCAAAGTTCCCGGTTGAGGACTATATCCGCCTTTGCTCGGCGGCGGACAGCGGCGACGCACAGGGCGTTGAAGCGGCGCGCAAGGCTCTTGAAATGCGCGTTATTGCCCAGGCAAGGGACGTTAAAAAATACATCAACGAGCCTTCCACCACCCCGTTTGCAATAATGTATCTTGCAACGGAGGGACTTTACAGCGAAATTATAAGCTCCAAAAACGGCATTGCGGAAAGGTGCCAGAATGAGTTTCGTGTAATGATTGCGGGACCTTCAACCATTACGGCGCTTCTCAATTCCCTCTCCGTCGGGTTCAGGGCCATGGCAATCAACGAAAAGGCTAAAGAAATACGCACTCTCCTTGCCGCAGCAAAAATGCAGTATGAAAAATTCGGTGTCGTACTTGAAAAAGCGCGGAAAAAGATTGACGAGGCCGGAAAAACACTTGACGACGCTCAGACAAGGAACGACCTGATTCAGAAAAAGCTGCGCTCGGTGGAGGAAATTGAACAAAGCGAGGCCGACAAGCTGCTTGACATTGACTGACAAAACGGGTCTGTCGCTAAAGGTTAGTCCTTAGGCGGCAGTCCCTTTTTATTTTGGAATCTCTGAATAAATCACAGTATAAACTTTAATCGAGCTTCTTTAACGTTCCTTTGCTTTGCAGCATAATATAACGGCAGCAGAGAAATTGAAAGGAGCAAACTCAAATGGCTAATTATTTAATCTATCCCACAAGGGTTATGCGCATTACGCAGACCTATCTCGGCTCAACCTCGCACTATCCCCACACAACGGGTACACCTAAGGATTATCCCATTGACGAAGCCTGCACCGACGCCGGACGCGAATGGCTCTACTGTCCGTGCGACGAAATGGAGCTTATCAGAATTTACGGCGTAGGGAACGGCGGAACGAACACAATCTGGCTTCAGTCAACGTCAAAGGTAGACTTTGCCGACTCAACACGCGGTTATTTTACCCTGCAGGTAACTCACCCGGACGACTCCGACCTCGAAAGGCTGTCCGTCGGGCAAAAATTTGTTCGTGGGGAAAAAATCTGCCGCGAGGGCACCGACGGCGCAACGGGCAACCATCTGCACCTGAGCGGCGGAAAAGGCACAGTAACCGGCAACGGCTGGGTACTCAATTCCAACGGAAAATGGGTGCTTTCAACAACCGATGGTGCTGAAAAGCCGGAAAATCTCTTTTTTCTTGACAAAGCCTTCACGAAAGTTTCAGACTCAAAGGGTCTTGTTTTCAGGCCGCTTCCGGAAAACGGCGGAAAGGTCACAGACAAAAGCAAAAAGAAGCAGAAGAAAACCGACCTCACCGGTAACTACAAGGTTACAAAGGCGAGCGTTCTTAACGTGCGGACAGGGCCGGGAACAGAGTACCCGTATCTCAAATTCGACGAGCTTTCAAAGGACGCGCAAAGTCAGGTGCTGAAGCTTTGGGGAGTTAAAATGAACGGCTACGTCAAGGGTACGGTCTTCACGGTAACCGAAACAAAAAACGGCTGGGGTAAAAGCCCGAGCGGCTGGGTAAGCCTTGAATACTGCGAAAAGATATAACAAGCAAAACGCCTTTTAAACTTCCGTTTCCCTGATTATCAGCAAAACGCCGTCTTTTACCGAAATTTCCGCGCCCTCTCCCGTAAGCTCATTGCTCACGCCGAGCGGAAAGGACGAGGTAAGCTCGGCATTATCAAGCTCATACTTAAAGCCGCGCTCGGTAACTCCGCGGGAACTGTCCGAAAGGGAAAAGACCGAAACAACACCTGTTTCACCCTGCGGAAGGGTTATTGAACCGTTCATTACGGCGGTCACGGTTTCCCTTTCGGAAATCAGCACGCACTGCGCTCCCCTTTCGCAAAGAAATTTAAGAAGCTGCAGGTTTGCAACGGTGTGATCAAGCCTTCCTCCGAGGGCGCCGAAGACGGTAAAGCTTTTGTATCCGCGCTCAAGTCCGCGGCAAAGGGCAAAGAAGGTGTCCGTCTCGTCCTTAACGACCGGATGAACCTCAACGTTTTCAAGCTGCGGAATTTTGCCGAGCGAATCAAAATCGCCAACAACAAGGTCGGGTTTGATATCATTTTCAAGCGCTTTACGGTAGCCTGCGTCCGCGCAGATTACAAAGTCGCTTTCGTCCCTTTCAAGCTCAATCTTTCCGCATTCACCTGCGGCAATGATATAACAGGTATTCATTCTGACCTACCTTTCATAAAAACTACTAAAAAATTGCAGTGCAAAGAAAACGCCTCGCGGCATACTCTGCTTCGATAGCAGGCGTAAGTTCTGATGCAAACACAAAAATTATAGCATATGCGCGTTTTCTTTTCAATAGCTGCAGACGAGACTGCCGGCGGTTCATTTTCCGCCGGTTCTTTTTGTTTTTCATATCGGCGCAGCGCCTTGTCATATGAATACTGTGAGGTGGTATAATGCATACATTTGCTGATTTCATTGAACGGCTTAATTCGGCGGTCTGGGGCGCGCCGACTCTGACGCTGATAATCGCCGTCGGAGTATACTACACCGTCCGGCTGCGCTTTTTTCAGTTTTCAAAGCTTCGTCTCTGGCTTTCAAACACGCTGTTTGCAATTTTCCGCAAAAAGGAGGTTCTTCGGGGCGGAGGAAAAAACGGCTTTTCCCAGTTTCAGGCAATGGCAACCTCGCTTGCGGCAACCGTGGGAACGGGCAACATTGCAGGAGTTGCGGCGGCAATTGCAACCGGCGGCCCCGGCGCTGTGTTCTGGATGTGGTTTTGCTCGCTTTTTTCAATGATGACAAGCTACGCGGAAAACACACTCGGAATTTTTTACCGCACCGAGGACGAAAACGGCAAAAGGCTCGGCGGCCCGATGTATTACCTGAGAGACGGACTTTCAAAAAGCCGTTTTTCAGCAAAGCTCGGAAAAACTCTTGCGGTTTTGTTTTCTGTCTTTACTCTTTTTGCTTCGTTCGGAATCGGGAACATGACTCAGTCAAATTCAATTTCACTCTCGCTTTATTCTTCATTCGGCGTTTCAAAGTATATTGTAGGCGCGGTTACGGCGGCGCTGACCCTTTTTGTTATTCTCGGAGGCTCGGTCCGCATAGGAAAGCTTACGGAAAAGCTCGTTCCGTTCATGGCTTTGTTTTATATTATCGCTTCCCTTTGCATTGTTGCCTCAAATTTCCGTGAAATTCCGGGCGTGCTGTACGGAATTTTAAAAAGCGCGTTTTCACCGGCAGCGGCAACAGGCGGCTTTGCCGGCGCGGCGCTCAAAAGGTGCATTTCAACCGGCTTCCGCCGCGGCGTTTTTTCAAACGAGGCCGGACTCGGTTCATCGGTAATGGTCGGCTCCTCCTCAAGCGTAAAGGAGCCTGCCGTTCAGGGAATGTGGGGAATTTTTCAGGTTTTCACGGATACGCTTGTCATCTGCTCGGTAACGGCGTTTGTTCTGCTTTGCGTTTCGGTCAAAACGGTTCCGCTTTCATCTGCACTGAAAAACGGCGAAAGCCTTCAATACATTTCCCTTGCGGACGAAAAAGATGGAAAAACGCGCCTTTGCGACACAACGGAAAGACAAGTCTTGTCCGTCTCTCCGAGCGGCGGCATTATCCAAAGCAACGACACAACCTTCATAAACGTGATGGCGCTCAGAAAAACACAAAGCGGCTTTACGCTTGAAAAAATTGAGGGCGCGTCGCTGGTTTCCCTTGCGTTCAACTCGGTATTCGGAAAATGGGCGGACGTTATTCTTTCGGTTGCGGTCACGCTTTTTGCTTTTTCAACCATCATCGGCTGGTCGTTTTACGGCGAGAGAAGCATTGAGTTTTTGACAAACGCGCGCGGAAAAGCTCTTTACCGCGCGGTCTTTTCCGCGCTGACGTTCCTCGGCGCCGTTTCAAAGCTTTCCCTTGTCTGGAGCATTTCGGACGTCTTTAACGGACTTATGGCCGTTCCGAATCTTATCGGCGTAATCCTCCTTTCCGGCGATGTTTTAAAGATTACGAAAAATTATCTTGACAGAAAAAAAGGTGAAAATCTCTCTCCTCTGCTGAACGTCAGAAGTACATATTGATTTTTCGGCCGCGCGGTGGTATACTTTTATGTATCATTTTCAACAAAAAGGAACAAAATAAATGAACATTCAAATATTCGGCACGGCAAAGTGCTTCGACACAAAAAAAGCTCAGCGGTATTTTAAGGAACGCGGAATCAAATTTCAGTTTGTTGACCTTGCAAAATTCAGCTTGAGCAAGGGCGAGCTTAAAAGCGTGAAAAATGCAGTCGGCGGAAAGCTTGACGACCTTATCAATGAAAAATCAAAGAAATATGATTCTTCTTTCATAAAATATCTTGCATCGGACGAGGCAAAGGAGGAAAAGCTGCTTGAAAACGGCGAGCTTTTTAAAACTCCGATTGTAAGAAACGGCAAAAAAGCCACAATCGGCTATTGTCCCGATGTGTGGAAGCAATGGGAAACGGAGGACAAAAAGTAAAATGGTAACGCAGGAGCAGATAAACAGAATAAACGAGCTTGCAAAAAAAGCAAAGTCCGAGGGACTCACGAGTGAAGAACAGGAAGAACGCCAAAAGCTTCGCAGGCTTTATATCGACTCGTTCAAGGAGAGCCTTGTTTCTCAGCTTGAAAACACCTATTATATTGACGAAACCGGCCACAAGAAAAAAGCCGCAAGAAAGCCGAAAGAAAACAAATAAAAAAATACCGCCGAAAGCACCCAAAAAGCTTTGCTTCGGCGGTTATTGTTTTATATTACTTATGCGGAACGGTCTCGGTGCGTATATTCGTTGTACTGTCATATACGGCGCGACTTTCCGGCTTTTGAGTCTCCTCAATTTTTTTGAGATATGTGTTGCAGAACATAACCTCGAAACACACCTCGTTTGAAAGGAAAACAACATAGTATTCGCCCTCACGGACAGTTTTTTCGCACGGAGACGAACAGTTTTCCCGAATTTCAAGTGCAGAAATAACACTTCGGCTTTTTTCTTCACCGAAGCCGGAAAAAGCGCAGAATGTTTTTTCGCAGGAATTTATGAAGCGGTCAATATCGGCTTCGGTAAGAGTCACCTTGTTTTTTCCGTCTGTTTTGGAGATTACAAGGCGGCACTCAAAAAGCTTTTTGTTTTCATTTGCAAAAACCTTTACCAGCACCTTTTTTCCGCCTGCTTCATCAGAGGAGGACACAAAGGAATACTCCGTGACATTCTCCCTTTCAACGGCGCTCATGAGCGAATATGAGAGCCTTTCGCCGCCCGAAGCGTTATACCTTTCGGCAAAAAGTGCTATGTTTGCCGTCTCGTTCTCGCTGCACGCACAAAGCGCAAGCAGCAGAACAATGCAAAGCAACAGTTTACTGAGCCTTTTCATTTTCTATACACCTTCTTTGTCAAATGTTATTCACCAAAAAAACGGAATAGAACGGCAAAACGGATATAAACGGTTCGGCAGCCACCGTCTGGTGACTGCCGAGCCGCAAGAAAAGATTTATAGAAAGGGGAGAGAGGATGTCAGTGATATCGGTGTTAATCAGGCAACAACACTGAAGAGTTCCTTTTCGTTGCTGTCCGATACCCACGAGCGAATGACCGAGGGATTTTCAAAAATTTCGTCAAGGCGCTTCATGAACGGAACGATCTCGCCGAAGTCAAGCGCTCTGTGGTCAAAGGCGATGCAGATTGGAAGGACATTTCTTGCTTCAATCTCTTTTCTGCCATCGCTCTTTTTAACAACAAGGGGCTTTTCAAGCACAGCGCCGACCGAAAGCGCGCAGACCTGGGGAGGTACAATTTCAAGCAGAGCGGTTGCTCCGCGCTGAGCAAGATAGGTTGAGCCGATGTTTGAGACGGTTACCGTACCCTGTTCAAGGTCCTTGATGGTGAGGCGTTCGGTTTCGGGAATGCTTTCATATTCGCGCTTTGCTTTTCCGCGGAAATGAGATATTTTGCATTTGCCGAAGTTTGCGCCGTAAAGTCTGCCGATGGTCTGGAAGATTCTGCCCTTTTTGAGGTTCTTCATGGTGTTGTCAAACGATACCGAGTACATAGCTTCGGTAAGATTTGTCTTTTCGGCGCGGCGGCGGACATCGTTGATATAGGCCGTCATTTCGTCAAGGTTCTTGTTGCCGAAATCACGAAGATTGATTGTCATCATCTGTCCGTTCGGAAGAATTGTAGGCATTGAGATGTTGATATCGGAAAAGGTGTCTATTCTGCCGCGGACAAGCTTCCTGTCGAACTCAATGTGCGAATTCATAACGGGAGCCGCCTTGAGTCCCTCGGTAATGACCTTGAGCATGAGGGTGTTGAAGGTTATTTTTTCGTCTCCCGAGCGGTTCTGATTGAGCTTTTTGTATTCCTTGAAGAATTTGGTAACATCCGGCTCATACATATATGTAACGTGAGGGATGTTCTGCCATGACTCGGTTGTCATGTTTGCGACAATTTTTCTCTGGATTCCAAAGTATTCTGTGTTTGTAGTGGTCATAACGGCATCTCCTTACATTTTAAAATTAAGCTGACCTTGCTCAAGAGGACGTTCCGGCCTTTTCCGGCATTTCGGTGTTTGAAGCTGACATTTTGTTAACTTCATGTTAACATATTATCATGTTTTTACCAAAAAGTCTATAGCTGTTTTGTACAATTTGCAGTTTTTTTCGGTAATGTTTTGTGAATACTGCCTAAATTTGTGAGCCATCATTCACCGTTAAGAAGATTATGCCATTATTCCCTTAACCTAACCTTAAAGACGTTAAAAAACTTTTCTGTTTTTCAAAAGTATATTCAAACCGTTTAAAACCAGATTAAAATACCGGAAAATTTTGCCGATGATAAGGCGCGTTTTCAGCCTGTATTGACCGGCAAAGCATTATAATGTATAATTATATCAAGGAGGGTGTTTCCGATGAAGAAAAGTCTTTCGGGCGATACAATAAAATATATTGCGATAGCGGCAATGCTGCTCGATCATATCGCGTGGACATTTTTGCAGTTCGACTCCCCTGCCGCGCAGCTCTTTCATATCATCGGACGAATTACCGCGCCGATAATGTGCTTTTTTATTGTTCAGGGCTTTATTCACACAAGAGATATCCGTAAATACCTTTTTCGGCTGCTGTTTTTTGCCCTCATCTCGCAGTATCCGTGGTGCCTTATGCACAACCAAAAAATAACCCAATTTCCGCTCAACATGATTTTCACGCTGTTTTTTGCTCTGCTTGCCGTCTGCGCCGAGGCAAAAATTTCAAATGCGCCGCTTCGCGTTATAACGGTCTTTGCCTGTGCCGCAGCAACGATGAAATTTGACTGGTGCTTTTTTGCGGTGCTCTGGAGTGCGGCGTTCTATAAATACCGTGACAATGAAAAGAAAATGCGGCTGTTCTTTTCTTTGATTTCGCTCGCTTACACGGCGTACATCTTTCTCGGCTCGGTTGAAAACGGTGCGGACCTTTCAAAGAGCTTTCTTTCCTGCCTTTTCACGCTCGGAACCTTTCTTTGCCTTCCGCTCCTCGCTTCATACAACGAAAATATCAGACCGAACAAAAAAAGCAAATATGTTTTTTATTTCTTTTATCCGGCACATATGCTGATTCTCGGAATAATCAAAGGTTTAATTTCATAGGAAAAAGACTGCCTCATTTGTGCTTCGCAAAAACAAAAATTAAAAGGCTGTAAACCGCAAAAGAGCAAAACCAAAGTGCTCCTCGTGATTTACAGCCTTTGTTTTATTATTAATGAGCCGCGCCTGCCGCTGTTTAATATGTATGTTTTTCAATAATCCCTTTTGTCACATCGGGATAGTTCGTAATTATTCCGTCAACGCCGCAGCGAATCATTTTTTCAATATCACCAACCGAGTTGACGGTCCAGGTGTTAACAAGCAAGCCTGCCTCGTGGGCTTCGTAAACAAACTTTTCATTGACAAATACATTCTGCGGATGCAATGCGTCCACCTGAAGCTTCTTTGCAACTTCAACAGAATGGCGAATCATCGGCAACGCAGTCTTCCTGTTCAGGCTGTATAAAAAGCCCGTCTTGCAGTTTTGGTCAATCTGCTTTGCTTCAACAAGCAGTTTCGGGTCAAAGCTTGAAATGATAAGCTTTTCAAAAAGGCCGTGTTCCTTAACAAGGCGAATGGTTTCGCTGACTATTGCCGTCTCGTTTTTCTTAGGGCTTTTAAGCTCAATATTGAGGACGGAGATGTCCGCAGTTTCAACAAGAGCGAGAAATTCCTCCATTGTCGGTATCCGCGTTCCGGCAAACTTCGGGCTGAAATATGAACCGAAGTCGTAATTCTTCAGCTGATCAAGCGTCATCTGCGAAATGCTGCCCTTGCCGTCCGAGGTGCTGTCAATGGTGTAGTTATGGCAGAGAACAAGCTTGTTGTCCTTTGTAATGTGGATATCGGTTTCAAAACCGTCAACGCCTATTTCAAGCGATTTTTTAAATGCCGGAAGTGTGTTCTGCGGAGCATAAATATTGGCTCCTCTATGGGAAATAACATTAATATGAGACATCTTTGGAAGACTCCTCTCACCGGGCAGCCGAAAAAGAGGAAAAATGTTACCGTAGACCGCCCGAATCATTTGATTATTTTCAAACAGTATAGCATTGCATGGAAAAAAAATCAAGGATTTTCGTTCCCTGTTCGACAAATAAGGTTCTAAAACTTTGCCAAGACTTGACAAATTTTTTATTTAGTATACAATTATATTTTGTCCGACTTTATAAATTAGATATTTTGTAAATTAGCAAAAAAGCGAAAGGATGCTGCTTTGTTCATGTCAAAAAAAATCAAAGATTTCCTCCAGAGTACATTTTTATATACGGTCTATCTGTTCTTTGTCCGCCACTTCCGTAAATTCAAGTCATGGCTCATTAAAGCCACCAATCCTCTTTACAGGTTTTATACCTTCAGGCTCCTTTTTCCTTCCGCATACAGAAGAGCGGCAAGAAAACCGGTTGACGAAAATAAGGTTGTTTTCATTGAGCTGAGACTGCCGAGCCTTACAAACAGCTTCAAGCTTATGTACGACACGCTCTATATCAATTATGACTTTGACATTCACTGCCACTTTTTGCGCAATACTTATGTTAACCGCAAGACCTACAGAAAAAACTGCGTGAAAATGCTCAAGGATATTGCAACGGCAAAATACGTCTTTTTTGACGAAGCGACAAACGTCACCTCCCATGTGAAGTTCAGGCCCGAAACGGTAATAACACAGCTCTGGCACGGCTGCGGTGCCTTCAAGAAGTTCGGCTACAGCACTGCTGACGCCATCTTCGGCGCGTCAAGGAAGGATATGGACAAGTATCCGTTCAACCGCGGCTATACGAACGTCACCGTAAGCAGCCCGGAGGTTATCTGGGCCTATGAAGAGGCAATGAACTACAGCCACGAAAGCGGCGTTGTCAAGGCTCTCGGAAGCAGCCGTACCGACATTTTCTATAACAAAGACTTCATTGCAAAAGCATATGAAACGCTTTACTCCGTTATGCCGCAGGCAAAGGGCAAAAAGGTCATTCTTTACGCCCCGACTTTTCGCGGAAGAGTTGCAAAAGCACGGACTCCGAATGTTTTAAGCCCCGAATTTATGAAATACGTCCTCGGAAACGAGTATGTACTTTTAATGAAGCACCATCCGCTTGTAAGGAAGCGTCCGAAAATTCCTGAGGTCTGCGCAGACTTTGCGCGCGATGTTACCGATGAAATGACGATTGAAGACCTGCTTTGCGTCAGCGATATCTGCATTTCGGACTACTCCTCGCTTGTTTTTGAGTATTCGCTTTTTGAAAGGCCGATGATCTTCCTTGCACACGACCTTGAAGAATTTTTTGATTGGCGCGGCTTTTATTACGATTACTTTGAGCTGACCCCCGGTCCCGTTTTTAAAAGCACAACCGAGGTCATTGAGTATATTCAGAATATTGACAGACTCTTTGACAAAGAACGCGTCCGTGCTTTCAGGGAGAAGTTCATGTCCTCCTGCGACGGTCATGCAACAGAGCGCATAATGGACGTCATGTTCGGCAAAGCGCTTGAAAGCCACAAAAGAACCGAACCGCTCCCCGAAAAGCCCTATCACCTTATCCCCCATTCAGAGGACTTTGTTGTTGAGGAACAAAACGAAGACTCCGACGATGACGAAAGCGAAAACAAAGACGGTGCTGAAAGCACCCAAACCGACTCCGACGAAA
This sequence comes from Clostridiaceae bacterium, assembly GCA_016293225.1. Taxonomy (GTDB): domain Bacteria; phylum Bacillota; class Clostridia; order Oscillospirales; family Acutalibacteraceae; genus UBA6857. The sequence continues at coordinate 17,313 of JAEDEQ010000025.1, forward strand.
AAAGCGAAAGCGAAGAATAAGAAAATAACCCCCTGTAAATTGTGCAGCTTGTGCGGCAATTATGGGGGGTTATATTAATTTATATCATTCAAGCGAATCAATATATCTGCACGCATTCACTGCGGCAACAGCGCCGTCGGAAACGGCGGTTGCAATCTGCCGCACAAGCTTTGTGCGGCAATCTCCGGCAACAAAAACGCCCTGTGTGCCGCTTTCACATTCCTCGCCCGAAACGATGTAGCCGTACTCATCAAGGCTTGCAACCGACCTGAACGGCTCGTTTTCCGGCACCTGACCGATTGCAACAAAAATTCCGTCAACAAAAATCGTTTTTTCCTCGTTCGTTTCCGTGTTGATTATGCGTATCGACGAAAGCGAATCGGCGCCGTCAAGTCCGCAGACAACGGAGCTTGTGATAAATTCAACATTGTCCTTTTTTTCAAGCTGGTTGAGAAGCTTCTTTTCACCGGTAAAAAAAGAGAGATTTTGAACGAGCGTGACCTTTTTGCAAAGCTCGGAAAGCATCACGGCCTCCTGCAAGGCGGTGTTTCCGCCGCCTATGACGGCAACCTCCTTATCTTTATAGAAAGCTCCGTCGCAAACAGCGCAATATGAAATTCCCGCGCCGACAAACTTTTCCTCATCAGCCACACCGAGCTTCCTGTGCTTTGAACCCGTTGCAACAATAACGCTTTTTGCTTCATAGGTTGCGTTTTCTCCGATTACTTTTTTGATTTTCCCGTCGGTTTCAACCGCTGTAACTTCGTCAAGCTCAATTTCCGCGCCGAGGGAAAGCGCCTGCTCAACAAGCTTTTCGGCAAATTCATTGCCGCTCATCTGAAGCGTTCCGGGGTAATTTTCAATCTTCGGCGAATGTGTTACCTGACCGCCGAAGGTTTCCTTTTCAAGCACAAGAACACTCTTTTCTGCGCGACCCCCGTAGACTGCCGCTGTAAGCCCTGCCGGGCCTGCTCCGATTATTACAATATCATACATCTTTTTCACCTTTCAGTACCGCAAATATGCCCGACTTTCATCGGGCATATTTTTTCTTTCATTCTGATTGCTTTATTACTGAACAGCAGTTTCAATATACTTTCTGATATTTGAAACGTTGCCGATCTTCTGAACGTCATTGCCGTTTACGATAACAAGAGTCGGAGCCATTGTTACGCCGAATTTCTTAGTTATCTCGGGGTTCTCCTCAGCATAGACCTTTTCAAAAGCAATATCTGCTTTATTAAGGAAGGTTTCAGCCATCTTGCAGTTCGGGCAGGTTCTTGTTGCAAAAAGGAACGTACCGTCGCAGTCGGAGCAAAGCTCCTCTTCGTTCTGCTTTTCCTGCTGCTTTTTTTCGCAACCGGGAGCAGTCGATTTTGTAAGATCGTATACCTTACGCTCCTTGAATTCCTGGCTTTTGCCGTCGTTCCAGTTGCGGACGGGGCGATAGTAGCCGGTGATTCGGCTGTAGACCTCAGTCTCGCCGCCGCAAACGGGGCAGGTGTGCTGCTCACCCGTAAGATAACCGTGATCCTTGCAGACCGAATAGGTGGGTGAAAGGGTGTAATACGGAAGCTTGTAGTTATCGGCAATCTTCTTGACGAGCTTTGCCGCCGATTTCCAATCGGGAAGCTTTTCGCCGAGGAAAGCGTGGAAAACAGTGCCTGAGGTGTAGCGGGTCTGAAGATCGTCCTGAATATCAAGAGCCGCAAAAACGTCCTCGGTGTAGCCGACGGGAAGATGCGAGGAGTTGGTGTAATACGGAGTGCCGCCCTCTTCGGCTGCGGTAATGATGTCGGGATACTTTTCAACATCGTGCTTTGCAAAACGATAAGTGGTGGATTCGGCAGGAGTTGCCTCAAGATTGTAAAGATCGCCGTACTTCTCCTGATAGTCCGAAAGACGCTCTCTCATATGGTCAAGAACTTCCTTTGCAAAGTCCTGAGTTTCCTTGTGAGTGAGGTCTGCGTGGAGCCACTTTGCGTTGAGGCCGACCTCGTTCATGCCGATAAGGCCGATGGTTGAAAAGTGGTTTTCAAAGGTTCCGAGATAGCGCTTGGTATAGGGATAAAGTCCCTCGTCAAGAAGCTTTGTGATAATAGTCCTTTTGACCTTGAGCGAACGGGCGGAAATATCCATGAGGTGATCGAGTCTTTCATAGAAATCCGCTTTATCGGAAGCGAGGTATGCAATCCTCGGAAGATTGATGGTTACAACGCCGACAGAGCCTGTGCTTTCGCCGCTGCCGAAGAAGCCGCCGGACTTTTTGCGAAGCTCGCGCAAATCAAGGCGAAGACGGCAGCACATACTGCGGATATCGCTCGGAGCCATGTCGCTGTTGACATAGTTTGAGAAATACGGAGTGCCGTACTTTGAAGTCATTTCAAAAAGGAGACGGTTGTTTTCGGTGTCGGACCAGTCAAAATCCTTGGTGATTGAATAGGTCGGAATGGGATACTGGAAGCCGCGGCCGTTTGCATCGCCCTCAATCATGGTTTCGATGAAAGCTTTGTTGACCATGTCCATCTCTTTTTTGCAGTCCTTATACTTAAACGGCATCTCTTTTCCGCCGACTATTGCGTTGAGCTCGGCAAGGTCATCGGGAACGGTCCAGTCAAGGGTAATGTTTGAGAACGGAGCCTGAGTACCCCAGCGCGAGGGAGTATTCACGCCGTAAATGAACGATTCAATGGACTTTTTGACCTGATCATAGGTGAGGTTATCCGCCTTTACGAACGGTGCAAGATAGGTATCGAACGAGGAGAAGGCCTGAGCGCCAGCCCATTCGTTCTGCATAATTCCGAGGAAGTTTACCATCTGGTTGCAAAGCGTTGCAAGGTGCTTCGCAGGAGCGGAGGTAATTTTTCCGGTAACGCCGCCGAGTCCTTCTTTAATGAGCTGCTTGAGCGACCAGCCCGCGCAGTATCCGGTGAGCATTGAAAGGTCATGCAGGTGGATATCGCCGCTCTTGTGGGCGTTTGCAATTTCCTCGTCATAAATTTCGGAAAGCCAGTAGTTTGCGGTGATTGCGCCGGAGTTGCTGAGAATGAGTCCGCCGACAGAATAGGTGACGGTTGAATTCTCCTTAACGCGCCAGTCGGTAACCTTAACATAGCTGTCAACAACGGCCTTATAGTCAAGAATGGTGGATTTCATGTTGCGAAGCTTTTCGCGCTGCTTGCGGTAAAGGATATAGGCTTTTGCAACCTGCGAATAGCCCGCTTTTACAAGAACGGTTTCAACGCTGTCCTGGATATCCTCAACGGCGATATGTCCGTCCTTGATTTTGCTTTCAAAATCCGCTGTAACCTTGAGGGCAATAAAATCAATAAGGTCATCGTTATAATTGACCTCCTGCGCCTCAAAGGCAGACTTGATTGCGTCGGAAATTTTATTGATGTCAAAACCGACAAACTTTCCGTCTCTTTTCTTAACGTCAAACATAGTGGTATTCTCCCTTCATCGTGTTAAGCCGGCTTGTTATTGCTGCGGCGTATTTGATAAGCCTGACGGAAAGCTCTCCTGTTCTCCGCCGGGTGTTTTTTACTGTGCTTGTCAAGTATAATACAGCAAAACAAAAAAGTCAATAGCAAAAACACAATATCTTGCGTTTTTCTTTTGACTTTTTTACTATATCTTGATTTGTGAAACACTGAACCCTATGTTTAACGGCGTCAGATGCCTCTTATCTCAACATTTTCAACAAAATTCTTCATCATTTTTGCAAACTCTGTCAACTCTTCCTTTTCATACGGGGTCATCTCATCGCCGACAAGCTCGCCGCTCGCTTCGTACTGCTGAATGAAATATCGCTTTTCTCCGCTGAGCCAGCGACCGATTTTTTCAAAGTCCTCCTTTGTCTGAAGCTCCCTTGCCGTTGTTGTGCGAAACTCATGGGGTACGCTGCTGCTTTTGAGAATTTCAACGCTTTTTTGAACGTTTTCTAAAAGCTTTTCGTTTTGTACGCCGCAGACATCGGAATATCTTTCCTTTGAGGTTTTTATATCCATTGCAACATAATCAAGAAGCCCTTTTTCAAGAAGCGAGGAAAGCTTTTCCGGAAAGCTTCCGTTGGTATCAAGCTTTACCGCAAAGCCGATGTCCCTCACCTTTCCGATGAAAGCCTCAAGGTCGGGCTGCAGGCACGGCTCGCCTCCCGTTATGCAGACGCCCTCAAGAATTCCCTCGCGTTTTTTGAGGAACGAGAGCACCTCCTGCTCGTCAATGTGATCGCTCATTCCCGGGAGAACGAGAGCGGCATTATGGCAAAAGGGACAGCGGAAATTGCAGCCTGACGTGAAAACAGTGCAGGCAAGCTTTCCCGGGAAATCAAGCAAAGTTAGTTTTTGAATTCCGCTTATATTCATACTTAACAGCCTTTCATAAAATATTCTGTTTTTTTGGTTACATTATGCGAAAAAAAGGGCTGCCGCAATGCGAACAGCCCCGCTTTTATTCCGTCATCGCTCAGGTTCCGTAAAGAACCGGTGTATAGACGAAGAAAATACTGCTTGCAAGAAGAATCTGCGCGGCAAAATATGTTGCAATATTGAAAATCTTGAGCGGACGGTTCTTTTTCTGACCGGCAAAAAGAATCATGCCGAGACTTCCGTCCGAAAGAACAAACAAAACAGCTCCGAGAGCTACGGTGAGGAAAAGCATCACTATATTGTCGTTCATTCCGTAGAGCCACTCGCCGATGCAGTATCTGAACGCCTTTGCAAGCATCGCGCTGATAGTTACCGCATAAAGCACAACCGGTATTGCCATGTATGCCTTGCCCTTGATTTTTTTGACAAGTGCATACAGCACCACCAGCCCGACCAGAACAAGAACGGCTACGATCTCATACCAGGCAAAGAACGGCTTATCGGGATAGGTCCTTTCAATAGCCCTCTGAAAAGCGCAGATATAGAAGATGTGTCCGCCGAGAAAGGCAAAAAGCCCCAGACCGAAAACCACAATCTTATCGGTTATAAGGTGCAGGAACATATCCCCCAGCCAGCCGAAAAACAAGCCCCACAAAATGAGCTTTGTGTAAGGAGATGAGGACGCAGAATGGCCGCTTATCTTCATTGCAAGAAG
>JAEDEQ010000026.1 GCA_016293225.1 Clostridiaceae bacterium
ATGAGACCGACAAGCGTCACTATGCTCACGTTGACTGCCCGGGTCACGCCGACTACATCAAGAACATGATCACCGGCGCTGCTCAGATGGACGGTGCTATCCTCGTTATCGCTGCTACCGACGGCCCGATGGCTCAGACCAAGGAGCACCTTCTCCTTGCCCGTCAGGTTGGCGTTCCCGCAATCATCGTTTTCATGAACAAGGTTGACCAGGTTGACGACGACGAGCTTCTTGAGCTTGTTGAAATGGAAATCCGTGAAACTCTTGCCGAGTATGAATTTGACGAGAACTGCCCGATTATCAAGGGCTCGGCTCTTAAGGCTCTTGAATATAACGGCGGCGACATGGCTGCTCCGGAAATTGCCTGCATCTGGGAACTCATGGACGCTGTTGACAGCTACATCCCGACTCCCGACCGTAAGGCTGACCTTCCGTTCCTTATGCCTGTTGAGGACGTATTCACCATCACCGGCCGCGGCACCGTTGCTACCGGTAGAGTTGAGCGCGGACAGCTCAAGACAGGTGAGGAAGTTGAAATCGTTGGTCTTTCCGACGAGAAGAGAAAGACCGTTTGCACCGGTATCGAAATGTTCCGTAAGATCCTCGACTATGCTGAGGCCGGCGACAACATCGGCTGCCTGCTTCGTGGTATCCAGAGAAACGAGGTTGAACGCGGTCAGGTTCTTTCAAAGCCCGGTTCAATCCATCCGCACACCAAGTTCAAGGGTCAGGTTTACGTCCTTACCAAGGATGAAGGCGGCCGTCACACTCCGTTCTTCAACAACTATCGTCCGCAGTTCTATTTCAGAACTACTGACGTTACCGGCGTTATCTCCCTTCCGGAAGGCACTGAAATGTGCATGCCCGGCGACAACGTTGAAATGAGCGTTGAGCTTATCACCGAGATCGCTATCGAAGAAGGTCTTCGTTTCGCTATCCGTGAAGGCGGACGTACCGTTGGTTCAGGCGTTGTTACCGCTATCGATGACTGATTACTGCTTAGCAGGGATTGTCGCTTTTAGCGCTTCTCAAAAAGCATAATTAAAAATTAAAGCTATAATTTGCATTGAGTTTTCTCTTTGCAAGTTATAGCTTTTTTGTTTGTCTGTTAAATTGTCTTAATAATCCGTCAGAATGACCGTCAGGTCGTTGACGTTTGTTCCCGTCGGCCCGGTAACAAGCAAATCTCCGCCAAGCTCCAGCGCATGGTAGGAATCGTTGTTGTTGAGCGCTGAAAGCGGATCAAGACCGCCCTTTTTAATGCGGAAAAAGCTTTCTCCGTCCGCAATTCCGCCTGCGGCGTCGGTTGGTCCGTCGGTACCGTCCGAGCCGGCGGAAGCAAAAACAATCCCCTTTTTTCCCTTGAGCGCGATTGCCGCGGCAAGAGCCATCTCCTGATTCCTGCCGCCGAGCCCGTTGCCCTTGAGAGTTACGGTTGTTTCTCCGCCTGCAATGTAGGCGTGTTTTCCTTTTGCTTGCGGAATCTCTGCAATGAGCCTTACAGCCTCTTCCCTTGCTTCGCCGCAAAGCGAACGGGAGAGTGAGGTGACCTCATAGCCGAGCATAGCCGCCTTTTCTTCGGCGGCGGAGCAAAGTGTATTAATGTCCCCGATGATGAAGTAGCCGCCGTCGTTGATTGTTTGCGCGTACTTTCTTTTGCAAAGCAAAAAGATAATCTCCTTGTACTCCGGAAGGTATTTTTCCGTTGACGCGGCGAGCGTTTCCGGCGTAGTGGAGTCCGGCACGGTCAGACCGGAGGCAATAACGCTTTTATCGTTGCTCAGAACATCGGAAAGCGCAACGGTAATAACCTTAGCCGGATAAAGGGCCTCTGAAAATTTTCCGCCCTTAACGAGCGAAATACTGCGGCGAACGGCGTTGATATCGTCAATCGGCGCGCCGCGTGCAAGCAGCTTTTTTGTGATATCGAGCTGAATATCGGGCAAAACGGCGCATTTTTCAAAAAGAGCGCTGCCGCCGCCGGAGAGAAGCACAAGGCAGGTGTCGTCCTTTTCGGTTTTTGCGGCAATTCTCAGCGCAACCTGAGCGGCGCGCAGGCTGTTTCCGTCGCTTAACGGGTGAGCGGCTTCAATAACCTTGAAAAACGGAGAGGAAAACCCCTTTGAATGTCCGTATTTTGTTACAACAAGTCCGCGGAAAATTTTATCCCCGTAAAAATCGGCCGCGGCTTTTGCCATCGGAACGGCGGCCTTGCCTATGCTGAAAACAAACAGCCGTCCGCTGTGCGGCGCAAGCTTTTTGAGCGCCTTCAGCGTTGAGTCATAGGGATCCGCCTTTTTAACGGCATAATCAATGATGTCAAGAATGTCTTTTCTCATTTTGCCTCACACTCCGCCGCCTGAAGTTCCTTTAAAATGACCTTGCAGGTGCGTTCACCCTCGTCAAAAACAAAAATATGGCCGGAATTTTCAAAGGTATAAAGGTGCATATCGGGGAAGATACGGCAGAGCTGTTCGGACTGATAATACGGCATGGTTTTGTCCGCCGTACCCCAGATTGTGCAAAGAGGAACGCCGTTCTTTGCCGTCTGAATGTAGTTCGGGACGGTTATATCCGGGCGCAGAATGGTGTTACGCAGGCTGGAAAGCGTTGCTTTGAGGAAGCCCTTATATCTTGCACATTCGGCGAATTTTTCAAGGTAGTAATCGGTTTGTTCCGGGCTGTAGATAAGCTCGGAGCAAGAGCCGTTCAAAAGCAATTTTCCGCCGAGCAGGGAGAACATCAGTTCGCCGAGACCTTTTTTCTTTGCCATTTTCATGTAAAGCGGAGCTTTGAACTCCATTCCTGCCGGCGCAAGAAGAAAGAGCTTTCTGACACTTTGCGGATACTTTGCCGCATACGCCGTTACGACCGAGCCGCCCATTGAGGTGCCGAAAAGATAGAATTTTTCGCCGGGAATGAGTGCGTCAACAAGCTCCTTGAGCTGGCGTGCAAAAAGGTCGGGTGTATAGTCGCCTGCAACTCTTTCGGAAAGTCCTCTGCCGAGCAGGTCATAGCGGATAACCTTGTATCCCCTGCTCACAAGGAAAGCAAAGACCTTGTCATAGATAAAGTAGGGCGTTGCATAGCCGTGGACGAGAACGACCGGTTCGCCCTCGCCTTTCATCTCGTAGTGCGTTTCGCCGCAGGGCAGCTTTATGAACGAGCCTTGGTGCTTTTTCTTTTCCTCCGGCGTAAGCTCAAACTTTTCAATGTCAGCAATAAGCTGTTTCAGTCTGCGTTTTTCCATTTTTGTTTTCTCCTTTGCTTTATCAGTCGTTTTCAGCGTATGAAGTTTGTTTTAATTATTTCTTCACTCTCCGGAATGCCGAAGGCGTTCTTTCCAAGCTCTATTGACTTCATGAGGAAAGCCATGTTCCGGGCAAGAGTGCGCATGGTCCCGAGACCCTCCTTGTCCTGCAGAGCCTCCTCGGCATTGTTTCCGTGAATCTGGTTCCAGTACCGGCTTGAGGCAATCGGCATGGAGCTTATTGAAAAGTATTTGTTTATCCGGTCAAACGCCGCCGTGCAGCCGCCGCGCCTTGCGGAAACCACCGCCGCGCCGACCTTCATTGTTTTATCAAACGGTGAGGAATGGAAAAGTCTGTCGCAAAAGGCGCAAAGCGTTGCGTTTGCCGAGGCGTAATAGACCGGAGAGGCAAGAACAATGCCGTTGCTTTTTTCAAATTCCTCTGCCGCGCGGTTGACCTCGTCGTCAAAAACGCATTTACCGTGTTCGCCGCAAAAGCCGCAGGCAATGCAGCCGCGTATTGCTTTTTTGCCGATATGCATCAGCGTGGTTTCAATCCCCTGCTCCTCAAAGACGGTTAACATCTGAGAGAGGGCTGTGTATGTGCTGCCTTTTTCATGCGGGCTTGCATTGATGAGCAAAACTTTCATGGCGAACCTCCGATAACAAATAATCAAAATCGCTTTTCCGTCCGGTCAGTTGGTGTACAACCGGCGTCACTTAATTATATGCCGAAGACACAGACGGACAACCTTTATTTTAGCAGAAAAGCGCAGAATAAACAAGATGTTGAAAGGCAAAATTGAAAAGACAGGGTGCGGCTTTTGCCGGGCAAAAGGGTAATAAAAGGGCAATATAAAAAGGCAAAGTTTTTTCAAAAAAATGCTTGACATTTGCAGTGAATGGTGGTATAGTATACGAGCATTCGCAAGTGATGCAAATCAAGTTAATATATGCGAGAGTGGCGGAATCGGCAGACGCGCACGTTTGAGGGGCGTGTGGGGTGACTCGTACGGGTTCAAGTCCCGTCTCTCGCACCATTTCGAGTGTTCATTACGGATTTAAGTTATGAACACTCGATTTTCTTTTTGCTAAGACATTTCCTCATATTTAGAGTATATAAGTAAATATTGTCTTTACCCCTTTGAAAAACCAAAAATCTGCCGGTTGCAAAAATTACGGCCGGCAGATAAATTTTATTACATTTTCATTGGCGGAACTTCAATAACGAGGTCGCTTATAGGGAACGAACAGCAGGGGTGAATATAACCGTACTGGAGGTCGGCAGCTCTTCTGCCGTCAACAGATTTAGGTACATACACATTTCCGCTCGCAAGATAGGAATGGCACCATCCGCATTCGCCGCTTCTGCAGTGTGCAGGGGCGGCAATTCCGTTCTTTTCAAGCGTGCGGAGAATGCTCTCGTCGGGAGTGCCGATGACAGTGGTTTTTGCATCGCCGGAGATAACGGTAATGTTGAACCTGTCGGCAACATTTGCGGGATAATCGGCTTCTGAAGCAGGGTTGAAATATTCGCCGAAGAGCTCGTGGCGGACAAATTTTTTGCGGATGCCGAGCTTTTCAATTTCCTTGTCCACAAAACGGTACATCGCCTGAGGACCGCAGAGAAATACCGAGTAATCTCCGTCGGGCGCATATTTTTTAATTAAATCTGCTGTAATGAAGCCTTTTTCACAGCCGTCTTTTTCCTCGTCGCTGAGTACATTTATGTATTTGAAACGCGGGCAGGCTGCTTCAAGAGCCTTGAATTCTTCGTCAAAGATAGCGTCTTTAACGGTGCGGCTTCCGTAAAGCAGAACCATTGAAGCGTCCTCATCACCGTCGGCTATTGCTTTGGCAAGCGAACGGAAAGGAGTAATTCCGCTGCCGCCTGCAACGGCTATTACGGTTTTGGCGTCTCTGAGAGGTTCATAAGTAAAGGTTCCGAGAGGCTCCGACGCAGTGACGGCGGTTCCCTCCTTCCAGTTGTCAAGAATGAACTGAGAGGCAATTCCGCCCTCAACGCGCTTTACGGTGAGCATATAGTGTCCGTCAAGAGCTTCTTTCGGAGAGGAGGCAAGGGAATAGGGACGGGTAAGCTTCATCTGACCTATTTCGAGCGCAACCGACAGATACTGTCCTGCGCTGAACCAGGCAAGAGATTTTGTTCCCTTTTCCTCATCGGGTACAAGATAATAGCTTTTTGTGTCGGGCGTACGCTCAACAACCTTGCTGACTTTAAGATACTGCGTACCGGGATGAAGCGCGGCGGCAATCTGATTCGGAACATAAGAGCTAAGCTCCCGAACGGGAGTGTCCGGCGCCGCGTCTATTTTTGCCTGTCTGACAGGCGTCATTTTTGTGAAATCCATCGGATTGAGTTGACTGAGTTTTGGTTTGGACATATCAGGCACCTCCTTTTAATCTTGACGCCACACGCTTGCCTATCATTTCACCCATGATATACGCGCAGCTGTAACCGTCGCCGCGAATATAGTGACCGCCGCAGAAGTTGAGTCCGGGAATTGCATAGTCCGTCTTTTCAGCCGCAGTACGCGCCATAAGGTTATCCCAGCCCGAAAGCTTGTAGCCGTATATCGTTCCCTCGGGTGTTCCGAGATAACGGGCAAAGGTAACGGGTGTGGCAACGCTTATTTCTTCAATATGCGGCATGATGGACATACCGCTAAGCTTTTCGTAGTCCTCGATATATTTTTTTGCAATGGCGTTTTTATATTTTTTGTAGTCCTCGGGACGAAGATCCTTAGGAACATCGTTGCCGAAAACAGGAATGGTGAAGAACAGAGTGCAGGTGCCGTCCGGTGAAGAATCAGGAACAACATTGTTAAGGCAGTTAACAATATACAGGCCGTCTTCGGAGCGTTTGTTATACTGTACTCTCGGGTCGGGATCTCCGACAACAAAAACGGTATAATCCTTCATTCCAAGCTCCTCGGCGGTGCAATCGAGTCCAAGATATACCGTTGCAACGGAAATGCCGAATTCACGCGCATTTGCAAGCTTAACATTTTCTTTCGGAAGATATTTCATATCGCTCCTGTTGAAAACATTGTTCGGTATAACATTCGAGATTATCTCGCGCGCATAAATCTTTTCGCCGTTTACCTCCACGCCTGCGGCGCTTCCGTCTTTATTGTAAAGGAATTTGGTAACTTCGCTGTTATATCTGATTTCGCCGCCGTTTTTCCTGATGACGTCTGTCAGAGACAGCGAAAGCTCATGCGACCTCAGGTGAGGCATGGCCGCGCCGTCAACAACATAGTCGTGTACCATGTTGAGGAAATGCATGGCGTTAAGCTCATCGGTCGGAACGCCGAGATAGCCCCAATAGGTGTTAATCAGGTCCTGAGCGGCTTTCGGAATTCCGAGCGCAGTCATCACCTGCTCCACGCTGTGTCCTGCAACACGCATAAAATCGGAATGCTTCAGTATCATCGTGAGAGGATTGGGATGACCTTTCTTTGCATAAATGTAGTCAATCGCCTTGTCAATCTTCTTTTTCAGCATAAGAAAAGCGCGGACGTTTTCCTTGCAGCCCGGTACTGCCGCGTCAACGCTGCTGCAAAAGTCGTCAATGCCTGCTTTCAGCGTAACATCGTACCCTTTTTTACCCTTGCAGATAACTCTGAAGATATTATGTTCATATCTCCAGTCAATTTTTGCGCCCAGGCTGTCAAAAACCTTGTAAACTGTGTTCGGGCGCTCTTTTGTGCCAACGCTGCACAGCTCGTGGAGAGACGGTTCAAATTCAAAACGTCCCCTGCGGAAGCTGCTTGCACATCCTCCGGGCAGATTGTGCTTTTCAAGAAGCAGAGTTGACAGACCTGCTTTTGCCGTGTTTGCGGCGGCGGCAAGCCCTGCGTTGCCGGCTCCGACAACAATGACATCGTATTTTTTGCCCATAATGCTCCTCCTTACGGCTTTATTCACGATAATAGTAACACCAAAAAAAGATTATTTCAATCTTTTCGGAAAAACTGAAAAATTTTCAACGTTTTGCTGAAACTATGACTTGTTTTTTTGGTGTATTATATGGTAAAATTTAAAAAGTTTTCTGGTAATACCAAGTACAAAGGTGATGTTATGGGATTTTCAAAAATTAACTCAGTGTCGCTCACTGACCTTTTTGTTCAGCAAATTGAGAATATGATTTTATCCGGAGAGCTTGAGGTCGGACAGCAGCTCCCTGCCGCGCGCGAATTGTGCGCTTTAATGGGGGTGAGCCGTCCCGTTGTAACGGCGGGTCTTATCGAGCTTGAAAAGCTCGGATTTGTGGAAATCCGTCCGCGTCAGGGGGCGTTTGTGTGCGACTATCGCAGGAAAGGTACGCTTGAAACGCTTGTTGCCGTAATGCGCTATAACGGCGGAGCAATGAGAGAAAACGAGGTTGCGTCCCTTTTTGAGGTGCGCCGTTCGCTTGAATCGCTTTGTATGTCGCTTGTCATTGAAAAAGCCACGGACGCCGATATGCACACGCTTTCTTTGCCTTTGGAAAAAATTAAAGAAGCAAAAACGCCCGAGGACGCGGCCGGGTCAGTCTTTTCGTTTCATCACGAAGCCGCCGTTATCAGCGGAAATATGCTGCTGCCGCTGATGTACTACTCCTTTAAGCCGGAAAGCCTCTATCTCTGGACGCTTGACTGCAAGGTGCACGGAAAAAAGCAGCTTTATGAGCAGAAGCTCAGTCTCTACAGAGCTTTGCTTAACCGCGACAAAAACGAGGCGTTAAGGCTGACAAATTTAAGTATTGATCTGCCGATGAAAGAGCTTGATATTTATGTTTCGTGACCTGATTGCGGCAACGGAAGCTTTTTTGCCGTGCCTTTCGGCCCATGCCTGCGCACGAGCCGAAAGGCTTTTTTTAAAGGTCGTCTGCGTCCTGAACCGGTCTTTTGTCGCCTGATTCGCTCGTTCCCGTGTATGAGCCGAGAACGTCCGTTTGAAGACTGTCCGAACGCGGCCGCCAGATCCGGACTATTTCCTCAACCTTTGAGGAAACCGAAGGGTTTTTTCTTTTTCTCTCGTTTTCCATCCTTTATACCTCCTTGCTTTTTGGTCTGCGCTGAATGCAACAGTACCTGTTTTATTTTTTGCAGCTGCCTTGTTTGGTATGTTGAAATTTTTCGGAAATTTTTGTAAAATTGCTGCAACAGATGCCGCTGGTATTTCATCTAATATTATGAACGGAGGGCGATGATCTATGAGCTCAGACTTTATCGAAAATCTTGTCGTTCAAGCCCAAAACGGAGATGCCGACGCTTTCGGCGAGCTTTATTCCGTCTATGCAAAGGATATGTACCGCTTTGCGCTTTATTACACCGGCTCGCGCTTTCTTGCCGAAGACGCGGTGAGCGACGCTGCGCTTTTTGCGTTTGAAAAAATCGGTCAGCTGAAAAAGAAAAGCGCGTTCAAGCCGTGGCTTTTCAAAATCCTTTTTAACTGCTGCAAAAAGCAGCAAAGGGAAAAGGCTCTTTCGCTCCAAAGGGCAGAGCTTTTTTTGGCGGAGGAGATTCCCGAAAACAGCGGCGGACAGCTTGAAGCGCTCACTGTTAAAACGGCCCTCGCCGCGCTTGAAAAGGAGGAAAGGGAAGTTGTTCTGCTCTCCTTTATCGGCGGCTATTCAAGCGGCGAGATTGGACAAATGCTTTCAATGAAAGGCGGATCGGTGCGCTCAAAAAAGAGCCGTGCCGTTGCAAAACTGCGTGAAATGATGAGGTGATAATTTATGAACAAAAACGAAAATTTTGATGATATGAAAGAGCTGTTTTCCGAGGATATCACTCTTCCGGAAAGTCTTTCAAAGGAAAATATAGTTCAAAAAATCAAGGACAGCTCCTTAGTACCGCAGAAGAAAAGGAACGTTAAAAAATTTCCGAAAATTGTTGCCGCCGCTGCAGCCTTTGCCGTTGTTGCGGTCGGCGCCTTTGCCGCGTATGAAATAAGCGCCGGAATCCGCAGAACCGTCAACTATGCCCCTGCCACAGCCCAGAATGAGACTGTGGCTGAGACCAAAGCCGACAACACTGAAACCGAAGAAGCCCAAAAGGTGTACCGAGAGCTTGATGTCGGAACAAAAAAGGTGGAGATGTCAAAATTCAAAACCGAAAAGGATCTTGAAAATTACCGCAAAAACGCCGTTGCAGCTTACCGCAAGAATAACAACGGCTTTAAGCTCTACAACAAGTCTGTTACCTTTGCTGCCGCCGTGGAATCGGCTGACGGTACCGCAATGGACGCTGTTTCCGATGATGCGCTGAGCGGCGCCGCTTCGGCTGTTTCGCAGAGCTTCGGCAAAACGAACACGCAGGTCAGCGGTGTTGACGAGGCGGATATTGTTAAAACAGACGGAAACTTCCTGTATATCATCAGCAATAACACCCTTTCCGTTGTTGACGCAGGCACAATGAAGCTTATGAGCCGGACTGAGCTTGCGCCCTCCTCAAAGGACTGCAATGCTTATATGAGAGATATGTTTTTGAACGGAAACCTGCTTGTTGTTACCGGCTATGAAACGGAAAAACAAAGCACCGTTCAGGCATCCTATCAATACTCTTTCGACTGCATTTACCCGTTCAGATCACTCAACAGCCTTTCCGTTGTTTTTGATATCACTGAGCGAGACAATATCAAAGAGATACGCAGAGTTACTCAGGACGGAGACCTTGTAACCTCAAGAATGATAGGCACCCGGCTATACACCGTTACAAGTTTTTCACCTGATTATAACGAGGAATCCGGCTTTTATCCCAAGGTCAACGGCGGGGAAGTCACCTGCGATGATGTGTATGTTGACAAAAGCAAAACCGACTGTACCGTGAATACCGTTGTCAGCTGCTATGACACTGCGGACAAAAACAGCGAAGTCAAAAAAGTTTCCGTCATTGCCGATAGCAGAATGGTATATTGTTCAAACGATACCCTTTATATTGCGGTAGAAAACTATGATTCAGACAAACGCTCAACGGCCATCCATGCGTTCGCCCTTGCGGATGACAACATTACCTACAAAGGCAGTGGAAGCGTTCCCGGAACCTGCGACGGCCAGTATATGATGGATCAGAGCGGAAAGTATTTCCGCATTGCAACAACGGATTATAACATCAAAACCGACTGCGATGTCAGCAGTCTCTATGTCCTTGACGAAAACCTGAGAGTTATCGGAAAGCTTGAAAATATTGCACATGACGAGCAGATCAAAAGCGTCCGCTTCATGGGAGATACGGCGTATGTTGTCACCTTCAAAAACACCGATCCGCTTTTTGCGGTTGACCTTTCAAAGCCGAATGCGCCGAAAATCCTCGGCGAGGTGAAGCTCCCCGGCTTTTCAAGGTATCTCCATCCGCTGTCTCAGAATCTGCTTGTAGGCATAGGCTATGACGGAGACGAGGAAAGCGCAGACTTTTCAAAAATCAAAATCTCCCTCTTTGATGTCAGCGACAAAAAGAACCCGAAGGAGCTGACCTCGCACATCATCAAAAACGCTTACTGCAATGTTGACTCAAGCGACGCAAAGGCCTTTGTGACGATTGACGAAAACACTTTCGGCATACCCGTTATCTATGAAGACATAAGCGATGATTACTACTACCTGAAACCTGCTTTCAAAACCTTTACCGTTAAAGACGGAAAGTTTGTTGAAAAGAATGTCTATGTTCATTCATCAAAGAAAGACTACTGTAACATTTTCCGCGGAACCTTCATTGGAAAATACGTTTATACGATAAGTGAAGACACCGTTAAGCAGTTTGATATGCAGAGCGAAAAGGAGCTTGCCTCGCTTGTTTACCAAAAGGAGGAGTCCGTCAACGAAACCGTTACGGAGTACGCTGTTACCGCGGCGCCGTCTGAAAAAGCCTTGGGCTGAGAAAAACACCCCCTTATATAAAACTGCCGCAGCAGGACTTTCCCCGCCGCGGCAGTTTTCTTTCGGTATTCAGTTTTTGCAGATTGCCGCCGTATTGCCGGAAAGCGGCTTTTTCTTGATTTTTGCGGCAGATATGAGCTGCGTTTTGTCCTTTGCGTTTTTCCTTTTTATGACGGCATACAGCACGCCGTACAGGATGAACGCAAAAACAACGGTGGTAACGCTTGCGTCAATCATGTCCATCATCGTGTCCCAGAGCGGAAGCTGTCCGCCGTCCGTGACCGCGCCGTGGCCGAAGATTCTGTAAAAGATATCATCGTCATACGGAGCGTACCAATAGCTCTGGTTCTGAGTACCCCAGAAGAAGTCGCCGAAGAACTCCGTGATTTCCCAAATCGGGATAATCATGAACGAAAAGAACGTTCCGAAAAGCGTACCCATGAGCGGCGAGATTGTGTCAAGGTGATTTTCCTTTTTGAGTATCGCCTTGTAGATGAAGTAGCCGCCGACAGCCGCGGCAGGGCCGGAAACGGCGTGGAGAATCCTGTCATACTTAAAAACAACGGAATAAAGGTTAATGAAGTTCCCGAGGAAGGAACCGCAAATTTCCATAATATTGATGACATGTTGTGCACGGTACGGCATGTTGGCAAAAAGGCTGTTTTTCGGCGCAATAAAGTGCAGAAAGCTCAGCGCATAAAGCGCAAGCATGTTGACGGCGCAAAGCGTCCTTTGCCGGTCGTCGGTATGCATTATGACCGCATAGATGAAAAGCAGGCGAATAACCCACCAGGATATGTATTCAACAACCGACATTTCCTCAAAAATGCCGCGCCAGACATTCCGGACGCGCTCTTTAAGAAATTTCATAGCAATCTCCTCAGGAAAAGAGTTAAGGAGAAAGGCTTGCACAAAGCTGCTTTAAAACCGTATCTCCATATTCGTAATATACAACGGCGAAACCGGTTTGTAAACAAAGGTTAAGCATTTGTAATACCTTGTTGGAGATTTGTAATAAATTCTTCTTTTTTCGTTAAGCTTTTCGTTCACTTTTTTTATACTGCCGAGCGCCTTAGCACCTTGAGCGCAACAACGGTGATATCGTCCGCAGTCTCCCTTGTACTGCGCAGCCGGGCAAGCGAGGCAATGTGCGCGGCAAGGTCGTCCATGTTGTTTGTGCTCCACGCAAGCAGCTCGTCGTTTATCCAGCCGCAGTCGCCGGCGGTTGCCCCGTCGGAAAGCAGCAGCACAATATCCTCAAATTCAAGCGTTGTTTTTCTGCGTGCAAAGCAAACGTCGCGGATAATTCCGATAGGCAGCGACTGCTCCTCAACCGCGGTGACCTCCTTTCCGCGCCTAATGAACGACACCGCAGCCCCGGCCTTGTAAAATTCGGTTTCGCCGGTATATACGTTAACGCTTATTCCGTCAACGGTTGCAATGGATTCATCGGTGGACTTGACCATCAGCGCACAGTTAACCGTTTTCAGCGCACTCTCAAACGAAAATGAGCAGGAAAGCAGCTTTTCCATCAGAGTTGCAGTGAGCGTTGAGTCAACGGCGGCGCGCGCGCCGGTACCCATTCCGTCGCTTATCAGGGCAATCTCGTTTCCGTTCATGTCACGAAGCGCGGCAATGCAGTCGCCGCAAACGTTGCCGTTTTTGAACGGTATCTGGCACGAGCCGGTCACAACGCGCAGAACCGCCCTTTCCTCAAACGTTATCACCGAGCGAAGCTCCAGCACGGCAATCTCCGGTTTTTCAAAAACACGCCCGGTTGTCAGCTCAAAAATTGTTTTCATTTTTTTAAGATTGAGGTCAAAGGCGTTTTCAAGCACGTTTACCTCAATGGTTATCCTGCCGCCGGAATTGGTGAAATAGTTCACGCAGTCAACATGGATATCCGCGTCCGCAAGAGCCGTCCGCAGCGAGCGCGAGCGCGCGTTATCAACAACGCGGTTTGCGCAGACCTGCTTTGCAAACTCCGAAAGGAACTCGGCTATTGACGAAAACTGGTCGCTGACGAGCGAGCGCATTTCCTTGACCTTCATTTTTGACGCCATTCCGGTCACAAAGTCGCTGTAGCAGGAATTTACCTGCGAAACAAGGGCGTTTGCGCGCGGACAGCGCTTTTCAAGCCTTGTCTTTTCCCTGTCCGGTTCTTTAATTCCGCTGAGGGTGAGGATATCGGAGGCGGTTTCGTTGAAGTTTTCGCTCCAGCATTCGTTTTTGAACGAGCAGCCGAAGCAGATGTTCTGCTGCAATTTGGCAAAGATGCGGTTAATCTCCGGGTTTATCACGTTATCGAGCCTTGCGCTGACCTTTGTCACAATATCGGAAACCTCGCTTACTGTCTGCGCCGCCCGCTGAAGCGAGGCGGACACACGGCGGTTGAGCTGATCGTCGGACGAAAGGAAGCTTTTTTCAAGCTCGGTGTGGAGGGCAAAAAGCTTTTTTGAGGGAACGGCGGCAAAAAGGGCGCACCCTGCCCCGATTTCAAGCAGACTCCAGAACGCCTGCTGGGAAAAGCCGCCGAAAAACGACATTACCGCAGCGGCGAGCGTAAAGGAGAGCGAGACTGCGTACTGGCCGAGCGGAGCAAAAACACCGCAAACGAGCGAGGCAACGGTGATTACGGGAAACAAAAACCTTGAAGAAGCAGAGACGGAAAGCGAGGCCGCCGCGCAAACGCCGAAAAGGCAGGAAACCGCCGCGCCTTTATAATGGGAAACAAAAAGAATCAGGACAACCGCCGCCGTCCTTGCCGGAACAACGGGCCCGAGCGCAAGACCTGAGGCGCAAAGCAAAAGCACACAAAGGCAAAGCCCCGCTCCGGCAATATCCTGCGCGCTAAGGCTTGCGGCGCTGCCGCGAAAAACCTGCGCTTTCTCGCTGCGGATGAAGATGTATGAGGCGCAGAAAGCAACAGTACCCTCGCAAAGGGCAGAAAGCAGCGGCAGCAGCAGTGTCTCGCCGAAAAACGCCGCCGCAGCCGACGAAGCAAAGCAGGAAAAAAAGGCGACTAACGGACAGGCAAGGACGCTGTGAACCGAGGGTAGCTTTTTTTCAAGCACGGTACGGCAGGCGGCGCACAAAAGCAAAGCGGCGCTGCACCTGAGCGCGGTCTGCCACGGAAAGGAAACAAAATATCCGCAGGCGCCGCCGATGAGCGCCGCCGCAGTGCAGGAAAAGGGAACGCCGGACAAAAACGCGGCGCAGAACGGCGAAAGCGTGCCGAGCGCATTGAGCTGCGAAAGCAGGAAGGACACCGCCGCGGCGCAAAGCTGCTTTGCCCACGGAGCAAGCTCCTTTTCCTCGTCCATTATTAGAGAGGCTATGTTTTTGATTTCCGGCGCGGTTTTTTCTTCGGTTTTCATAAGGCTCGTCCTTTCAAAAATATGGTTGCCGGGTTATTATAAAAATTTTTTTGAAAGAAAGATGTCGCACTGTGGCGCAGAAAGATAAAATTTTTCTCGGCTCTGTTCCGGCAAGACGCGGCCGCGATTGACAGAACAAAACAAAAATGATAAAATATTCCTGCGATTGATATATCCGGAAAGGGGGTTAATATAATGGACAATCTTACCGCAAATCTCACCGGAATTTTTGAGTTCGTTTCAAAAATCCTCGGCTACATTTTTGATTTCTTCAAGTCTCTCAAGAAAGAAGAAGAATAAAAACAGTGTCTGAAACCGACAAAGCTGCCGCAACGGAAAAATGCGTTGCGGCAGCTTTGATTTTTCATTGATTTTTTCATTAATTTTGTTTACCCAAGCATAAGAATGCCCTGCGTGATGAGGAACTCGGCAATTATGTATGTTAACATAACGGGAAAATGGCCGCGCCACATCGGTTTTTTATAAAACTTTGTCAGGAACAAAAGCGAGTCCGAAGCAAAGAACGAGACCGCTCCGATATAGGTCAGCGCAGTTGCCGCGCACGGCCTTGAAACAAGGAGCATGAACGCAAAAACGTTCATTGCCGCGTTGCAGAACAGATAGAAAATCATTCCGCCGTAAAGCTTTTTCGGCGTTGTCTCTCTGAGTGCGCGGAAAACAAGGAAAATCAGCACGCAGTAAACAAGGAAAGCAAGAACGGTCAGAAGAACATTTACATCTGCAAAATTGACTGCCATAATGTAAACGGCAATAAAGCAGAAATGCGAAAGCATAAAGCTGATTCCCCCGGCGGCAAACCAGCCGTTTCCGGGCGGAATGAGCAGAACGTCGCCGAGCCAGCTTGTTGCAACGGCGGCAATGAGCACGCCGTTCCTTTTTTCGGCGGCAAAAAGATAATAGAGCAAAAGAAAAAGCAGAATGAAGCCCTTGGTTGCGGCGCGCAGCTTTTTGTTGCTCACAAAGCTTGCCGCAAGGTGAACGACGCTGACCGCCGCAAAGAGCAGAAGAAAAAGCGTTTTCATATTTATCAGTCCCAATTTTTTGTTTTCTCAAAATTAAAGCAGCTGCTTATACAATTTGATGTATTCGTTCGAGCTTCTGCCCCAGCTGAAGTCGCATTCCATTGCACGCTTAACAAGCTCATTCCAATGCGGCTTGTTATAGTAAGCCTCAAGTCCCCTGCGTATCGCGCCGAGCATATCGTGCGCATTGTAGGTTTTGAAGGTGAAGCCGTTGCCCTTTCCGTCGCCGCTGTCGGTAACGGAGTCGCGCAGGCCGCCTGTTTCGCGGACAATGGGAAGCGTTCCGTAGCGCAGCGCAACCATTTGCGAAAGACCGCACGGCTCGCTCTTTGAGGGCATCAGGAAGAGGTCTGCCGAAGCGTAGATCTTCCGTGCAAGCGAGGGTACAAAGCCGATTCTGACGGCAATTTTGCCCGGATAACGGTTACACAGCTCTCTGAAGTAGTTTTCATACTGCCAATCTCCCGAGCCGACAACAACAACCTGAACGTCCGTTGTTGAAAGAAACTCGTCAAAAATACCCCTGATAAGATCAAGACCCTTGTGCGAAACAAGGCGGGAAACGATGCCGATCATCGGAACGTCCGCACGGACGGGCAGACCGAGATTTTCCTGCAAGGCTCTTTTGTTTGCGGCTTTGCCCTTTTCGGCCGAATCAACATTGTAGTTTTCCGCAATCGCCGCGTCGGTTTCGGGGTCGTAGCTTTCGGTGTCAATTCCGTTGAGGATACCCTGAAGCTTCCATTGCCTTGCCTTGAGAATGGTGTCAAGACCGTGACTGTACCACGGGTCAAGAATTTCCTGCGCGTATGACGGAGAAACTGTGGTCACCTTGTCCGCACATTCAATGGCGCCTTTCATGAAGTTGACGTCGCCGTCATATTCAACAATTTTTGAGTCCTCCGGCTTGAGCCCGATAACGTCGCCGACAAGATCCATGCCGTAGGTTCCCTGATACTGAATGTTGTGAATGGTAAAAACGGTCTTTATGCCCTGATACCACGGATCCTTGCTGTACATTGTGGTATAGAACACCGGGGTCAGCGCGCACTGCCAGTCGTTGCAGTGGATAATGTCGGGCTTAAAATCAATGTGCGGCAGAATTTCAAGCACGGCTCTTGAAAAGAACGTGAAGCGTTCCGCGTCATCATAATGGCCGTAGATACGGTCGCGCTTGAAGTAATACTGATTGTCAATGAAATAATATATCACGCCCTTGTACTTCGCCTGAAAAACGCCGCAGTACTGGCGTCTCCACGCAACGGGAACGGAGATGCTTGTGATAAAGGACATTGAGTCCTTCAGCTCCTGACTTATAGTGTCATAAAGCGGCATGACAACGCGGCAGCCGATGAGCCTTTTCCTCAGTGCCTGCGGAAGCGAGCCGGCAACGTCGCCGAGACCGCCGCTTGCCATAAAGGGCTGCGCTTCCGATGCAACAAATAAAACTTTCATGCTTTTTCCTCCTTGCGGAACAAATTTCATAAAAAGAGATAAGCTCGGTTATCTCTTATCTCTTATCTTTTATCCATTATCTATTATCTTGCATTAAGGTCAGATGCTGTTTGCGGCATTTACGCAAACATTCGGTTCAACATTATCTAAGTATCGACTGAATAATTCGACGGCACAATTCTTGACGGCACCTTTTCCGTCATATTACAGAATCCGTCTTGCCCATACAGCTAACCCAAACATAAACAATTATATTTATACAGCTGTAATCGTACGTCAGATAATAGATAATACATAATAGATAATAGATAATAGATATTTTTCTAAACCGTAAAAATCAAACGGTGATGTTCTTTCCGATGTATACGGGATAGCTCTCCGCGCCGGAGATTTCACGGTTCGGTCTGATAACAACGTTTTTGTCAAGAATTGCGCAGTTGAGCTTTGCGCCGGAGCTTATATAGCTGTCCTGCATGATGACGGAGTTTTTAACAACCGCGTCCTCCGCAATGTAAACGCCGCGGAAAAGAATGCAGTTTTCAACCGTTCCCTTAATTACGCAGCCGTCCGCAATGAGGGAGTTTGAAGCCTTTGAGCAAACGCCGTAAATTGCCGGAACATCGTCGCGCACCTTGGTGTAGATAGGTCTGTCCTTTTTGAACAGCTCTTTCCTTGCGCCGGAAAGCAGGCGCATGCTGATATCATAGTAGCTGCGCAGCGAGTCTATCATTTCCGCATACTCCTCAACCTTATAGCCCCTGATGTCAAGGCTTTTGGTGTTGCCTGCAATAATGTCGTTTTCAAAGCGTGCGTCCGTCAGCGTTGCGGCGCTGTTGACAAGCCTTTCAAGCAACGCGCGGCTCATGATAATAATGTTGAGCGAATAGTTTTTAGCCTGTGTGCCGAGCTCGCCTGTTCTTGCTTCAACAATCCTGTCCTTTTCAAGGTCAAAGGTCATAATGTTTGCAATGGCAGGCTTCACTCCGCGCTTATAGGCAATGGTGATGTCCGCGCCGGAGCCTATATGGGTCTCAATGAACTTTTCATAGTCGATATTGCAAACCACGTTGCAGTCGCTGAAAAGGACATAGTCCTTGCCGCTCTGGGAGATATAATTCATCATACCCCTGAGCGCCTCAAAGCGGTGGCTGTATACGCCGGACGAATCGCCGACATTGAACGGCGGCAGGAGAGTAAGACCGCCGCGCTTTCTTGAAAGATCCCACGGCTTTCCGGAGCCGAGGTGATCCATGAGCGAGCGGTAATTGCTCTTTGTGCTGACGCCGACCTTGGTGATGCCGCAGTTAACCATTCCGGAAAGGCAAAAGTCAATGAGGCGGTATCTTCCCGCAAAGGGAACCGAGCCCATTGTGCGGATACCGGTCAGCTCGCTTATGTATTCGTCATAAACGTTTGAATAAATTATACCGAGAACATTTGAAGCGCGCATTACTCTGCCTCCTTTACATCTTCGTCAACCATTGTCTTTGCGGCAACGGCAGCATTTTTGCCGATGTGAACCTTTTCGCCGACTACGGCAATTCCCCAGTCGTCATAGGCGTTGCTCATTGAGACCGGGTCGTTGCCCACATGGGCGTTTTCGTCAATAACGGCGTTTTCGGCAACTATTGAATATTCAACCAGAGCGCCGGATCTGATAACCGTTCCGGGCATGACGATAGAATAGCGGACGGTTGCGCCCTTTTCAACGGTAACGTTTGAAAAGAGGATAGAGTAGTCAACCTCGCCGTCAATTTCGCAGCCCTCGGCAATCATTGAGTTTTCAACCGCAGCCTTGTCGGAAATAAAGTGCGGCGGGGCGGCGGTGGTTTTTGAGTAAATTTTCCAGCTGTTGTCCGAAAGGTCAAGGTCAACCTTCGGATTAAGCAGGTCAAGGTTCGCCTCCCAGAGCGAGTCGATGGTGCCGACGTCCTTCCAGTAGCCGTCAAACTGATAGGCAAAAAGTCTTTCGCCGGCGCTGTGCATTGCCGGAATGACATCATGGCCAAAGTCGTTTCCGGAATCGGGATTGTTTTCATCGTCGATGAGATACTTTCTCAGTACGCTCCAGGTGAAGATGTAAACGCCCATTGAAGCCTTGTTGCTTTTCGGGTTTTTCGGCTTTTCCTCAAATTCGCTTATGGAGCCGTCGTCGTTGACGAACATAAGACCGAATCTTGAGGCCTCCTCCCACGGCACCTCAAGCATTGCAATGGTGCAGGCGGCTTTCTTTTCCTTGTGATAGGCGAGCATTTTTGAATAGTCCATTTTGTAGATATGATCGCCGGAAAGGACAGCAACATATTCGGGATTATAGCGGTCTATGAAGTTGATGTTCTGATAGATGGCGTTGGCTGTGCCCTTGTACCACTGAGTACCTTTAATCTGCTGATAGGGTGAAAGAATATGCACGCCGCCGCGGACGCGGTCAAGATCCCACGCCGAGCCGTTGCCGATGTAATCGTTCAGCTCAAGCGGCTGATACTGAGTCAGAACGCCGACTGTTTCAATCCCCGAGTTGATGCAGTTTGAAAGGGGAAAATCAATAATACGGTACTTTCCGCCGTAGGGTACGGCAGGCTTTGCAATGTTCTTTGTGAGTATGCCGAGGCGGCTTCCCTGTCCGCCGGCAAGGAGCATTGCAAGGCATTCTGTTTTTTTTGCCATAAAATTCCTCCTTAATATATTTGTTACTCTTAATTTATTAATGGTTTTGGCTTTTTAACGGTGTTTTTCTTTGCGGTCTTTTTTTCGCTCTTGGGTTTTCTGAGGAGATACAGGCACGAAAGCGGCGGCAGGTCAAGGGTAATGCTGTTTTCAAAGCCGTGCATCGGCTTTTCCTTTGAGGTTGCCCTTGTTTTTGTTCCCCTTCCGCCTCCGGCGAATTTTTTATCGTCCGAGTTAAGGATAACCTCGTAAATTCCTTCCTTTTCAACTCCGAATGAATATTTGTTTCGCTCAACGTTCGTCAGGTTGCAGACGCAGACGAGTGCCCCGCCGTTTTTGTCCTTCCTTGTGAAAGCGATAACAGAGTTGTTGCAGTCGTCGCTGACGCACCAGGAAAAGCCCTCCCAGCTGTAGTCAATCTGCCACAGCTCAGGGTACTTTTTGTAAATTCCGTTGAGCGTTTTAACATAACTTTGAAGCGCGCGGTGCTTTTCATAGTCAAGCAGCAGCCAGTCAAGCTCCCCGTCAAAGCGCCATTCGGTAAACTGACCGAACTCCTGACCCATGAAGCACAGCTTCTTTCCCGGGTGAGCGGTCATATAGCCGAAGAAAGCGCGCAGGGTGTCGAACTTTTCGTCATAAGTTCCGCTCATCTTTCCCATAAGCGAGCATTTTCCGTGAACGACCTCATCGTGCGAGACAGGAAGAATGAAGTTTTCCGAAAAAGCGTAAAAGAACGAGAAAGTGAGCAGGTTGTGGTTATACTTCCTTGAAAGACCGTCAAGGGAAAAATACTTCAGCGTGTCGTTCATCCAGCCCATGTTCCACTTGAAGTTGAAGCCGAGTCCGCCGACGTCAACGGGCTTGGAAACAAGCGGCCACGCCGTGCTTTCCTCTGCAATCATCAAGGCATAGGGATATTCGCGGAAGATGGCGGAGTTGAGCGCTTTGAAGAACTCGATTGCCTCAAGGTTTTCGTTTCCGCCGTATTTGTTGGGTACCCACTGGCCGTTTTCGCGACCGTAATCAAGGTAAAGCATTGAGGAAACGGCGTCAACGCGCAGTCCGTCGATGTGATATTTTTCAAACCAGAACGCCGCGGAGCTTATGAGGAAGGAGACAACCTGAGTTTTGCCGTAGTCAAAGACCTTTGTTCCCCAATCCTTATGCTCGCCCTTGCGCGGATCGGCGTATTCATAGCAGGGCGTTCCGTCAAAGAGGGAAAGACCGTGAAGATCGCGCGGAAAATGCGCCGGCACCCAGTCAAGAATGACGGAAATATTGTTTTGGTGGCAGGTATCAATGAACTGCATCAGCTCGTCCGGCGTGCCGTAGCGCGAGGTTGCGGAAAAGTAGCCCGTAACCTGATAGCCCCAGGAGCCGTCAAACGGATACTCCGAAAGCGGCATCAGCTCAATGTGGGTATAGCCCATCTCCTTGACGTACGGAACAAGCTCGCGCGCAAGGTCAAGATATGAAAAGGGGCTGTTGTCCTTATACCGGCGCCATGAGCCTGCGTGAACCTCATAGATGTTCATGGGGCTTTCATAGGGATTGGCCTTTGACCGCTTTTTTTGCCAGTCAAGGTCTTTCCATTCGTATGTGTCAAGCTCATAGTATTTTGAAGCATCGCCGGGGCGCGTTTCGCTGTGGAAAGCATAGGGATCGCACTTTGCGGCCTTGGTTTTTCCGTCCGGATAGGTAACAAGATATTTATAGCTGTCGAACCGGTCGACCGAGGGAATGACGCACTCCCATGTCTGACCGTCCGAAAGGCGGTACATTTTGTTTTTGTTTTCATCCCAGCCGTTAAAATCGCCGATAACACTGAGAGATGACGCATTGGGCGCCCAGACGCGGAAGGTCACGCTGTCTTCCCCCGGGGTCTTGTGCGCGCCGAGGTATTCATAAACACGGCAGCCCTTTCCCGAATGGAAAAAGTACAGGGCAGTATCATCGCCTTTTCTGAGTTTTCCTGATTCCATATTACCATAACCTTTCCCGAACAGAACCCGCTTGTTTTTTTTGAGCCTTTTGCGGGTTATGCTCAAAAGTAACGGTCACTGCCGGTTGTCGCGGCGGACAAGGCGTGACGGGGGAACCGTACGCTTCAAAAGCTGCGCCCGGCAAAGCGGAAAAACCTCATCCGGCGAGGGCTGTTTTCCTTGCGCCGCAGCAATCTTTTGATATGGTTACCCTATTATGATAATAATATCATTCTACAGATAAAAAGACAAGAGGTTTTTGTTATTTTGTTAGAAAGTCTCAAAAATTTTTTAACAAAAATTGTGCATTTTGTCAAAAAATACAGTTACACAGGCCAAACACGGCAGCACAGGCGGAAAAAAGCGCTTGTTTTGCACCCGTCCGATGTGTTTTTGGGTTGCTTTTTCAGACAGAATCCGTACGGGCGGCGCTCGGAGCCGCCCGAGAACCTTGCCAAAAACAGCCGCGTAAAAACCCAACGAAATCCCGATGTTTCGCGTTAATTTTTCGGTCGGCGCAAAGGGAAACAACGGGCGCCTCAAGCGACGCCCCTACGGATTTTGCTTT
>JAEDEQ010000027.1 GCA_016293225.1 Clostridiaceae bacterium
GATTTAGCGGTGCTTGAGGTAACGGAGTTTCCGCTGTCTCCGCCGAAAATATACTCGTTTTTCGAAAATTTTCCGCCGGTCTGATTAAAGCTGTAAGCGTTTCCGAGACTTTGTCCGTTCTGATAAGCATAAATCTTATAAACAAGTTTACCGCCGGAAAACTCCTTTACAATATTCATCGCCATATAGACAGCTTTAACTTTTGAGGTAACACCTGTAATTGTAAAAGTGGTCTTTTTCTTGCCTATCTTATAACCCCAAGTCGCAGGCCAATCCCTATCCACACGGATATCTTTACCATTATATCCAAAAAGGTTAATAGTTTCGGAAGTTCCGTCTTCAAAGTCGACTCTCAGCGTATAAGATCCGCCATCGCGTTTCAAAGTCATTTCATTTGTACAATCAAACACAATGTCTACATCTGACTTTGGCAATGTCTCCGCCGCATTTGCAACGGGTGCAAAAACAAGGCAGCTCATGAGCATGAGAACCGAGAGAACAAGGGATAAAACTTTTTTGCCTGACTTGAATTTTTGGTTCATTTTTCTTTCCTCCATTTAAAATATGAACTAAAAAATTGCCTTGAGGCGGTATTTTCCGCAGAGCAAGGAGCGGCAAACGCTCCCGGCTAAGACAGATAAGATTCCGGTTTTTTCGTTTTACGGCGAAGCGCCAACTGACCGACTTGAAAATCGTTTTTTCTGTTTTTTGCAGAGAAATACGCCAAAGCATATTTTCTTATAAATATTATCATTTATATAAATAAATGTCAATATTTTCCTCTTAAAAATATGAACAAAAATCAGCGATGTTATCATATCGTTTTCATAATTGTTAACAAACACACAAAAAAATATAAACAGATGCAATATAATAAATAAAAACAAAAAAGCCATAAATTACAAAAAGCTTTTTCATCTTTGCTTTCTGTAATTTATAGCTTTATTTTTTGCCTAAAAGCGCTGAACGCAGGGTTCCTTTTATACAACAATGGTGTTTCCGAAGGATTTGCCGTAGCTTTTTCCGTCCTTGGAGTTGAGGAAAGCCGCAGGAACGCTGAAGCTGACCGTTGAGCCCTCGGCAAGGTCTTCAACTGCGCTCAGGTCGATAAACACCTGCTGGCAACCGCTTGCGTCAAGATTGCTTGCGCTGATTTTGCAGGGTATGTTGTCATATTCCTCGCCGTCAACGGTTACGGAAATTACGGTTGAATTAGACTTGAAGCTTCCGCAGGAGGGATCAATGGAATATATGATGCGCTTTCCGCTGCCGTCAAGGCCAACTCCGGCGTCAATAATGCTGACCGCCTTTGCTGAAGCGCTTGTTGTTGATTCCTGCTTCTTTTTGGTTGTTGTTTTGCTGTCCGTACTGTCGGAGGTTTTTTCGCCGTCTGTTGTGCTTACCGTCGGAACGGAGGGCAGCGCGGTGGTGTTGACAACCGGCGCGGTTATCGGAGCAACGGTGAGGCTGATGTCCGTTGTTACCTGTTGAGTGGTGAAAGGATCGTTTGAAACGCTTTCGTTCGCAACGTTGAACGCAGTGGTCAAAACAGTCGGCACAGTCATATCGGCCGCAGTGGTGAGAATATAGGTCTGGGGAACGCTTTCGCCTGCGGGATTATTGACGCCGGCGTTCTGACTTTGCGATACCGGAGAAGCAGCATAACCTGACGGTGAGCTTGTTCCGATAGTGTTCTCTCCCGACGGCTCATTTTTATCCTTGCAGGCGGCAAGGCAGACAATTATCGCAAAAGCCAATATAAACGGCAACAGCTTGCGCATATGATAGCCTCCAATCTGTTAATACGGGCAATAAGTAGTATTATACCCTTTCAAAAGAAAAAAGTCAATCGTGTCAGGCAACCGATTTGCCGAAAGCTATCCCCGATCAACAAATATTTCTGCATTATCTTTTATATATTTTGCGGCAGAAAGCTTAATAAAACTTAAAAAATCCTCATTTTCAAGCTCTTTGTCCAGCTCTGTGAGCTTTTTTTCGTTGAGCGAGGTCTCCTCATCCTTATCGTCAAACATTTTTGCAACGGGCAAAATGCGTTTGGCATCTTCGGAAAGTCCGACAAGTGAAAGCGCCGGAACAAGGCGGCTTTTGAGTATTTCCGTGTTGCTCCTGAAAAAGCTGTCAAGAGTCTTATCGGAAACAAAAACGTCCAAAGTATAGATGAGCTTTTTTTCTTCGGGCAGAAGCAAAAACTCCGCTTCCATGTCCTCCTGCTTTTGAAGAAAAAGCTGTATGCCGAGCGCGGTACCCTCTAAAAGCTCGCCGTCCGGAGCGTTTTCAATCGTCTCCCCTGTCAGAGGAACATACTTTTCCTTAAGGGCTTTGAGCCTTATTATATACGCTTCCTCTGCTTTATAGCTTTTTTTATGAGCCGAATATGCTTTTGCCGCGGCGCGGAAGATAAAAAACGCAAAAATGCACACGCCAACAAAGCCCAGCGCATACGGCCAGTACTCGCGAAACCACTCTGCCATAATTAAGCCTCCTTAATAAGATTATAGATATCGCCCTTTTTGAGACCTGTTTCCGCTGCCGCTTTTTTTGCGGCAAAGGAGGCGCTGAGTCCCTCTTTTATATATTCCCTTGCAAGGGTGACCGCGTCCTCAAGCGTGGCTTCGGCCTTTTCCTCACTTTCGCCCTCAATGACGAGAACAAATTCTCCCTTGAGCGGTGTTTCGGAATATTTTTCCGCGGCCTCTTTCAGCGTTGTTCGGATTGCCTCCTCGTGGATTTTGGTGATCTCACGGACAATTGCAATTCTTCGGTCACCGAGTGTTTCAAAAAGATCTTTCAGCGTTGCAGAAAGCTTGTGCGGTGCTTCATAAAAAATCATTGTCCTTTTTTCGTGACTGACAGAAAGCAGATGCTCGCGGCGGCTTTGCTTGTTCACACTGAGAAAGCCCTCAAAGGTGAAGCGGCCGACCGGAAGACCCGAAAGCGCCGCAGCCGCAACAAAAGCTGACGGGCCGGGAACGACTTTAACATCTATCCCCTTTTCGTGGCAGAGGGCAACAAGGTCTTCGCCGGGATCGGAAACCGCCGGCATTCCGGCATCCGTGACAAGGGCACAGTTTTCGCCGGCAAGGATTCTTTCTGCAATAATCTCGCCTTTCTCGCGGCGGTTGTGCTCAAAATAGCTGATCATCGGCTTTTTGATTTCAAAATGATTGAGGAGTTTGAGCGTTACCCTCGTATCCTCGGCGGCAATGAAGTCGCAGTCGTTGAGCGTTTCAACCGCACGCGGCGAAAAATCGCCGAGATTTCCTATCGGTGTTCCGACAATATACAGCTTTCCGCTCATCTTCTTCCCTCCGTGTAATCTCCCATAATTTTCAGAAGCTCCTCTGACGGTTTTCCGTCCGGAGTCTCAATATAAAGATTCTTTTCAATACTGACAAAGCTGTTTGCACCGAGCTTTCCCTCAACAAGAAATAACCATGGAGCACTGCCCTCATTTTTGGAGACGAAGCGAAGCCTTTTCGGCTCAAGGTTGTGCCGGCGCATACTGACCACAACATCGCAAAGGCGTTCAGGTCTGTGGCAAAGGCAAAATCTTCCGCCGAAGCGCAAAAGCTTTGCCGCCGCTTCGCAGCAGTCATCAATTGAGCACATTGTTTCGTGCCTTGCAATTTTGTCGCTTTCGCTCGCGCTTTCAATTCCTGCGCCGACCTTTTTATAAGGCGGATTCATCGTTACGAGGTCAAACGCTCCGAACGGCAGAACACCTTTCAGACTGCGCAAGTCGTGATTGACAACGGTTACTCTTTCAGAAAGACTGTTAAAAACGAGCGAGCGTTCAAGCTGGGAGCACGCCTTTTCCTGAATTTCAACAGCAAAAAGCTGTCCTGTCTGTTTTTTGCACCAGAGCAAGGGAATAATTCCGCAACCCGTTCCCATGTCGCAGGCTATGTCCTTCTTCCTGATATTTGAAAAGTGGGAAAGCAAAACAGCGTCCGTACCGAAAATATGATCCTTTGAAACAACAACGGAAAGACCTCCGCCGAGCGGATCAAGCCGCTCGCCCTCATAAAGTTCGATATCCGTTTTGCTCACCTCTCCTCATTCAAAAATCAAACAGGCTGATCTGCCTGGTTTCCGGAATACCCTTGAGTGCTCCCACCTGGCGCAATGCTTCAATAACGGCGCTGGACGCGCCCGCCCTTGCGGCAAAGTCATCAACCGAAACAAAGCGGTGGGTTCCCTCCCTTGCTTTTGCAAGTCCGACTGCGGCGTTTTCACCTACACCGCTGAGTGCGCTGAACGGCATACGGATTTTTCCGTCTTCAATTTTGTAGACGCTTGCGTCGGATTTATAGATATCAACGGGTAAAAATTCTATTCCGCGCGCCATCATCTCGTTGACAGCCTGCAAACCGGGGAACATATTCTGCTCCTTTGGAGCCGCATCTTTGCCAGCCGCCTTGATTTCCGCCATGCGCTTTTTTACTGCCGCTCTGCCCTCAATAACTGCGGCGGCGTCAATGTCTCCGCCGCGAACGGTCATAAAGGCGGCGTAGTATTCAAGCGGTCTGTATATTTTGTACCAGCCGAGTCTCAAAGCCGCACTGACATAGGCGGCGGCGTGAGCTTTCGGGAACATATACTTGATTTTATAGCAGGACTTGATGTACCATTCGGGAACATCATGCTCACGCATATCCTTCTCCATGCCCTCCCAGACTTCTGCGGAGACCTTGCCCTTTGCAATGAGACCCTTTCGGACGGTTTCCATAATCTTGAAAGCACGGCTCGGTTCAAGACCCTTGTGCATAAGGTAAACCATGATGCTGTCTCTTGTTCCGATAACCTCGGAAATTGTGCAGATTCCGTCCTTGATGAGATCCTGCGCATTTCCGAGCCAGACATCCGTTCCGTGGGAAAGGCCGGAAATCTGCAAAAGGTCGGAAAAGTTCTTCGGCTGTGCGTCAAGGAGCATCTGAATAACAAACGGAGTTCCCATTTCCGGAATCGTCAGCGTTCCTGTCGGGCAGTCAATGTCCTCCGCCGTGACGCCGAGCGGCGCCGGACTTGTCAGCATTTCGTAAATCTTCGGGTCGCAGATGTCCGTTTCCATAACGGGGATTCCCGTCAGATCCTCAAGGTGCTTATAAAGCGTCGGAACATCGTGACCGAGGTTATCAAGCTTCAGAATTGTGTCATGAAGCGCATGGAAGTCAAAGTGAGTTGTGGTCTGCCCCTTTGTTGCGTCGTCGGACGGATACTGAACGGGGGTGAAGTCCTCCGCCTCAAAAGCGTTCGGAACAACAACCATTCCTCCCGGATGCTGACCGGTCGTGCGCTTGACACCGGTGCATCCGATTGTGAGCCTTGCCTCCTCCGCACGGGAAACCTTTCTTCCCCTTTCGTCAAGGTACTTTTTGACGAAGCCGAATGCCGTTTTATCCGCAACGGTAGCAATCGTACCCGCCTTGAAAACATGGGAGGAGCCGAAAAGCTCTTCAGTATACTTATGTGCCCTTGACTGGTATTCACCTGAAAAATTCAGGTCGATATCAGGGCTCTTGTCGCCCTTGAAGCCGAGGAAGGTTTCAAACGGAATGTCGTGACCGTCACGCTCCATCGGTGTTGCGCATTCCGGGCAATCTTTTTTCGGAAGGTCATAACCCGAACCGACTTCGCCCTTGAGGAAAAACTCCGAGTGCTTGCACTTAGGACAGCGGTAGTGCGGTGCAAGCGGATTGACCTCGGAAATTCCGGAAGCATTTGCAACATAGGAAGAACCTACTGAACCACGGGAGCCGACATGATAGCCGTGATCCTCGGAGTTTTTAACAAGCTTCTGTGCAATCATATACAAAACACCGAAACCGTGCTTGATTATTGAGTCAAGCTCCCTCGAAAGTCTGGAGGCAACATATTCGGGAACAGGATCGCCGTAAAGTCGCTTTGTTTTCTCCCAACAGAGCCGTTTGAGTTCATCATCGGCACCCTCAAGGGAGGGCGGATAGTTTCCGCTCGGAATCGGGGTCAGCTCTTCAATCATGTCCGCAATTTTTCCGGGGTTTTCAATTACTACTTCCCTTGCCGTTTCCTCGCCGAGATAATCAAACTCCGCAAGCATGTCTTTCGTGTTGCGGAAGAACAACGGAGCTTGCCTGTCCGCATCCGGAAATCCCTGACCTGCCATGAGGATCGCTCTGAAAACGCTGTCCTCGGGGTCAATGAAGTGAACATCGCAGGTTGCAACAACTGGTTTTCCGAGTGCATCCGCAACATGAATCACTTTCCGGTTCATATCCTGAATATCCTCAATGCTGTTGACAAGCGGAAAACGCTCGCTGTCAATCATGTATCGGTTGTTTCCGCAGGGCTGAATTTCAAGGTAGTCATAGAACGAGGCGATCTTCAAAATCGTCTCATCACTCTGACCTGTGGCTATCGCGCGGTAAAGCTCGCCGGCCTCGCACGCGCTGCCGATTATGAGTCCCTCACGGTACCGCATCAGCTCGCTTTTGGGAATGATCGGTCTTCGGTGGAAATATTTAACGTTTGAAAGGGAGATGAGTTTATAGAGATTTTTAAGTCCCGTGCTGTTCCTTGCAAGGATTATCTGGTGGAAGTATTTCGCCTTTTTTTCCTTTTTCCAGTCCTCAAAGCTCTGCTCGTCATCGTTGATAAAATAGCCCTCCATGCCGAGAATAACCTTGATTTTTCCGTCTGCGGCGGCAATAGCCTCCGGAAAAGCCTGAACAACGCCGTGGTCTGTGATAGCAATGGCCTTGTGTCCCCAGGCAATTGCACGCTTGACAAGCAGCTTTGCGTCCGTCATGCCGTCCATCATGGACATCTTTGTGTGCAAATGCAGTTCAACGCGCTTTTCCTGCGCATCGTCAATCGGCGGAATCTTCTTGATTGTTGAGATTGCCTTCGGGCTAATAACGGTTTCGCCCGAATATTTGTCAAATGTCAAATCGCCCCTGATAAGAAGCGTTACACCGTCGGAGACCTTTTCAAGAATATGGGCGCAGTACTCCTTTTTTTCAAATATCTTGCAGGAATAAGCGTATGTACGGTCGGTGATATTGAAGGTAACAATATTACTCCTGCCGTCCCTTGTTTCCCTGACCTCAAGACCGAAGACATCGCCCCAGACAACGCAGGAGCCGTCTTCAATGCTTATTTCCGAAAGCGGACGGGGCTTTTTGGTGATCTTATTTCCGAGTACGGGATGAGCGGTTTCAAAGTATAGCGGTATTCCCTCAATGATCTTATGCTCTTTCGGCATTGTTGCTGCAGCGCGTACTTCCTCGGGATCAATTCCCTTTGCACGCAGGTTGTTGTCCTCGGCTGTCCTTATCATCTCGGTATATGCTTCATCCTCAACGGATATTTCATCACCGAGAAACTCAACGGCAACCTTTCTTGAAAAGCGGTCAAGAATGAGTCTTTCCATAAAGTCCTTGCATCCGCAGGCTTCAAGAATGTTCTTTCCGCCGTGGGTGAGGTTAACCGAAAGCGTTGTTCCGTCAAAACCTGCGCTTGCGCCAACAAAAAAGCCGTTGCTCGCCGCAACGGACGAGTTGACTTTCCGGACAAGGGAAGAAAAGTATCCCTCCGAAAAAAGTGCAGACGGCATCTTAGGAAAGATTTCAATTTCCGAAAGGTCGAGCCTGCTTTTGAGCAGTTCTTCAACACACTCAATTTCAGGCTCTGAAACAAGAGCGGGAAAGGAAAGCTCAAGTTCCATTTTCCTGCTCTCAAAATGTATTCTGATGTTATCAATTCTGCAGCCGGAAAAGGCGGCAGAGGCCTGTTCGTTTTCCGGTATTTCACCGAAAACCGAAATAAAACCGTTGTTTTCCATTTTATTATATGCTTTTCCTTATATTATAAATTGTCTATTTCTTTCATAAGTTCAGAGACAAGCTCATCTTCCCTGACTTTCCTGAGGATTTCGCCATGGCTGAAAACAAGGCCGCAACCGTCACCGCCGGCTATTCCGACATCGGCTTCCCTCGCCTCTCCCGGTCCGTTGACAACGCAGCCCATAACTGCAACTTTAATCGGCTTTTTGACGCTTCTTAGCTTTTCTTCAACCTCTTGCGCAAGGGAGATGAGGTCAATCTTTGTCCGTCCGCAGGTGGGGCAGGAAACAAGTGTGGGTGTGTCGTTGCGAAGACCGGCAGCCTTGAGAATATCAAGTCCGGCATAAACCTCCTGGGTCGGGTCAGCAGTGAGGGAAACACGTATTGTATCTCCGATGCCGTCCGTCAGCAGCGATCCGATTCCGACAGCGGATTTGAGCATTCCCATCCGCTTTGTTCCGGCCTCCGTAACTCCGAGGTGAAGCGGATAGCGGCACATTGCTCCAACCTCTTTATATGCCTTAATCATTGTCGGGACATCTGAAGATTTGATTGAAATTACGATATCGTCAAAGTCAAACCTTTCAAGGAGCCTTACATGATACATTGCGCTTTCCGCCATTGCCTGCGCAGTCGGCGCACCGTATTTTGCAAGTATATGCTTTTCAACCGAGCCGGAATTCACGCCGATACGGATAGGCACGCCGTTTGAACGGCATTTTTCGGCAACAGCTTTCACATTTGCGTCGTCGCCTATGTTACCCGGATTAATGCGTACCTTGTCCACTCCTGCCTCAACACATTCAAGCGCAATTTTATAATTAAAGTGAATGTCCGCAACAATCGGAACGGAAATGTTCTCCTTGAGTGCGGCAACGGTTTTCACCGCCTCAAGATCCGGCACTGCAACACGGATAATTTCACACCCGGCTTTTTCAAGTGCTATAGCCTGTCTGACATTGTTTTCAATGTCATGCGCTTTTGCATTGAGCATTGACTGAACAGAAACGGGGCTGTTCCCGCCGATGAAAATGTTTCCGACCTTAACCTTTTTGCTTTCTCGTCTTTCAATCATAAAAGCACCTGTCCAACATCTGATTTCTGAATTTACATGAAGCCTATTCCCGATATCCACTTCCAGATATCGCTTGCGGAGATTACCGCCATGAAAACAAGGAGCAGAACAAGACCTGCGGCATGAATCCAGTTTTCATATTTCGGGGGTATCTTCTTCCTTGTGATAAGCTCAACGAACATGAAAAACAGTCTTCCGCCGTCAAGCGCCGGTATCGGAAGAAGATTGAAAACTCCGATATTCACCGTAATGAGTGCCATAATCATGAGCATTGCGCTCCAGTCTGCACTCTGAACGCTCTGCTCGGTAACATCGGCAATAACGGAAACAGTTCCTATCGGCCCCGCAAGGTCGTTGAATCCGTATCTTCCCCGAATAATATCAAAAAGGCTGAGATATACCATTCTTGACATTGTGGCAGTATATCTGAAAGCACCGCCGACAACATTCAGAAATCCTCTTTCCTCGCCGAGGATTGAAAAATCAAAAACAGTTACGGTCTGCATTTTGACCTTTTCAAAGGTCTTTTCCTCATCGCCGCGCAGAACGGTAAAGTCAATCGAGTAATCCTTATCCTTGCCGATTTCCTCCATGAGCGCTTGGTTTGTTGCAATCTTAACGCCGTTGACGGCAATGATTTTGTCTCCGTCCTTGAGTCCGGCTTTTTTGAGCTTGGAACTCACAGAGGAAATGACGCAGCTTTCATCATAGGAAAAGTTTCCGCCGGTACGGACGGCGAAGTTGACTTCGGGAAGCTCAATCTTTTTTCCGTCACGCTCAACAACAAAGGAGTATTTTCCCGTGTTGTTGCGCTGCATGAGAAAGCTTATATCGTAATCGGAAAACACACGCCTTGAGTCAATCTTCAGAATCTTGTCTCCGACCATCAGTCCGTTTTCGCCGTTGCTGACTGCGCCCTCATAAAACTGTGAAATCGTGTTTGTTCCAACAAGGGGATCTTTCTGGTTTGAACCGACGCCGGCAACAATCAGTACGCAAATCAGCACGCCGAGAATAATGTTAAAGGTTGCGCCTGCGGCAACGATTATCATCTTCTGCCAGAGCTTTTTGTTGCAGAACGCGCCCTCATCTTCGCTTTCCTCGTCCTCGCCCTCCATGCTGACAAAGCCGCCTATCGGGAAAAGGCGCAGGGCATACTTTGTAACCTTGCCCTGCTTTTTGAGGATGGTCGGTCCCATTCCGAGCGCAAACTCGTTGACCTTGACCTTGAAAAGCTTTGCAAAAATGAAGTGTCCGAACTCATGGATAAAGATTATCAATCCAAAAAAGAGGACGGCAACAAGAATCGGCCACGCCTTGCTCCAGACCGCCGAAAAAGTTACGAGAAAATTCAATTTCATTCTATCACCTTACATGGCTTTCAACAAACTCTCTTGCGGCTTTGTCCGCTTCAAGAACGTCGGAAAGCGTATAATTATCCTTTGAAACGCCGTTTGAAATTGCCGCCTCAACAAGGTCAGCAATCTGGAGGAAGCCTGCTCTGCCGTTGCGGAAAAGCTCGTTGGCCTTTTCATTCGCACCGTTTGCAATTGCAGGGAAAAGACCACCCTTTTCAATTGCCGAGCGGCAAAGACTGATGCAGCGGAAAGTATCGTAATCCGGCTTTGAAAAAGTGAGACTATTGTAATCGCTGAGAGAAAGACGCTTCACCGGGGAGGGTATTCTTTCCGGATAAGTCAGCGCATACTGGATCGGTATTCTCATATCCGGTACGCCGAGCTGCGCAATTACGGAGTTATCGACATATTCAATCAGCGAATGAACAACGCTTTCGCGGTGAACAACAATCTGAATTTCAGACGGCGAAACATCAAAAAGCCAGACCGCCTCGATAAGCTCAAGTCCCTTGTTCATCATCGTTGCGCTGTCAACGGTAATTTTTGCGCCCATGCTCCAGTTGGGATGCCTGAGCGCCTCGGCAACGGTTACGTTTTCAAGCTCCGCCCTTGTTTTTCCGAAGAAGGGGCCGCCCGACGCCGTTAGTATTATTGATTTAAGCTCTTGCTTTTTATTCATCCCCTGAAGGCACTGAAAAATCGCGCTGTGTTCACTGTCAACGGGAAGAATACTGATATTATTCTCCTTTGCGGTGCGGGTTACAAGGCTGCCTGCAGCAACAAGAGTCTCCTTGTTTGCAAGGGCAAGCCCCTTTTTTGCGTTCAGTGCCGCAAGGGTCGGCTCAAGACCGGCCATTCCGACAATGCCGTTGAGAACAGTGTCTGCCGTTTCCTCTTGTGCACATTCGCAAACGCCCTTTTGACCGCCGAGAACCTTGATATCAGTATCAGCGAGACGGATTTTAAGCTCCTTTGCGGCGTTTTCATCGGCAAGGGCAACCTTTTTCGGCTTGAATTTCCTTGCCTGTGCTTCAATGAGTTTTGCGTTGCTGTTCGCCGTCAGGGCAGTGACGGCGATGCCTGCATTTTCGCAAACATCAAGCGCCTGAGTGCCTATTGAGCCTGTTGAGCCTAAAATTGAAAGCTTTTCAGTCATTTTCTTTCACCTTAAAATTATGCGTATATCAGCGCATAGATTCCGTAAAGCACGGGAAGAACAAACATAGTGCTGTCAAAACGATCCATTATTCCTCCGTGACCGGGAAGAAGATTGCTGTAATCCTTGATTCCGACATTGCGCTTGAGCACGGATGCGGCAAGGTCACCGAACATACTGACAACAGAAAGAACGCAGGAAACCGGAACAATATAGATATACTTCATTGCGCTTTCACCGAAGAAAGCGTGATACCCGAGCC
The DNA here is from genome assembly GCA_016293225.1 of Clostridiaceae bacterium. Taxonomy (GTDB): domain Bacteria; phylum Bacillota; class Clostridia; order Oscillospirales; family Acutalibacteraceae; genus UBA6857. Next base: position 11,696 of record JAEDEQ010000027.1, read on the forward strand.
TGCCCGTTCCGAGCGAATAACAGAACAGCAAAAGAACATTGGCTGCGGCGGTAATAAGCGTTCCGAAAACTGCGCCTTCAAAAGACTTTTTCGGGCTGATATTCGGCGTCATTTTGTGCTTTCCGAACTTGCGTCCGACAAGGAAAGCAAACGAATCCGTCAGCCATGAACATGAAAAAGCAAGCATAACAAGGAATGCGCCCTCATGGTGGGAAAGCTTTTCGGGAGAGAGCTTTGCAATATCGTTGAGACGAATGAAACAAGTGAACGAATACGGAATTGCAACGGAGGCAAACAGCGTTACAACAGAGTCAACATACTTGATTTCCTTGTTCAGAATTACCGCAAGGAAAAGCAGAGTAAGCGCATAGAAGCTGACAAAAACGCCGACTGCTTTGAGCGGTATGTCATAGCTGACATAAAAAGCGGAAAAGGCGCTTGCGGCGCAGGCAACGGCATAAAGCAGCGGACTTTTCACCGAGCAGGCGTGCATCAGCTCATACGTTGCCATCGGAGCCACGGCGGCAACAAGCAATGTGTAGCCGAGCCTGAAGTCCGCGCAGATTGAAACCAGAAAAGCAATAAGCGCCGCAACGATAATGAGCGTTGACCTTGTGCGCTCGCCTTTGAACTTGATTTTTTTCATACATCTATACCAAAACAGAAAAGCGCTTTTCTGTCCTTTCTTTCACATTTTATATTCCGCCGAAGCGGCGGTTGCGTTTTGAATATTCCTCAATTGCTTTGTCAAGATCCTCCGGCGTAAAGTCCGGCCAGAGGACGTCGCTTGAATAAAACTCGGCGTAGGCTGACTGCCAGATGAGGAAATTTGAAAGTCTGTTTTCTCCGCTCGGTCTGATAACAAGGTCGGGGTCGGGCTGACCGGCGGTGTAAAGATTATCCGATATTGCTTCCTCCGTAATATCCTCGGGAGAAAGCTCGCCTTTTTCAATCCTTTTTGCAAGGCGTTTTGCCGCATGGACAATCTCGTCCCTGCCGCCGTAATTCACGGCAATGTTAATATGTATTTTGTCTTTATCGCTTGAGCGTGCTTCAACAACATTCATAAGCTGTGCAATATCCTCGGGCATACCCTCCCGTGAGCCGATAAAGTGAATGTTATAGCCGGCCTCCTCGTTTTCACCCTCACGCTCCTCCATCTCTTCAAGATACTTTCTGAAAAGGTTCATAATTGTTCCGACTTCAAAAGCGGAGCGCTTCCAGTTTTCGGTTGAAAAAGCATAAAAGGTCATATACTTTATGCCGATATCGGAGCCGTACTGACAAATTTTCCTGAAAACCTCCGCGCCGACCTTATGACCCTCGGTGCGCTCAAGACCCCTTTTTTTCGCCCAGCGGCCGTTTCCGTCCATGATTATTGCAATGTGTTCGGGCAGAACGATATGTTCTTTTTCCATTTTACGGCTCCTTCTTAAAAAATACTTTCACGCAGTGGAATAAAAATCCTGTTGTCTGCACTCTGAAACCTGCTTAAAGAGGCTGCCGCAAACGCCGCAGCCTCTTTTTTTGCTTTTTTGACCGCCGTCCGGTCAATCGTAATCAGATTTCCATAATCTCTTTTTCTTTTGCGTCGGCAACGGCTTCAATATCCTTGATGCAGTTGTCGGTAATCTTCTGAATTTCCTTTTCTCCGTCCTTGAGGTCATCCTCGGTAATCTCTGAATTCTTCTTCATTGCCTTGAGCTTTTCAATGCAGTCGCGGCGGATTGAGCGCGCGGCAACCTTTGAGTTTTCGGCAATCTTCTGAACCTCCTTAACAAGCTCGCGTCTTCTGTCCTCGGTGAGGGGCGGGAAGGTCAGGCGGATAACCGTTCCGTCGTTCTGCGGATTGATTCCGATATCGGAGGCAAGAATGGCCTTTTCAATGCCCTTGAGAACGGATTTGTCCCACGGCTGAATAACAAGCACTCTCGCTTCGGAAACGGAAACGGAGGCAAGCTGGCCAACGGGAGTCGGCGTACCGTAATAATCAACGGTCAGCTTATCGAGAATCTGCGGATTGGCTCTTCCTGCACGGATGCCTGCATATTCGCTCTTGAGAGCGTTCACGGTTTTGCCCATTTTTGTTTTGGCTTTTTCAAATACTTCTTGCATAATGATAACTCCTTTTACTGATGTAATGTTTAATAAATTTTATGAAAATGCTCAGCCGGTCTGTTAAGCTGCGATTGCCCACACAACAGCAATTATTACCAAAGCCCCGTTACGACACTATCGTTCCGATTTTTTCGCCCTTAACGGCGCGGACAATGTTTTCCGGGTCGTTGAGGTTAAAGACAAGGATAGAGATTTTGTTGTCCCGGCAAAGCGAGGCGGCGGTGCTGTCCATTACGGCAAGGCCTTTTTCAAGGATTTCGCTGTGGGTAAGGGTGTCATACTTTACCGCGTCGGGATACTTGTTCGGATCCTTGTCATAAACGCCGTCAACGTTAGTTGCCTTGAAGATAATCTCCGCGTTAATCTCCGCCGCGCGAAGAGCCGCCGCCGTATCGGTTGAAAAGAACGGGTTGCCCGTTCCGCAGCCGAAGATGACAACTCTGCCCTTTTCAAGGTGGCGGACCGCTTTGTTTCTGATATAAGGCTCCGCAACCTGCTGCATGGAGATTGCCGTCTGCACTCTTACGGGAACGCCGAGCTGCTCAAGCGTATCGGCAAGGGCAAGGGAGTTCATCGCCGTTGCAAGCATTCCCATGTGGTCGGCTCTTGTGCGGTCCATCTCGCCGCTGCTGCGTCCGCGCCAGAAGTTTCCGCCGCCGACAACAAGACCTATCTGCACGCCGAGATCGGCGCAGTCCTTGACCGCCCTGCAAATTTTATTAACCGTTTCAAAGTCAATGCCTTTTCCGTCCTTACCGGCAAGAACCTCTCCGCTGAGCTTGAGAAGGATCCTCTTATATACATTCTGCATTTTTAATGACCGTCCTTTCCGGAACACAAAAAGCTGAAATCGGGTTCTGACTGCGCAGAACAGTGCGCAGCTTTGTTTTACCGTCTTGTGAAAAATGTCGATATTGCTCGGTGTACCCTGTAAATACCTATACAAATATTTTACTAAATATGAACCGTGGTGTAAAGTGTTTTTTCAAATATTTTATACGGCCTTAAAAAAGAACGCTCTGATGAACGCAAGCATACGTCCGAACCAATCGTCAAGCTTTTCAAGGAAGCTCTTTTGCTGAGCGTCCGACGGAATTTCGGCTCCCTCGGTCAGCGACGTGCATTTTCCGCTGCTTCTGTCAAGCGAAAGGAACTGCGGATAAAGCGGATTTGTCCTCACGTCAACGGGCTCCTCGGAGGTTGAAAGCCAGACAAGAAGTCTGCCGCTGTCCTGCTCTCTGCCGTATTCAACATGGCTCATGTTCTTTATGAACCAGGTTTTTTCCGGAAGAATACAGACCGAAGCGTCAATAACTTTATCGGTTGAAATGTGGTTGTGACTCTTGTTGGTGCAAACGCTTTCACGCAGGCAGGAGGAAGTGTCAAGCGTTTTTCCGTAATCCGCAACCTCGGCATAGCCCGTCATAAGATATGTATCAATAAGGCTGTCGGTATGATTGCAGGCGCTTTCCGTGAGCGGGATTCCCGCGTAGCCGTAGGCTCCCGTAAAATATACGTTTACGCCGCTGCTTTCCGCCTTTTCAATAAGCTCCTGAGCTTTCATTCCGACGTTATACGCGTACTCGTCGGTCTTTGCAATAAAGCTGTCGCTCAAGGATGCGTAAGGAATCATCTGCTTTTTTGCTTTTTCATAATACTCGCAGTTCATAAGTCCCCATATTCCGGGGAAACGGACAAAGGTATCCATGAACACCTTTGCATAGACCGGCTCCTTCAGCTTTTCAATCATCGCTCTGAGATAAGCGTCAATCGCTTTTTTTGCGCTTTTGCCGTATTTTTTAATAACGTCCTTACCAAGGCCGAAAAGCTCATAGGCAAAATCGCTTTTTATCAGGTGTTCTTCAATACAGTTAAGAACCGCGTCAAATTCAATTTCAATATTTCCCGTAAAAAGCTTTCCGACTATATCCGTTCCGAAAACAGCCGTTGAGGCAAAAACAACGTTATGAAGCTTCTCGGTGCCGTATTTATAAAAATAAGATGTTGCCACCGTTCCGCCGAAGCTCATTGCAACAAGCGAAACCTTTTCGCTTCCGGTCTCCTCAAGAACCTTGTCAATCATTACTTTTAAATCGTCGGCAATATCAAGCGCGCTTCTTCTGAAATCAAAATAGAAGAAATATGCCCTGTCCCAGCCGATTTTTTCCGCAATCGCGCGTATTACGCCCTTTTCGGTAGACTTTGTTGACTCATCGTCTTTAAACACTTCATAATTTCCGACATTTTCCGTAAAAACGGTGGCGGAAACATTATAAACGGAGTCTCCGTTTTCATCGCACTTCAGTTTTTCAAACAAACCGTGGATAGGCTCCATGCCGTATTTGCCGAGGATATCCCATTTGTTAAGCAGAGCCGACGCGCTCAGCGAGGGCGCAACACCCAGTACACTTTTAACGATTGTTTCCGCAGAGGGCGGAAAAGCTGTTTCCGAGGTATCCATGTCATAAAGGGGGAAAGCTCCCATTCCGCTGACAAGAATAACGGGTGTGCTTTCTTCGTCCTTTGCAAAGGCGAGCGTCATGCAGGAAAAAGCAAGCAAAGCACAAAGAATAAGCGAAATAATCCTTTTCATTTTTTATTTTCTCCTCTTTTATAATTATTTTTTAATTTTTGAAACAAGATTAGTAATGACCGAACAGAGGTTTTTGAAAAATTCAACAAGTCTTGAAAGAAAGCTTGAGTGCTCGTCAAGAATACTGTGCTTTATCTCACTGCCGGTAAGGGAGGAGAGCTTTCCGGTGGTGTTGTTGAACTCGGAAAACTGCGGATAGCCGTTTTCGCTGTCCACAAAAACCTCTTCCTCGCTCGAAACAAGCCAGAGCAGCAGCTCGCTCGCCTCGGTATTGTTTTTGAAGCCGACGTGCTTCATGTATTTGATGAACCAGGTCTGCTCCGGGAAAAGGCAGGAGGAGGCGTCAATGATTCCGTCGGTTGAAAGGTGGGTGTGCGTCCCGTCCTTGCAGACCGTTCCCGCTGCTTTGTAATCTTTTCCGAGATTTTCGCCGTAAAGCGCGCAGGTTGCTCCGAAGGATTCGTTCTTCGTTTCTATCAGGCAGTCGCTTTGCTCCCACGCACTTTTAGTCACGGGCATGCCGACATAGCCGTAGGAAGCGGTGACGTATACGGTTGTTCCGCTTTCCTTTGCGCTTTTCATGAGCGTCTCTGCGCTTTTCTGAACGTTATAGTGATATTCGTCAATTCTCTTGATAAAATCCTCATCTGCGCCGTTCGGGAACATCTCTTTCTTTGCTTTTTCATAGTATTCGTCCGGGCAGAACGACCACATTCCCGGCATTGAAGCTAAGGAAACGGAAAGAATATCCCTGTAGGCTCTGTCGGTAGTGGCGCTCAAAAACGAGGCGACAAACTCATCCACCCTTTTTGTAAGCTCCGGAGTAAGCTCAACGCCCGTCTGCAAAAGGGAAATGAGGGTCTGGGTGAAAATATCACCGCGCTCAAAGCTGAAAAGGCGCTCAAGGAGCATATCCGTGTTGATGCTGAGCTGATTTGAAAAAAGCGCGCCCACCATGTCTATGCCTTTTGAGGCAACAAGGCAGTATACGATTTTTGAAATGTCGCCGTTTCCGTATTTATAAAGATATGAGTTCGTGATAATGCCGCCCATGCTGCACGAAACAAGGGTGACCTTTTCGCTCTTCTTTGCTTCCTTAACGCTTTTGACAAAAGCGTTAAGAGCGTCGGCGGTCTCAAGCGGATCGAGCCGCCAGTCGTAGTTGAAGTAATAGACGTTTTCACCGCCGAGTTTTGAAGCGAGAGCCTTTGCAATGCCCTGCTCGTCCTCGTCGTTTTCGTTTTCAAGAATTTCGCTGTAATTGTTCACCGAAAGCGGAAAAAACGGCGCGCTGATGTTGTGGCGCGAATTGCCCTTTTCATCGCAGGAGACAATTTCAAAAAGACTTTCATAGACCTTTTTGAAGGTCTTATCCGCAAAATAGTCCCAGTCGCCGGAAAAAAGCGACTTTGAAAGCGGAAGAATTGATTCGCCCACAACGCTCATGATGGCTTTTGCCGACGGAGCAAAAACCTGCTCGCCGCTTTCGCCGTCATAAAGCGGAAAGGAAGCCATTCCGCTGACAACGATGACCGGAGCGGCGTTTTCCTGTGCAAAGGAAACCGAAGAAAGCGAAAAGACCAGCACTGCGCAAAGTATGACAGCAAGTATTTTTTTCAATGTTTTCATTTCTGTTTCTCCCTTAAAACAATTTATTTCTTTTCAAGCTTTGCATAATTTGCCATAAGCTTTTTTGTTCCTGCCTTTTCAAAGGCAATTTCAAGCATACTGTCGCCGCCCATTTTTTTGACGGAGAGAACAACGCCTACGCCGAAAACCTTGCTGACAACAGTGTCGCCGACAGAATAGGAAACGGCGGAAACGGGCGTTTTTTTCTTCGGAACTGCCGCGCGGTTTTTGGAAAGGAAGCCGTTGCCGCCGTAGGGCTGTTCGCTCTGAGCAAAGCCCTGAGCCTTGCGGTATCCGCCCGGGACTTCCCGGCCGAAAGAGCCGAACGGCTCGGCGGAGGGCGGATTTTGCCGTCCCACGCGCCGGGTCAGGTTTTCCGGAATTTCAACAAGGAAACGCGACGGAAGATTGCGCGAGGTTGAGCCGAAAAGCATTCTCATGTTCGCATGGGAAAGATAAAGCTTCTCCTTCGCTCTTGTGATGCCGACATAGGCAAGCCTGCGCTCCTCCTCAACCTCCTGCGGATAGTACATGCTCTGAACGCCGGGAAAAATTCCCTCCTCCATTCCGGGAATGAAAACGACCGGAAACTCAAGCCCCTTTGCCGAATGGAGAGTCATCATGACCACAGCGTCGGTCTGGGCGTTATAGTTGTCAATATCGGTCATGAGAGAGACTTCCTCAAGGAAACCGGAAAGGCTCGGTTCCTCGTTCTCAGTTTCATAAGTTACAAGGTTCGTGATAAGCTCGGAGATGTTTTCAAGCCGCTCCGCACCCTTTTCCTGATCGAGCTTCAGAAAGCTCAGATAACCGGTACGTTCGATAAGCTCCTTGAAAAGCTCGTCAAGATGCATATCGTCCACTTTTGAGTAAAACTCCCTGATAAGCGCGGAAAACTCAAGCAGCTTTTTTGAGCTTCGTTTGAGCTGCTCGTATTCATCGGCGTGGGAGATAACCTCAAAAAGGCTCACGCCGAGACCGGTTGCAATTTCAAAGGCTTTGTTAATCGTTGTTTCGCCTATCCCCCGTTTGGGAACGTTGATTATGCGGCGCAGCCTGATGTTGTCGTTCGGATTGTTGATAACGGTCAGATAGGCAATGGCGTCCCTGATTTCCGCGCGCTCATAGAACCTGAAGCCGCCGATAATGCGGTACGGGATACCGGCCCTGACCATTCCGCGCTCGATTGAGTTTGACTGCGCGTTCATTCTGTAAAGCACCGCGTGATCGGAAAAGGTATATTTTCCGGAGCTTACGTTTTCCTCAATCGTGTCCGTGATAAATCTTGTTTCGTCCTGTTCGTCATAGGCGGTCTCAACAACCACCTTATCGCCGGCGCCGTTCTTTGTCCAAAGGTTCTTTCCCTTGCGCTGTGTATTGTTTGAAATTACCTCGTTTGCAACGTCAAGAATGGTCTGCGTTGAGCGGTAATTCTGCTCAAGGCGGATGGTGACCGCGTTTTCGTAGTGCGTTTCAAAGCTCATGATGTTTTCAATCGTGGCTCCGCGGAAACGGTAGATGCTCTGGTCGTCGTCACCCACAACGCAGATGTTCCTGCGTGAGCCGGCAAGCAGCTCGGTCAGCCTGAACTGCGCATGGTTCGTGTCCTGGTATTCATCGACCATTATGTATCTGAACTTGCGCTGATAGTACTCGCGCACCTCGCTGTAGTTTTCAAGCAGGCGGACCGTGTTGCCGATTATATCGTCAAAATCCATTGCGTCGGCCTTTTTAAGCTCGTCCTGATACATTTTATAGGCTATGCCGATTTTTTGAAAGCGGACGTCCTTTCCTGCCTGCCTGATGTATTCCTGCGGCGAAACAAGGTTGTCCTTAGCCTTGCTGATTTCCGAAAGAATTGTTTTATACGACAGCACGCTTTCCTTGATATCAAGCTGGCGCTGGCACTCCTTCATCAGCCTTTTTGAATCGTCCGTGTCATAGATGGTGAAGTTTGACGTATAGCCCAGAACGCCGCCGTCGCGGCGCAGAATACGTGCGCAGCAGGCATGAAAGGTGCTTGCCCAGATATCGTTTGCATCTGCGCCGAGCAGCCTTTCAAGGCGCTCTTTCAGCTCGTTTGCGGCTTTATTCGTAAAGGTTATTGCAAGAATCTGCCACGGTCTTGCGTTATCGACCGAAAGCAGATCCTCAATATCAAACAAAAGGTCGGTTTCGCCCTCAAGATAGCGCTTCATATATTCGATATCGCGCGCAGACGGCTCAAAGTTCACCTGTCTGCTTGCCCATGCCTTGCCGTATTTTACAATGTTTGCAATGCGGTTGACTATGACGGTCGTTTTTCCGCTGCCTGCGCCGGCAAGAATGAGAAGCGGCCCCTCGGTATGAAAAATGGCCTTTTTCTGCATCTCATTCATGGACGAAAAGTCCTTTTCGATAATTTTTTTCCTCAGTTCAAAGAATTCCTCAGACGCCATTGACTAACTCCCGTAAAAGCAGGGCAAACCTACTCAGTTTATTCATTTCATTTTACAACAAACAGCAAAAAAAGGCAACAGCAAAAGAATACAAAATAGAAAGGATTTTTTGTATGGTATGGCGTATGAATAAAACAAACCGCTTGACAAACATCAAACGGCTCGGTATAATATGAATAAAGGGTGTCGCAGTAAGCGGTTCAACCCTGAAATGGAAATGTTTTCATAGAAACACCGCCATGTTGGGATCGGCGGTGTTTCTTAGTTTATACTAAGACTTACTTCTTCTTGCTGAAGAATATGTAACAGCACAGAGAGATAACATCAACAAGCAACGAAAAAATCGCCAAAAGCTCAACGAGCGTTATTGTCATGCTATCACCTCCTTTGAAGGAGCTGACCGCCTACCGTGTATTGCGACACCGGAACGATTTTATCATGATTGTCGAACAATGTCAACATAGGAAAAAGAATAAAACAAACGTACAGACGTACAGAAGTAAGTATTCTTGACATCTCTCTCTTCATTGTGTTATCATGCAAGCGAATTTGTAGTTTTCCGGAGGTTAAACCCATGTCCATTGAAAGAGTCCGCAAATATTTCTCCACGCTCGGAATTGAGGACAGAATCCTTGAATTTGACGTTTCCAGCGCAACGGTCGAGCTTGCCGCAAAGGCATTGAACACCGAGGGAAAGCGCATTGCAAAAACCCTCTCCTTCCTTGTCGGCGAACGGGCGGTTCTTGTTGTTGCGGCAGGAGACGCAAAAATTGACAACAAAAAGTACAAGGCGTTTTTTCATACCAAGGCAAAAATGCTCTCTCCCGAGCAGGTCACCGAGCTTATCGGCCATGCGGTGGGCGGTGTTTGTCCGTTCGCCGTGAAAAGCGGCGTTGACGTTTACCTTGACGAATCGCTCAAGCGCTTTGAAACCGTTTTTCCTGCCTGCGGCAGCAGCAACAGCGCAATTGAGCTGACAATCCCGGAGCTTGAAAAGTATTCGGGCTTCAAGGAATGGATAGATGTCTGCAAGCTTCCCGAACTTAGCTGAAAACACCGCAGCCGCACATTCGCTTTCACGGACGTGCGGCTGTATTTTTATAATACTTTGAAACTATCAGTTGATATAGTCAGAATAATCTGCTATAATAAGAATACATCAGAGGAGGAGAATATGTACATCTTAAACGGTATTGCTTATGCGGGTGAGCCAAAGCCCGTCCTTAAAGTCAGCGGAGTTCGTCCGCTTGAAGATTTTCGCCTTTGGGTTCGCTTCAACAACAGCGAAACACGCATATTTGATTTCAAACCTCTTTTAAAATCTCCCGCCTTTGAGCCGCTCTCCAATCCGAAAACCTTCAAAAATGTATACATCGATTACGGTGTTCCTGTCTGGAACAACGGTGATATTGACATTGCACCGGAAACGCTTTATGAAAAAGGTCTGCCGGAGCTTAACTGAAAACACCGCAGCCGCACATTCGCTTTCACGGACGTGCGGCTGTGTTTTTGCAAATATCCATAAAAATGAAGATAATAAAAAATAACCGCCAGACGCTCAAATCAATGACGGTTATTTTTTAACCAACTTGAGGGCAACCGCTTACTGCGGAGCCTCTTTATATTCATATTATACATAGTCGCCTGATTTTTGTCAAGCGATATTTTTATCG
>JAEDEQ010000028.1 GCA_016293225.1 Clostridiaceae bacterium
GAAGCATCTGGGCTTAAAGCCCGGCGCAGTCTCTCCGTTCGGAATAATCAACGATGAAGACCACGATGTGAACCTTGTTTTTGACAGCGACCTTAAAAAGGTAGACGGTCTTGTCGGCTTCCACCCGAACGACTGCACGGCGTTCGTCTGGCTGAAATTCAGCGAGCTTTTGAGGTTCATCAAGCATTACGGCAACGATGTTTATTACATCGACTGCTGAAAAAACAACCGCACGTCTGCTCAAGCGGTGAGCCGGCGTGCGGTTTTGCTTATCTTAACATTTACCTGAATTTGAACGTTTTGCGGAAAATCTTCTGATAGCGGTTAAGATACATTGTTGCAACCGCCGTGTAGAGGTAATCAAGCGGAATAAAAATGAGGTTCAGTAAAACAAAAAAGACAGGAACAACGTGCTGCGCAAGCCACGAACCCTCCTTAACGTCCAGAAATTCCGTAAGCGGAACGTTCATTACCTTGAAAAGAATGTATTCTGCGGCGAAAATTGCAACGTTATAGACTAATAACTTGAGGGCGTACTCAAGAACGCGGTTTTTAATTTTCCCCTCAATCAGCCCCTTGAGAATGGGATAGTAGCCGAAAAAGGCTATGTAAAGAAGGGCGCCCTCCTTGTTCGGAACAACAAGAAAGCCGATTATTGAGGAGGCCGCATAAACGCCGAAAGCCCAGCCTTTTGAAAGCTCAATAACGCAAAAAAGCGTTATCATTCCGGCAACGGCGGCGGCTGTGATTGAAAGAACATCAATGGCGGACAGCAGCAGAACAACAACCGAAAGCGCGGTTGCCATTCCGCCGAGCGCGGTTTTTGCAGCTTTGCTCATAAACGCTTCCTCCCTCAGCAGCAGGGAATCAGGTCGCCGCCCATGCTTTCGCAGCAGCAGTCGGCGCAGAGGAGACTTGAGCAGACATCGCACGGGCCGCAGGAGGAGCCAACCGACCCCTCGCGCGCTGTTCTGAAGCCGCCGTTTCGCTCGTTTCTCAGGTTTTCGTAGATGTGGCGGTATTCTATGTTGGACGGGTCCATGTTGTGCGCTGTGGTGAAGTAGGTATACGCCTGATCAATCCAGCCGCGGTTATAATTTATCTGACCCTTGAGGTAATACCACTGAGCGTCGCGCAGGCTTTGCGGCATACCCTCAAGTATCCGCTCGGCCTCGTCAAGCCTGTTTTGGTTAATGAGTGAGCGCACATGAATATAGCTTGAGCTGCGGTTTTCACCGGAATAGCCGCCTGACTGACCTGATTCATACGGATTTGAATAAGCGTTGGTGCTGTATTCATAGGTTGAGCCGGACGAGTGGCCGGTCGCGTCAAAGGACGCCATAATTGTGTCATAGGCCTCGTTAAGCTCCTGCATTTTTTCGTTTGCAACCGAGGCAAGGGGACTGTCAACATAATTGTCCGGGTGATATTTTTTGGCAAGGGCGCGATAGGCGCTTTTTACCTGCGAGGCGTCCGCGCCTCTGGGGATACCGAGAACTTCATAGGGATCTCTCATTTCTTTTTGTTCCTTTCAAAACGTTCTGAGCCGAGCGGTACATTCCGCCGTAAAGAATGTTTTCAATTATTTCGGAAAGCGCAAGGCAGTCAGTGCTTTTAAAAGCCTTAACCGCTTCTGCGCTGCTCTGGTTGAGCGTGCTTTGAATTTCGTGCTTTGCTTCCTCGGGAAGCGTTTTGGACGTGAGCGAGTATTTATTGATGAAAACATTGAACGAGTGGGTTTTAAGGTCTTTTTCAATGTCGTCGAGTGCGTCGATAAGATAAACCCATCTGCCGACAAAATAGCCGAAACGGTAAAGCTCGTTTTTCTTTTCCTCAAAGCCTGCGGCAAAAATCTTTCCGAGGGCGTCTGCGCTGTTGTGCGCCGCTTCATCGGGCGAAAAGACGCCTTTTTTCTCAATCTCGCGCTGTTTTTGAAGACAGCCGGAAATCAGCGCGTCAAGCTCGGGAAAGAGCTTTTTTGCTTTTTTTCGTTTAACTGCCGCAAAGGGGAGAAGAAGATAAAACAAAAGCCTTTTGAAAAACGGGCTGTCCTCAATGTTGTCTTTGACCTTATAGTAGAACATGAGAACCGCCGCAGCGCAGACAAAAGCGTACTCGTCATCGGCATTGGTGCAGTAATTGCACCTTTTTGCCGGATTGAACGGACAGCGTCCGCCCTTGAAGGAGGGCGAAATACCTTTTTCGCACAGCCGGACAAGCGCAAGGAAGGTCATATCGTAGCTGAGAATGAAACGCGAAAAAACTCCGTAGCGCTTTGAAAGCTGTTTGCACAGCGTGCAGTAAAGCCCTCTGTAAAGCTCATATTCACGCACCTTAAGCTCGCCCTTGTCGGTTCTGATATAGCCAAACATTGTTTTTGCGATCCTTTTCAACGTAATTATAACTATTATACATTATTTTAGCTTTAAAGTAAACTGTTTAAACAACATTTTATCGGCTGTATTAAAGGTATAAAAAGTCATTTATCTGAAAAAAATAATTGCATAAGGACGCCGAAATTGCTTTGAAAGGCGGTGCGCGCAGACCGGAAACGGCGTCTCAGACCGGCAGCGCGTCAGTTACAATGACAAAATCAAAATTTCGCTTTTTCTTTCGCAATCTTGCAGTCATTATGGCTGTTTTTTCGCTTTTAAGCTTTACGTTCCCCCAAAGCGAGAGCGACAGCGTAGATGTGCTTTCCAAGCTCGGCTCGCGCGGCCAGGAGGTCAGGCAGGTTCAGCAAAAGCTCAAGTCGCTCGGCTATTACAAGGGCTCTGTTGACGGCATTTACGGCGTACAGACCAAAACGGCGGTTCAGAAGTTTCAAAAAAACTGCGGTATCACCGTTGACGGCATTGCAGGACCCAAAACGCTCAAGTATCTCGGCATAACGTCAACCTCGTCCTCCTCCGGCGGAAAATATTCCTCAAACGATGTAACCTTGCTTGCAAAGCTGATTGCCGCCGAGGCGCGCGGGGAAAGCTATACGGGGCAGGTGGCTGTTGGCGCGGTTGTGCTCAACCGTGTTAAGCATTCCTCCTTTCCGGACACCGTTTCCGGGGTAATATATCAAAACGGCGCATTCTCCGCCGTCAATGACAAAAACTGGGGCGTTGCGCCTAACGAAACATCAAGAAAAGCCGCTCAGGACTGCATCAACGGCTGGGACCCGAGCGGCGGAGCGATATATTATTATAACCCTAAAAAAACATCGAATTCATTCATGCTTTCCCGTCCGGTCATAAAGACCATCGGAAACCATGTTTTTTGCAAGTGAACTGCGGAAAAATGCGGTTCACTTCACGGGCTGAGTCTGCTTTGCGGCAGACTTGGCCGCTTTTTTCATCATACTCTTTTTGTAAAGCGCAAGCAGACCGCTGCAGCCGAGGTTGAGAATAATGCTGCCGAGGAGAAGAGAAAGAAGATAAACGGGCAGCTTTGTAATTGCCGATTCTGCGTCAATGAGTGAAATAATGAAATAGCAGAAGCCGACATTGTTGAAAAATACGGGAAGATACGGGTTGAGCAGAATGAGCGCAGCAATGCAGACAACAAGCGGCACCATGATTGCGGCAAGAGGAGAAACCCCGGACTTTGCAAGCGCGGAATAGACTGCAATTACTCCGGCGGCAAGCAACAGACCCACCGCGAGCAAAAAGAGAACGGCTGCCGTATAAAAACTACACGGCAGTCGTTCTGTCTATTTAATTCTCTCTGAAAATCAATCCAGAATTTCCTCAACCGGGCCTCTGAATGCCTGCTCGCCGAGAGGAAACGGTCTTGAAATATCCTTTATGAAGGGCGCCAAAACAGCCTGCTTGAAAAGCGTCGGAAGCTGATATTTTGAAAGCAGCTCAATTATGCACTCTCTTTTATCAGGGTTCTGCCTTGCCTCAAAGGCCTTGAATTCAACTTCAACCTCTGCGTCAGCCGAAACCGAAAAAAGCGTAATGACTGTTTTGCCCTCTTTATATTCGGGCGCAACATTCCTTTTCCTTCCGCCGACTCTGACGGTTATCTCCTTTGCTTTGCTGATATCATCGAAGATAAGCTTCCATTCGCGCTTTTCCGGAATGAGCGAAAGCTCGCCCTTTGCCGCGCTTATTCTGAACAGCAGGTCCTTTCCGGCTTCTCTTACGGAAAGCACGGTTTCGGCGAATGCGCCGTCTTCAAAGTTCATTGTTTCGCCGTCGTCCTCATAGAGAGTGAAAGCATTTGTGCCGCGGAAAATCCGCACCGAAAGCTTTTGAGGATTTGAGCAATTGTTTGTCCTGTCGTTTTGGGAGAGGGGAACAATGGCGCCCTCCTTTGCAAGGACGGGGAGCGCGTTTATATCGCGGTACATTGTAACATAGCGGTTGCCCTCGTAAATTCTGCCGGTGTACCAATCCGTCCATCTTCCCTGCGGAAGCCAGACCTTTGCGGGCGCAAGGAAGGTGCGCTTGTCCGTCGGCTTTGTAACGGGGCGAACCATAAGCTCGCTGCCGAAGAAAAACTGGTCCGGAACATTATATGCTTCCTTTTCGTCCGGGTATGAATAATACATCGGTTCGCAAAGAGGGAGTCCGTCCTTATGAGTGCGGCGGTTTATCGAATAGATATACGGAATGAGGGCATGGCGCTCCCTGAGCGCGTTTACTGCCGCTGTTTCGGCCGCAAAGCAGTATTTCCACGGCTCCTTGCCCATGAACTCGTCCTTTGTTGAATGAAGGCGCATAATCGGGCTGAATTCACCGAGCTGTACCCAGCGGACATAAAGCTCATCGTTCCGGGAGCCGAGCTGATGGCCGCCGATGTCATGACTCCACCATGTATAGCCGACATTGGCTGCGTTTGCGGTAAAATACGGCTGGAAATCAAGGCTCTTCCAGCTGATTATGGTATCGCCCGAAAAGCCGAGCGGATAGCGGTGTGAGCCGACCTCGGCAAAGCGGGAAAGAATCAGCGGACGCTTGTTTTTTGCGGCAAGGTCAAGCGTGTGGTAATGGTTAAGAGCCCAAAGGGGATCAAGACCTTTAACTTTGGTTTCCCTTTCCTGCTGCCAGTCTATCCACCAGAAGTCAACGCCGTCGTTTTCATAAGGCTTATGTAAAAAGCGGAAATAGCCCTCAATGAACTTCGGGTCGGTGATATCAAAGGAGATACGCTTTTTTGTTTCAGGATCAATACCCATGAAGCGCGCAAAGTCCTCATACTGGTTCTCAAACGGACGCACGCCCTGCGCCGGGTGGAGATTGACGGTGACCTTGAAGTTCTTTTCGTGCAGCCAGCCGAGCAGCGCTTTGTAATCGGGGAAAAGATCCGTGTTCCAGCTGTAGCCCGTCCAGCCCTGCGACTGAAAAACCTCGCTGATTTTTTTATACGGGAGAAGACCGTCGCGGCGGAAATAAGCGTTTTCCTTGCCGAAGCGCTTGATAACGTCAACCCAGTGCCAGTCCATATCTATTGTTGCAACGGAAACGGGAATCTCCTTTTCAATGAATTTCTGCATAAGGTCAATATATTCCTGCTGGCTGTAGTCCTTATATCTGCTCCACCAGTTGCCGAGGCAGTAGCGCGGAATTAGCGGAACGGGGCCGCAGAGCTTAAAAAATTCCCGTAGGCAGCCTCTGTAATCGTTTCCGAAAGCAAAGTAATATTCGTCCTTCTGAACCTTTCTGCGTTCTTTCATCGTGCCGTCTTTGCACATGATGACGGTTTTTGAATCATCAATGACGGAAACGCCGTTTGTGCTCATCAGACCGTCGCCGAGCTTTACGCTGCCGTTTATCATGTCAAGCGTGCGGTAAGTTCCCCCGAGGTTTCCGGCGGAGAAATCGGTGACTGTTCTTGAGTCCCTGAGCGTGATGCTTTCTGTCCTGCCTTTTGAAAGGTCAAAGCGCAGAACTGCGTCCGTGGTGGCAATTTTGATTTTGTATCCGTCCTGCGAAAAGGTAAATTTCGGTCTGTCAAAATTGCGGCAGACAACAGTCTGCGTAGCTTCATCGGTGAAGCTGCGCTTTTTGTCCTTTTCAATGCGGAAAATTCTTGAGGAAAGGACGGAAAAACGGAAATCGCCCCTTTGAATCATGAATTCATCGGGTGTTTTGCTTTTATAATTATGAGAAAATTTCTCTTTGAAATACGGGGAAAGCTCGTTCATTAAATGTCTTCCTTTCTGTAAAAAAGCTGTTCCGGTTTAATATTATTCGTAACAAATATAATACAATAAATAAAAGACCTTTTCAAGCTAAGCGACGTTTTTCGGCAAAAACAACAAAAAATGAGCTGAATTTTTCTACGGTAATAAAACCTGCCTTAGTTGAAATTAAAAAAATATATATAGAATTTTTTCTTGCGATGTGTTAAAATAACTATTCGTATCAACAGGCTGTGTTTGATTCGGAGGTTAAGCTGATTATGAATATTATTATAGTCGGATGCGGAAAAGTCGGTTCTGCGCTTGCGGAGCAGCTTGAGTCCGAGGGGCATGACATTACCGTTATTGACACCAACCCCGACGCGATTGCACGCGTTACCGATGTTTCCGACGTTATGGGCGTTGAGGGCAACGGCGTTGTCTATTATGTTCAAAAGGAAGCCGGTATTGAATATGCGGATATGTTTATCGCAATGACGGGTTCGGATGAGCTTAACCTTTTGTGCTGCCTTATTGCAAAAAAATCCTCGGCCTGCCGCACCATTGCCCGTGTTCGCAACCCGGATTATCTCACCGAGCGCGGCTTTATCAAGGAGAAGCTCGGCATCTCAATGATTATCAATCCCGAGATGGAGGCCGCAAACGAAATTACCCGCCTTTTCACCATTCCGTCGGCAATCTCCGTTGACACCTTTGCGCGCGGCCGGATAGAGCTGCTTGAAACAAGGCTGCCCATCGGTTCTCCGATAGCCGGCTCGCCGATAAAATCCGCTCTCGGCCGCCTTTCGGGAAAGATCCTGATTTGCGCCATTGAGCGCGGAAAGGATGTTATTATCCCCACCGGAGACACAACTTTGCTGGAGGGAGATAAAATTTCATTCGTCACCACCCACAAAGACGCCGGCTCATTCTTCAAAAAAGCCGGAATAGCAAAGAATCATATCAAAACGATTATCATTGTCGGCGGCGGAAAAATTACCTTCTATCTTGCCAAAAAGCTTTGTGAATACGGCTTCAGAGTCAAGATTATTGAAAAGAACCGGAAGCACTGCGAGCTTCTCAATACGATACTGCCGAGCGACGTTGTAATAATCAACGGCGACGGAAGCGATCAGCGGCTTCTGCTTGAGGAGGGTATTGCCGACGCGGACGGCTTTGCTTCAATCACCGATATTGACGAGGAAAACATAATGCTCTCGCTTTATGTTGAATCGAATTTCAAGGCAAAGACCGTTACAAAGATAAACAAGCTCAATTTTGAGGGCATCATCGACCGCCTTTCGCTCGGTTCGGTCATCTATCCCAAATATATCACTTCCGAAATGATTCTGAGCTATGTCCGGGCGCTTGAAAATTCGACAGGCTCCGGCGTTCAGACACTTTATAACATTGTGGGCGGCAAGGTTCAGGCGCTTGAATTCGCCGTCAGGACCGAAAGCAAGGCCGTTGGAACGCCGCTTTGCGATCTTGATATAAAAAAGGACATTCTCCTTTGCTGTATCAGCCGGGGCGGAAAAATCATCATTCCCTCCGGTCAGGATTTCATTCAGGTTGGAGACAGCGTTGTTGTTGTCACTACTAACCACGGACTCAACGACTTAAAGGATATTGTAAGGTAAGGTATTATGAACGGTTTTATGATTCTTTATCTGTTGGGGCTGATTTTTCTCATTCAGTCCGGCTGTCTGCTCCTGCCTGTTACCGTAGGACTGTTTTACGGCGAAAAGGAGTGGAAGGTCTATGCGCTCGTTGCCGCGGTTTCTCTTGTCCTGGGTCTGCTGCTTGTGCTCAGAAAGCCGAAAAAGAACGTTTTTTACGCCAAAGAGGGCTTTGTTACGGTTGCGCTTTCGTGGATTGTTCTCAGCCTGTGCGGAGCTGTTCCGTTTCGCCTTACCGGCGAGATACCGCATTATATTGACGCTGTTTTTGAAACGGCGAGCGGTTTCACAACCACAGGCGCAAGCATTCTGACAAATGTTGAAGCCCTTTCCCAGACATCGCTTTTCTGGCGCAGCTTTACCCACTGGATCGGCGGAATGGGCGTTCTCGTGCTCCTGCTTGCCGTTGTTCCGCTTGCCGGCGGCCACACAATGCAGCTCATGCGTGCGGAAAGTCCCGGCCCCTCAGTCGGAAAATTTGTTCCGAAAGTCCGCCAGACCGCGTTTATTCTGTATTCCATCTATTTTGCAATGACGATTCTTGAAATCGTTTTTCTGCTTGCCGGCGGAATGCCGTGGTTTGATTCAATCTGCACAGCATTCGGAACGGCCGGTACCGGCGGTTTTTCAATTAAAAACTCAAGCATGGGTTTTTATCAAAGTAACTATCTTCAGGCGGTTGTTACCGTTTTCATGATTCTTTTTGCGGTCAATTTTTCGGTTTATTATCTTTTGCTTGCAAAAAAATTCAGGCAGGCCTTTAAAAATGAGGAGCTTTGGTGCTTTTTTGCAATCATTTCAGCTTCCGTTCTCTGCATAACGTTTAATATTAAGGACGAGTTTTACGGTGGAAATTTCTATGACGCATTTCATCATTCGGTGTTCTCCGTGGCTTCAATAATTTCCACAACGGGCTACGGAACTGCGGACTTTGCAAAATGGCCGCAGCTTTCGCAGTATATTCTGCTTATTCTGATGTTTGTCGGAGCGTGTGCAGGAAGTACGGGCGGAGGACTCAAGGTTTCAAGACTTGTTCTGCTGTTTAAAAGCAGCGCGCGTGAAATTTCAAAAATTATTCATCCGCGTTCCGTCAAGGCAGTAAAGCTTGACGGGAAGCGCGTTGATTCCGCTGTTGTTAAAAACACCGCTTCGTTTTTTGTAATAAGCATGATTGTATATGTTGTTTCGGTATTTATCGTAAGCTTTGACGGCTTTGATATGACAACCTCTCTGACTGCGGTGGCCGCAACAATGAATAATATCGGACCGGGTCTTTCGCTCGTCGGTCCAACGGGGAATTACTCATCGTTTTCAAATCTTTCAAAAATTGTCATGATTTTTGATATGCTCGCCGGAAGGCTTGAATATTTCCCGATACTTGTTTTGCTCAGCCCCTCAATATGGAAGGACGGCTTCTTTGCTTTGCGGCGGAAGATTTCGTTCAAAAAGAATTAATCAGGAAATTATCCGCACCGGCTTTTTGCCGTGCGGCTGAAAAGGAGATATTATATGGAAGAAAAAAATTATGTGCCAAAAAGGGAATCTATGACGTTTGCGATTGCGGCTCTCGGTCAGGGTCTTGTGTACAGCTGTATGTCAAGCTACATAACCTATTTTTACATGAACGTAGTCAAGCTTGGCGCAGTGTTCGTCATTTTGCTGATGCTTCTTGCCCGTGTTTGGGACGCAATCAACGATCCGCTCATGGGCATGATTGTTGACCGCCACACCTCGCGCTGGGGAAGATTGCGCCATTATCCGGTAATTACCGCAATTCCGATTGCCGTTTTGACAATCCTTATGTTTACGGTGCCGTTCGGATATGAGCCGCAGAAAGATGTTCCGACACCTGTTTATATTTCTGTATTTGTTGCAGTCGTTTATGTAATGTGGGGAATGGTTTATACGTCGAGCGACGTTCCGTTTTGGAGCTTGCCGAATGTTATGACGCCCAACCCGGCGGAACGCGGAAAAATCATTTCCTTAGGACGTACCATTGGAGGAATCGGTTCCGCGGTTACGGTTGCGCTTCCTATCATCGTTGGCTATTTCATTTCAAGCGATGAAAAGAAATATGCAATCATGGCAATTTCGATGTCTGTAATCGGAATGCTTTTGTTCTGTATGTCATCGTTCGGAGTCAAGGAAAGAGTCAGGCACCCGAACGCAACGAAGCGTGCGCCCGGCGAGCCGTCTGCACTTTCAAGAATTTTCCATTGCAAGCCGCTCATGCTTGTTGTTCTTTCGGGCATTCTTTCGTTCGGAAGATATATGCTTCAGGCGGCCGCTCCTCACGTTGCGCGTTACGCAGGCTTTTATGTCGGCGGCGACCTTTCAACCGCAACGCCGGAACAATTCGGCTCAAATATGTCAACGGTTCAGCTTGTTATTCAGGTTTGTGCGGCGGTCGGAATGTTCGGCGCAATGCTGTTCCTTCCGAAGCTTTATAAAAAGTATGAATACAGAACCCTTGTAATCGGCTCCTGCCTTCTCGGCTTTGTTGCAAGCGTATTTACTCTTCTTATCGGCTGGTTCACAAAGAATCTTTTCATCTGCATTCCGTTCATGATCATTTCGAGCATTCCTCTTGGCGTAATCAACGTTGTTCCCAATGCAATGATATTTGACTGCATTGACTATATGGAATTGAAAACCGGTTACAGAGACAACGCTCTCGGTTCGGCCTGCCAGTCGTTCGTTAACAAGCTTGGTAATGCGTTCGCAACGGTTATAATTATCGCAATGTACGTTTTAGTTCACATTGACCCGAAGGATGTTAACGGCGTAGATGCAGCTGCCGCTTTGACGTATGCAAGGTCAATGTCAACTTCGCAGAATTTTGCGATGTATTCCCTCGTTTCTATCGTTCCGGGAATCAGCCTTCTTCTTTGCGCAATTCCGATCTTCTTCTATGACATTGTCGGCGACAAGAAAAAGAAGATTCACGAAGAACTTAGTGTTATCAGAGCCGAAAGAGGAATTGAAATCACCGAATAATGCAAATTATGAGCGGAAAAATTCTCCGCTCATTTTTGAAAAACTGAAAAGGACGTGAAAAATCATGATTTATATACCCGTTGCCGCAGGCGCTGCGTTCCTCGTTGCGTTTCTCATGAAGTGTAAAAACGAAAGAAGCGTTGGGGGAGTCTTTCTCAAAAACACCGTCAGCATCTTTTTCATTCTGACCGCCGTTTTCGGCCTTGCGCTCAATCCGGCTTGCATTGAGTATGGCCTGTTCATTGTTTCCGGTCTTGTTTTCGGAATGCTCGGAGACATCTATCTTGACCAGAAGTGGGTCTATCCGAACGACATGAAAAAGTATCTTTACGCAGGCTTCATCTCATTCGGAATCGGACATTTGTTTTATATTCCGGGAATGGTTCGCGCCGCCGGTCTTGACCTCAAGCTTCTGCTCATTCCGTTTGCCGCAGGCGTTGTTGTTGCCGCCGGAAACCTTCTTCTTGAAAAACCGATGAAGCAAAACTTCGGTGAGTACAAGGTCATCGTCACAATATACGGCTTTATTCTTGCGTTCATGGCTGCAACGGCCGTGACCTGCGCCGTTGTGACGGGAAAAACGGCGTTCATCCTCTTTGCCGCAGGCGGAGTATTCTTCCTCATCTCGGACCTCATTTTGTCTCCGATGTATTTCGGCGAGGGCAAGAACACCCCGGTGAACTTTGTTCTTAATCACGTTACATATTATCTCGCCCAGTATCTCATTGCGCTTTCGGTTTATTATTTTGCCGTTTCATGAGCGTATTATGAAAAAAGCAAGACCGCCTGTTTGCAGAAAAGAGCAAGTAGGCGGCCTGTTGTTTCAGGACATGATATATAGCAAGGCAAGTATCAGCATTTCGTCCGCTCCGTCTCGCTGCAAAAGCAGCAGCAAGGGCAAAATCAGCGCCACATCGCTGTCCATTTCAAAAAACGGCGAAACATTCGGTCTGCTTTTTGCGTATACGCGCTTAATCGGCGGAGGAGGGGGAGCGTCAGCCCTTTTCGGCGGCTCCTCTCTTTTCTGAGCGGGCGGTTCGCTTGTTTCCGGCCGGCTTTTTTGCGGCGGTTCAGCCCTCTCGCCCGGCTGTGCTTTGGCAGCGGCTAGAGCGTCCGGCAAAGGTTCACTTTCCTCCTGTCTGTTCATTCTTGACTGCCGCTGCATTTCGCGTACGCGGTTGATTGCCTGCTGCTGCATTTTTGCAAAGTCCTCTTTTGAATAGCTCTGCGGCATAGTCTCACCTCTAAACATTATAAATCAAGCTCACGCAGCTTCGGCAGAACGGAAAGCAGGCGCAGCATCTTTGCCGCCTGATCCACCTTTTCTCGGCGCGTCTCTTTGAGCATGGGTCTGAGGGCAAAAAGCAGGTCGCACCTTGGGTCGTTAACATCACTTTTCAGAAGATTCAGAATGTTCATAATTTTTTTCATGCTTTCAAAGTCAAGCTTTTCGCCCTCCTTTTCGGGCGGCTTTTTTTCTTTCGGCTGTTCCTTTCCGCCGCCGGGAAAGAACGACTGCGCAACATTTTTGAGCTGTTCAACATCGTCGTCGCTCAGGGAGGAAAGAATTTGCGAAATATCCTCCATGTTTATGTTTTCAAAGTTCATTTTTCGTTACCCTTGCCGGAAAACTTTTCAAAGAATTTCTGAGCCTGCGGCGAGGAAAGTATTGACTTGATAAGCTTCGGGTCTTTCATTGCATTTTTGAGCTTTTGCGCGTCATCAGGGGAAAGGTTTTCGTCAATGAATGAGTTGACATTCAGAACGCCTCCCTTTTCTTTTTCCTTCTCCTTTGCTTTCCTGAAAAGCTCGTTTATTTTTTCATTGGTCATTTTTGTTTCGTTATCCATTGAAAAACCTCCAGTTGTGTGATATAATTTCATGTTGATATCTATGCTTGACCGGTGGTGATTATGCTTGAATGTGCTTGTTGTGTCCGACAGTCACGGAAGCTTGGTGAACTTTTCTCATGCGCTTGAGCGCGAAAAGGACTGCCCGTTGGTTTTTTTCCTCGGAGACGGGGAGGCAGATTTTGAAAAAATGAAGCTTCGCTTTCCCGAAAGGAGCTTTATCGGCGTGAGGGGCAACAACGATTATTGCAGCATGCTTGAGGAGTTTGCATATAAGCATATCGAGGGCAACACTCTCGTCATGTGTCACGGCCATACAATAGGCGTCAAGCGCAGTCTGCATCCGCTGCTTGAAAAGGCGGAAAGCGTCCGCGCAAATGTTGCGCTTTACGGTCATACCCACCGCAGTGACGTTTTTTTTGACTCCTACAGCGGCGTTTATGCAATCAACCCCGGCGCTCTTTTTAACGGGAATTACGCCGTTCTGACTCTTTCAAAGGACGGCGTCTGTGTAAAATTCAAAAACGTATTCGAGGTGAAAGATTGAATGAACATTATAATTATCGGCTGCGGAAAAACCGGAAGCCGCCTTGCAAACGCCCTTGACGAAAGGGGATATGACGTTTCCGTTGTTGAAAACGACTCAGCAAAGTTTTCCTTGCTTGCGGAAGATTTTTCCGGTCTTGAGGTCTGCGGAGACGAAACGGACATTGATGTACTCAGAAATGCCGGCTGCGACAACGCAAACATGGCCTTTGTTGTTACGGCTAAGGACAATGTAAACGTTATGGTTGCGCAGACGCTGCAGGTCGAATTCGGGCTTGAGGAGGTCTATCTGCGCGTTCTCGATCCGTCACGCGAGGCGGTCTTTCGCAAATTCGGTCTTAAAACCGTATGCCCGACAAGACTTGAAAGCGACATTTATTTTAACCTTGCAACCCGGGAATCAGACGAGATAGACTCAATAAGCATCGGCGGAAACAGCGTCAACTTTGTCATGCGCAAGGCCGAAAAGCGCGAGGTGGGCCGCCTTGTTGACGAAATTCCCGACCTTGGAAACAAGATGCTCTTTGCCGTGAAGAAGAAAAACACGGGTGAGCTTGTGCTCTGCTCAAATGAGCTGACTTCAATTGATGACGGCGATATGCTGGTCTTTGCGATGATTTAAGGGGAGGAAGAAGATGAAAGTTACCATAATCGGAGCAGGACAGCTCGGCTATTTCCTTGCAAAAAGTCTCCTTGAGGAAAACCATACCGTAAAAATTATTGACTCGGACAAGAAAAGGTGTGAAAAAATTTCAAGC
Organism: Clostridiaceae bacterium; assembly: GCA_016293225.1. Taxonomy (GTDB): domain Bacteria; phylum Bacillota; class Clostridia; order Oscillospirales; family Acutalibacteraceae; genus UBA6857. The sequence continues at coordinate 13,949 of JAEDEQ010000028.1, forward strand.
TCGCTTGACGTAACGGTCTTTTGCGCCGACGGAACGCGGATTGAAACCCTTGCCGAGGCAAAGGTTGGAAAAAGCGACGCTTTTATTGCCGTTACCGACCGCGATGAGGACAACCTTATCGCCTGCGAGATTGCAAAAAAGCAGTTCGCCGTCAAGCGCACAATATCAAAGAGCAACAACCACAAGAATATTGCCCTGATGAAGCGGCTCGGAGTGGACATTGTTCTTGACACAACGCAGATTATCACAGGACTTATTGAGCACGAGATTGACGGAGCAAACGTCAAGTTCATTGCGGATATCAGCAACAGCAACGCGCTCATAAGCGAATACCGTATTCCGGAAAGCTGGAGCAAGTCGGGCAAAAAGGTAATGGAGCTTGACGTTCCTTCCGAGTGCGTCCTTATATATGTTATTCGTTCCGGCACTCTTATGATACCGCGCGGCAGTACCGTTCTCATGGCAGGCGACGAAGTCACGGCGCTGACGGTCGGCCGTTCCGCAAAGGCGCTCAAAAAGCTTTTTGAACTGTAAGAACGCCGCTTTACAGGCAAAAAAACCTCGGTTACATACAGAAAGGATGAAAATATCATGCAGGCATTGTTCGACCCGTTTTTGCACTTTGACCTTTCGGTCTTTGAGTGGGTACAGACCGTTCAGGGAGGCTTCCTTGACAAGCTGATGGTGTTCATCACCACTCTCGGCGAAAACGGAATAATTTTCATTTTAATCGGTCTTGCGCTCATCTGTACCAAAAAATACCGTAAGGCAGGCGTTGCAATCATTGCCGCGCTGCTTGTTATGGAAGTCGGCAACAATATCATTCTCAAGCAGATTTTTGCGCGTCCGCGTCCGTTCAATCTTGACCCGGCTCAGTACGCATGGTGGCATGAGATATATAAGTTTCCGGAGCTTGTTTCAAGACCCAAGAGCTTTTCGTTCCCGTCCGGTCACACCTCGTCGGCCTTTGCCGCGGCCGTTGCCCTGCTTTGGTACGACAGGAAGTTCGGAATACCTCTTACCGCTTTTGCGGCCGTGATGGGCTTTACACGCATCTATGTTGAGGTTCATTACTGCACGGACGTTCTTTTCGGCGCACTGTTCGGCGTTGTATACGCAGTTATTGCCGTGCTCATTGTGAACAAGGTTTACCCGATTGTTATGCCGAAAATTGAAGCAAAGATAAATGAGTACAAAGAAAAAAGAAAAGCGGCAAAGGCCGCGTAAGGGTTGAGCGCAATGGATAAAATCAAAGCACTTTTCAAAAAATTAGTTAACAAGGAGACCGTGACCTACGTCATTTTCGGCGTACTGACAACGCTCGTCAACCTCCTTGTTTTTAAAGGGTTTGACGTCCTTTTTAAAGGGAAGTATTATCTTTTCACGAATACAATAGCATGGATAGCCGCAGTTGCTTTTGCATATGTTACAAACAAGCTTTTTGTTTTTGAAAGCAAAAGCTGGAAGTTTGACGTGATTAAAAAAGAAATCCCGTCGTTCCTCGGCGCAAGGATAGCGTCGTATTTTGTTGAACAGGCGGGGCTGTGGATTTTTGTTGAGCTGCTGCATTTTGACGAAAAGGTGTTCGATTTTATCCTTGTGAAGCTTTCCGGAAAGATTACCGCAAAGCTCATAATCGGCGTTATTGTTGTTGTCATCAACTATGTGCTCAGCAAGTTCATCATCTTTTCAAAAAAAAGAAAAGCCCTCTGAAAGGGCTTAAGCAGGTACTGCTTTATTGGTTGGCACAATCCTTGGCGGCGCCTTTTTGCGGAACTTTATACTCTGAATTTCATAAGACCGTGTCTGTTGCAGTAGTAAAAGATGTATCCGCGACCGCAAATCGGAAAGCGGCAGGAGGCGTCGGCTTCGGGATAAAGCTTGACCGTTTGCACTCTGTCAGAGGTGACATATGAGACAAATGATATATAGTGCTCCTTTGTCATTGGATTTTCAATCTGAACAAAGTGTTCGTTTTCAATGCGTTCAATTAAAATACCGTCCTCAGCCTCGCCCTCCTCTGCCTCGATAGGAGAAAGCGTAACTCCGCAGCAGCTTACAAGCGCGTTTCCGGTTGAGGTAATGACGTTGCCGCAGACCGGGCAGACATAGAACGAGGCACGCAGCATATTTGCGCTTTTGTTTTTGTTGTTTATGGTGTTGCCGTTCATAAGCTCTGCCACGGAAACACCGAGGGCTGCCGAAAGCGGCTCAAGCAGGGTAATATCCGGAAAGCCTTTTCCCGTTTCCCATTTTGAAATTGCTTTGTCGCTTACGGAAAGCATTTCTGCAAGCTTAGCCTGCGTCATTTTCTTGCTTTCGCGCAAGGCTTTTATTGTTTGTCCTGTAACATAGGCATTCATTGTTGCCCCTTCTTTCTTTTGTTTTGTTGCCTATATTATAGCCTGCGGACAAAAAAAGAGCAACCTACGCACGGTAGAGTACGCAGGCTGCTGGTGAGTCATTTTTCTTTTGTCAGCAGTTCAATTTCAGCTTTCGTAAGGTCAAGGGTGTCAATAAGATCATCTATGAATACCGAACGCTTTTGCTTAATGATATCACGCAAAACGGCAACATTGCTTTTCCAGCCGTTGTAGCTGAGTGAAGTCCACCGTTTTGTGTGGTACTTCATTTCTTCATCAATTTCAGCCACCATGCCGTCAAAAATTTTCAGCAATCGCTTTGTTGAAAATGTTGAGTTCAGATGCTCAGCGTGAGTTTCAACAAGCCTTTTTCTGAACTTCTTGTTTTTGATGAGATTGCTCATGATGGTTGTGTCAAACGCATTGGAAACACCGTGTCCGTTCGGATTGAGATAATTGCCGACAGAACTTTGCTTATACGTTGACGGGAACAGCGACCAGTCCGCGTCAAAAAACACCCAGCGCCATTTGGCGCCTTTTTTGTTTTCGCGATAGAAGCGGATATTTCCGGTGTCCGTATTTGAAAAGAACGATTCGCACATCCAGTATGATATCAGCTCATCAATATCAATTTGAGAGCAGATATAATCATAAACGCTGTCCTTTGTCACGTCGTGCGTGCGGATATAGCCGAGCAGTTTTCTGTATTCATCAAGAGAGCCGCTGTTTATTATGTCGTTTCCTTTGATGAGGTCAACATTGCCCGGGTCAAGGCCGCGGTGGTTGCTCAGGTAATCCTCGTCAATTTTTTCGCGCAGGTCATAGATTCCGTGGTACTTTCCGTTAACATAGCAGACAACGGGCTTGTAATCCATGAAATCAACGTCCACGCTGCCCTTGATAACCTGCGAGCAGAACGCGTCGCGGATATGGGCAATTTCAAAATCCTGACCGCTGTTGCGCAAAACAAGAGAGGAAAAAACATTGACGTTGTTTTTGAAAAACGGATAGCAGATTTCATCGGGACCGTATTTGTCGCGCAGGCGGATTGCAACGCTTTTTTGCTCGAGTGCGCGGCTGAACTGACCGAAAACGGAAATTCCTGCGTCAAAGCTTACCTGAGCTTCGCCGTCAGCGGTCATAAATTCAAAGGTGACCGGTCTTTCCCAGTCCTGCCAGTAGTTTGCTCCGAGGTGAGGAAACTCCTTTGTGTACCCTGCGCCGTTTGCCCAGATGCCGCTTTTGTTGCTGTAAAGGTTGCTGTTGTCGGTTGTGAGGAAAACAACGTCAAGCCTGCTTTTGCGGCCGACAATGTAGGTTGCGCTGACAGTGTTTGACGGAACGCAGCCGTCCTTGAAGCAGCGCGCACGGACAACCGTTGTTTTGCCGATTGTCAGCCCGCCCTTGTAAACGGGAGATTTTTCCGTGGGGGTGCTTGAATCGAGGGTATATCTTATTATTCCGTCAGAGCACGCGAGGGAAATTTTTTCGCCCTTTTCAACATAGGTACTGCTTTTTGAAAAAACGGGATCGGCAAGCGCCTTTGAAAGGGCCTTGCCCGGGTTCTTTTTTTTCGGTGTGTATGCGGCAAAGTATACGGCGGAATCATCACTAAAAACATTTCTTCCGCAAACATAGCCGTCAAAAAGCCTGCCGTATGTGAGGCTGTCGGCAATAACGCCGCTGCTGTCGGCAAGGTATACCGTCTCTCCGTATCGGTTAAGACCGATGTTACAGTAAACATTGCTGCCGCGCACGGCGGTTTCATCGGCGCAGTAAATAACGCAGTATTCTCCGGGAGAAACCGTATAATCCGGCAGCTTATGAAAGCTCTCCGCTTTTTTTGAGTCGGAGAGCCTGTAATTTTTCAGATTAATTTTGTTTTGCGAGTTGTTCAAAAGCTCAATGTAGTCGCGCGTTTCGCCGTCCGGCGCGGCAACGCTTGTGTTAACCGGTGCAATTTCCGTAATAACGAGGTCCTTGCTTTTTGTTTTGGCCGCGCTTTCAACGCTGTCAAAGCTTACTGAGCCGTTTTTTGCGCCGGGAGTCGATTTTGGAAAGAAAGCGGTCTTTCCGCCTGAGTCAATGCCGCAGGAGAGGTTTGAAAAAAGGTCAAAAACCTTGATTGAATCAAGCTCTTTTCCGTTTTTGTCAAAAAGATAAAGCTTTTCCTCCTTGCCGTTCAGCTTGAATGTGGCGTGAAGCTCCCCGCCGTCCTTGTAGGTCTTTTCTTTTCCGGAAAGGAGAATTACAAGATAGCCGCCGCCTTTGATTTTGCAGCCGGACGGGAAAGCCCATTTTTTGCTGTCGGCCGCGTCGTCGGAAAGGAACAAACCGGAAAGGTCCGCGTCCTCTTTTGCGCCGTTGTAAAGCTCGACCCAGCTTACAAAATCACCGTCAGAATCAAGGAGCGTCTGCGTATTCGTTGTTGAGTATTCGTTGATACGCAGCCCGTTTAAGTCACTTTCAGGTGCCTGCTCAGAGGTTGACTCGCTGCTTTGGAAAGGTGTGGCGTCTTGTCCGTTAGGCTTTCCCGGCGTAGGCTTTTTGAAAACGGTCTGCGCATTGTTTTGGTCAATGCCGAAGGAGGTGTCCGCTTCAAGCTGCGGAAGGTTCAGCAGGGAGACGAGCACATTTTCCCTGTTGTAAAGGCGGATGCCCTCGCCGTTGCTGCTGCTTATCTTAAACGGCGCATGGAAAATGCGGCTTTGAACGTCGCATTTGTAATTGCCGTCCGCAAAGACAACAAGACATTCTCCGCTTTTCAGGGTTACTGACGGAAAAACAAATTTGTCAGCCTTCATTCCGTTGTCGGTCAGGGAATAACCGCCAAGGTCAATATCGCTTCCGGTCGGGTTGTAAAGCTCAACCCAGTCGCAGAACTCTCCGTTTTCGTCGGCAAGGACGGAAACGTTGTTGCTCATGGCCTCGGAAATGCAGATATCCGTGTATTCACTTTTTGAACAGCCGCAAAACAGGGCGGTTATAATAAGAAACAAGGCAATAAAAGAAGCCGAAAACTTTTTCATTGTAAACTATCCTTTGCGTTGTTTGATATCATAGGGTAATGCTTTCGGTCTTGGCGTTGGTAACCTTTATAAGGTCAAGCGGGGAGAGGAAAATCTGCGTTCCGAGTGCGCCGCCGCTGATGATGATTTCGTCAAAATTCAGCGCGGAGGAGTCAATAACCGTCATAAACTGCTTTTTCATTCCGACAGAAGTGCAGCCGCCGCGGATATACCCGGTAACAGCGCGTATATCCTTGACGTGCAGCATTTCAACGCTCTTTTCGCCGACGGCTTTTGCCGCAGCCTTGAGCGAAAGCTCCTTGCTGATCGGTATTACAAAAACAAAATGTTCACCGCTTTTGCCTTTTGTAACAAGGGTCTTGAACGTTGAGTCAAGCGGCTGAGAGAGCATATTTGCAATATGAACGCCGTCAATAAATTCCTCGCACTCATAATAATTGACTTTGTAAGGAATTTTATTTTTATCAAGTATACGCATAGCGTTTGTCTTTTGGTTTTTTTCTTTGGACATTGTTAACACCCGAAGCACCGAAAACAGGCGCTTTTTTTCCTTTTGGTCTGGTATTCCGTTTGTTTTTAAGTTATAATACCATAATAATGAAATCATTTCAAGATTAATATAAAGCGATAAAAATATAAAACAGGTGATAATGAATGGATAACGAGCATATTCTCTGCTGTCCGGTGTGCAAAAAGGAGCTTGCCGACAGCGGAAAAACATATATCTGCGAAAGCGGACATAATTTTGACAAGGCAAAAGAGGGCTATGTAAATCTGCTTTCCGGCTTGCATAAGCAGGGCGAGCTTATTGGAGACAACAAGAGCATGGCTCTTTCGCGCCGGAGCTTTTTGAACAAGGGCTATTTTTCATCTCTTGCCGGGGCGGTGTGTTCGCTGTTAGAAGCCGAGGGCAAGGACTGTCCTACTGTGCTTGACATCTGCTGCGGCGAGGGGTATTACTCGCAATACGTTGCCGAGCGTGTCAACTGCCGTCTTTTCGGCTTTGATATTTCAAAAAACATGGTGCGCCTTGCGGCAAAAAGGAGGCTTAATGCAGTCTTTTTTGTTGCCAATCTTTCGCATATACCTGTTTTTGACGGGTCAACGGATTTTGCTTTTCATCTTTTTGCACCGTTTCATGCTTCGGAGTTTTCACGGGTACTTAAAAAGGGTGGTGCCCTTGTGACGGCGGTTCCGGGCAAAAAGCATTTGTGGGAGCTTAAAGAAGCGATATATGACACACCGTATGAAAACGACGAAGCGCTCCCATTGGCGGAAGAACTTACCCTTGAAAGAACGGTAAAGGTTTGTGCAAAAATAAAGCTTGATAATAATGAAGACATACTGAGCCTTTTCAAAATGACTCCGTATTATTACAGAACCTCAAAAGAGGGGATTGAAAGGGCGGCTGCGCTCGGTACGCTTGAAACAAGGCTTGAATTTGTTATTGGCGTGTACAGGAAGGAATAAGGAAGAAATAAGGAGACAATCCGGCTAAAAAAATTTAAAAAAACACTTGACATTTGTGCGTTCTCTTATTATAATATCCAAGTGATTCAGACACATGGGGGTATAGCTCAGCTGGGAGAGCGCTTGAATGGCATTCAAGAGGTCAGCGGTTCGATCCCGCTTATCTCCACCATATACGGAATTAGCTATGAGCTCCGTCTCGGTTACCTCGCCGTGTAAAAATCAGAGGTATTTTTTTTACACGCGGTGTCAACCGCTGCAGAACAATTTTTCACCCTAAACAAAAGAAAACTTAATATTTACGCGGAGGTGGCGGAATTGGCAGACGCGCTGGATTCAGGTTCCAGTGGTAGCAATACTGTGTGGGTTCAAGTCCCATCCCCCGCACCAAAAATCCCGAATGCATCAGCGCTCGGGATTTTTCCTTTTTACCTATTCACTTTTCACTCTTCTTTGACTTCGGTCGGGATTTTGGAAAGTAAGAAGTAAGAGGGAATAGTGAAGAAGACGTAATACTGACCTATGCCCCTTTTAAAACACTTAACATTATTCCCGCTTCGTCATATAGTGATAGTAAGCTATTTTAAATCAGAAAGTTGGGAAATTATGTGTAATAGCTATACCGGTCAGCAAATATGCCTGATGAATCAGTTGAGGCAATTATGGGGGCAGCATGTGTATTGGACGCGCTTTGCCATTATCAGCACAGCGGCTGATCTTGACGATTCAGATCCGGTTACAAAAAGGCTGCTGCGAAATCCAAAGGATTTTGCAAAGCTGTTTGCACCCATTTTCGGCATGAAAACGGCAAAACGGTTTTAAGAGCTTTTTACCCGGCATCTGCTGATTGCCGCCGATTTGGTTAACGCAGCAAAAAAAGGCGAAACCCAAAAGGCGGATATTGCCAGAAAAAAATGGTATAAAAATGCAGATGAAATTGCCGGATTTTTACATTGCGTAAATCATTGCTGGAGCGAAGAAAAATGGAAGGATATGATGTACAGTCATTTGGAAATGACGGAAAAGGAAGCAACGCTTCGCCTGAACGGAAAGTACACAGCAGATATTAATATTTTCGATGACATCGAAAACGAAGCGTTTAAAATGGCCGATTATATGTTCTGCGGAATTATAAAAATGTGTTTCCATAATAAGCAAAACTGACAAATGAATTTTTCATACATTTGTATCCTGCAACTTCACAAATAATAGGCTCTATAATAAATGTTGGGGTAACCAAATAAGAGCCTGCTGAAAATAAAAGAG
>JAEDEQ010000113.1 GCA_016293225.1 Clostridiaceae bacterium
TGTTGCCTGACGCTGTGCATCGGTAAAGTATGCCGGAACAGTGATAACAGCTTCGGTAACTCTGTCGCCGAGGTAAGCTTCCGCGTCCGCTTTCAGCTTCTGAAGAATCATTGCGGAAATTTCCTGCGGAGTGTAATTCTTTCCGTCGATGGTTACATGATAGTTTGAACCCATCTGACGTTTGATTGAGGAGATTGTTCTTTCGGGGTTAGTGATTGCCTGCCTTTTTGCAACCTGACCGACAAGTCTTTCGCCCGTTTTTGAGAACGCAACAACGGACGGGGTTGTTCTTGCGCCCTCGGCGTTAGCGATAACAACGGGTTCGCCGCCCTCGATAACCGCTACACATGAGTTTGTTGTACCAAGGTCAATACCTATAATCTTTGCCATAATTTATTCCTCCAATTTGATGTAATTTCTGAAAATAATTTATATGAAAAGCCTTGAGCTTTACTCAAGATTTTTCTTTCTGAAAATCAGTTTGCAACCTGAACCATTGCAGGTCTGAGTATTCTGTCGCCGAGGCGATAGCCTTTTGAAAAGACCTGTGCAATCACGTTTTCGCCCAAGGACTCGTCTTCGGTGTGCATGACGCCGTTATGAATGTTCGGGTCAAAGGGCTCGCCTTTTTCACCGAAAGCTTCAACGCCGAGCTTTTTGAGCGTTTCGCAAAAGCTTGCGTAAATCATTTCAACGCCCTTTTTATAGCTTTCAAGGTCTGTTTCGCCTGCGCTTATTGCGCGCTCAAAGTTATCGAGCACACCGAGAAGCTCCTTGAGGCAGTCGGCCTTTGAATCGCCGTAGGCGGCTTCCTTTTCACGCGTGGAACGCTTTCTGTAATTATCATATTCCGCAAGTGTGCGGATATGAGCCTCCTTTGCCGCGGCAAGCTCCTTTTCAAGCTTTTCGGTTTTGGATTCGCTCTTTTTCTCGCTCTTTTTGTTTTCGGTCTTTTTTTCTTCGGAATTGGCCTTTTCGGTCTTTTCCGTCTGCTCTTTTTGCTCTTCGGCTTCGGTCTGCTCCTTTGCGGGTGCTTCTTCTTTTTTTGTCTTAGCCATTGCCATCCTCCTTTACCGGCTCTGAGCCGTCGTCAAATGTATCCGTGAGCATTTTGCTCACAAGCTCGGTCAAATATTCAATACCGGGAATCAGCTTTGCGTAATCAAGCCTTGTCGGACCTATGATTCCGATAGCTCCCGTCTCATGACCGCGGATATTATAGCGCGAAATTATCATGCTGGTGTTTTCAAGCTGGCGGAACATATTCTCCTTGCCGATAGTTACGGAAAGCGAGCCTTTATTGGCCGAAACGGCGCGTTCAAGCTTTTCGTCCTCGTCAAAGAACTGCATCATTTCAAAAACATTGTCGCCAAGCTCGCGGTGGTGGAGAAGATTCTGCTCGCCCTCAAGGTGAATTTCCGCCTGAACGGCTTTGGACGCAATGTCCGCAAGATATGAAAACAGCGGACTCATTGCAAGCGCACCCGCGCCGAGCGAAGCAACAAGGGTCTGAATCATCACCGTTCCGATATCGCTGACGGGTCTTCCGATAAAGGTTTCCTCAACAATGCGGTAAAAGTTCGTCACCATTTCCTGTGTAAGCTCGGTATCGGTGCGGCAGATGCCGTTTTTGATGATTCCGGACGAGGTGATGAGGACAATCATTGCAAGGCGCGTTCCAACGGGGATAAGCTCAATCTTTTTGACTATTGCGCCCTCATCGGTAGGCGTTGTTGCAATCGAGGCGCAGTCGGTCATTTTTGCAAGAAGCTCGCTCGCCTTTCCGAGCAGCTTTTCCGGATTTCCGGCAACGCGCTCAAGCTGCGTCCGTAGGCTTTCGCGCTCCTCCTGCGAAAGCTCGTTGCACTTCATAAGGTGGTCGATGTAATAGCGGTATCCGGCCTGCGACGGGATTCGTCCGGCGGAGGTATGCGGCTGATCAAGCAGCCCCATTTCCGCAAGCTCGCTCATTTCGTTTCTGATAGTTGCGGAAGAAACGGAGATCGGAAGCGCGCTCATCAAGAACTTTGAACCGACCGGTTCGCCCGTCCGGATATAATGCTCAACTATTGCGGAAAGGATCATTTCCTTCCTTTTTCCAAGCTCCATGTCTTCGCCTCCTTAGCTTTGATTTAGCACTCTTTATGTATGAGTGCTAATCACTGTCATTAATATACAACGTCTGCTAACAAATGTCAAGTGTTTTTTAAAAAAAGTTTAATTTTTTTCGGTTTCCGACAGCACAAAAATTTGCACCCGAAAAGGTACAAAGCAAGCGTCTTTGTTTTGAATTATACCCCCTCGGGTGCAGATATCCGCACTAAAAAGGGAGCTGTTCTGAAAACACAGAACAGCCCCGGAATTTGTTTTTATAAATTTATTGCTGCCGCTTACCATGCGACCTTAAAGTTCAGCGATGTTTTGCCGGAAACAACGGCAGTCGATTTAACATTTTTCGACTTTTTGCCGAGGAGGGTTTTGATACCCTTACCGGTGGTGGTGTATTTCATCGTGAGCGTATACGGAATATTAAAGGCTGCCGAAACAAGCTTTCCGTCCGGCCTTATCACAGCCTGAACCGTAGGTCTGTTGTAGGAAAGGGTGGCGCTGTTCAGCGTTGTAATTCCGTCCGCCTGAAGCGCACGCACGTCAAAGGGCTCATATATCTGTGAAAGTCCCCATGCGTAATTTGCTTTTTTTGAGGTAAAGGTTGAATTTTCGCCTCTGAGTGTAAGACTTAGCTTGATATTTCCGTTTGAAAGGACAGAAGCTTTGTATTGTTCAATGCTATCCGACGAAAGAGCTGCCTTTTTTCCGAGCGGCTCAACGTGCTCTGTAATTTTTCCGTATTCATAGCCCTTATAATAGAGCTTTCCGTTTTTCGCAGTCATTTTATAGGTTGTCTTCTTGGCGAGTACGTTGAACCCATTGTCATATATCAGGAAAACATCCTTTGCGTTTTTGGTTCCGCTGAAGCTTTTGAGCGTGTGAGTGGTCTGCCAGATTTCCGTTATGGTGAAGTTTGCTTTGCTGCTTTTGAGGTTATTCACAGCGCTGTTATACATAGCGGCAGCCTGTTTTTTGGTGGAGGGGAGCTTTTTCGGCGCGGTGAATTTTACGCGCAGTCCCGTTTTGCCGAACACGGTAATGCCGTCAACAACGCAGAACGCACGGATAAGCAGGGTGTGCTTTTTTCCTGCCGTGTATTTGAATGTGAGGGACGTACCCCCGACGGCGGTAAAAGGCTCCCAGCCCTTGGTTTTTTCGTTGTAAAGGCTTATGGCATAGTCCTTTGCGCCCGCGGCCTTACTCCAGCTTACGGTAACGTTGTTTCCTTTGAAGCTGACCTTTTTAAGCTTCGGGTCCTTCGGCAGCGTGACTACCGTGAGCATATTGGTTGTGCTGTTTTTGATATACTTTGAGTTTTTGTCAACAGCCTCAACATAAAAATAGTGTGCGCTTCCGGGCGTTCTTCCCTTGGAGGTGAAGGAGGTTTCCTTTGTCTGTTCCATGAACTCAAAATTTCCGAAAACATATTCGTAAATGTTGTATGCCGCTGCTTTCTTGACCTTGTCCCACTTGAGGGTAAAGGCTTCAGAAGTCACATTTTCCGCCCTGAGGGCGGGACGGTTTGCTGCGGCGGTGCCGAGTTGAAAAACGCCCAGGAGCATGAGAAGCGCCGCAAAAAGTGAAACTGCTTTTTTCATAAGTATTTCTCCTCTGTTTATGATGAGTTTTGTGCCATTAATATTGTATACGCTTTTCGGCTTCAAGTCAATATATACACAGCTTTTGACACGAAAAAGGCGGAATTTTTCTTGACAAACCGAATGGAGAAATGTATAATAAGTTATACAAGTTATACTTTTGGGAGGAATATCACATGTCAGACAAAATGCCGAAAGGAAAATTCATCAGCACCGTCAAGGTTGGAGAAAAAGGGCAGATTGTTATTCCCAAGCCTGCGCGCGATATGTTTTCGATAAAGCCGGGCGACACTGTTCTGCTCCTCGCCGATGAGGACAGGGGGATTGCCATTGTTTCAAACGATGTATACATGGATTTTGCCGAGGCGATCTTCGCCGCGCAGGACAGAAAGGATGACGAAAATTGAACTCGATTGAGCTGAAAGAGCTTTCAAAGCAATTCGGCAGCCGCACGGCGGTCGATAAGCTCACGCTTTCCGTTGAGCAGGGAACGGTTTTCGGTCTGCTCGGTCAGAACGGCGCCGGAAAAACAACAACAATAAAAATGCTCTGCGGTCTGCT
>JAEDEQ010000114.1 GCA_016293225.1 Clostridiaceae bacterium
GGCTTTGGGAAAGGCTCAAAGCCAACAGCCTCCCCGTCCTGCTCTACGGACTGGGCAACGGTGCGGACATGATAATTGAAGAGCTTGAAAAGCTCAATATTCATTTTGCGGATACCTTTGCAAGCGACGGCTTTGTCAGAGGTCAGCTTTTCCACGGAAAAAAGGTTCTTTCTCTCTCTCAGGCTGAGGAAAAATACGGCGAATTTATAATCCTCACGACCTTTGCCGTCCACGACAAAAAAACGCTTGAGTTTTTAAAAGAGCTTTCAAAAAAGCACCGGCTTTATTCCCCGACCGTACCGATTGCCGGAAAAGGTCTTTTCACTCTCGATTATATTGCAAAAAACGAGGAGCGCTTTGACCGCGCTTATTCGCTGCTTGCGGACGAAAAATCCAAAAAGACATTTCTTGATGTTTTAAACTTTAAGGTCAGCGGAAAACCGGAATACCTTTTCGCCTGCCAGAGCGAAAAGGACGAGGTATACAGAAACATTCTGAAGCTTTCCAAAAAGGAGAGCATTGTCGATCTCGGTGCATACGACGGAGACACGATAAGGGAATTTCTGCACTTCACCGGCGGAGAGTACCGGCGCATTTTTGCCTTTGAGCCGGACGAAAAAAACTTTAAAAAGCTTGCCAAAAAAACAGAGGGTATGAGCGCGCTCTCACTTTTCAACCTCGGCGCATGGGACAAAAAGGAAACGCTGCATTTTGAAAAAAAGGCAGGTCGCAGCTCACACAAGAGCGAAACGGGCGTTCCGATAAACTTTGACAGCGTTGACAACGTTATAACAGAACCCGTAAGCTTCATCAAAATGGACATTGAGGGCGCGGAGAAAAAAGCGCTTGACGGAGCAAAAGAGACCATTAAAAAGTACAAGCCTAAGCTTTATGTCTGCGCGTACCACAGGAACGAGGACTTTTTTGCCCTGCCGGAAAAGATACTTTCGCTAAACCCCGATTACAATATTTTTCTGCGCCACCACCCGTATATTCCTGCGTGGGAGACGAATTTTTACTGCGTATAAATCCGCCTCTTGCAGTACTTCACAGGGTGCAAAAAACCGCACGAACGCCAAAGGAGGCAAACGTGCGGTTTTTATTGGCAAATGCGGCAAAAAAGCCGTTTATTCATGTGTTATTCTTCTTCTGCAAGCTTTCTGCCCATGAGGACGCCCATGACCGAGGCCATCATAAGACCTCTTGTCCAGCCGCTGGAATCGCCGAGGCAATGGAGTCCCTTGATGCTTGTGTTGAAGTCCTTGTCCATTTTGATGCGGTTGCTGTAGAACTTGAGCTCAGGCGAGTAAAGCAGTGTTTCCGTTGAGGCAAAGCCCTCAACAACGTGATCCATCGCTTTGATGAAATTGATGATATTCGTCATTGCTCTGTAGGGCATTGCGGCGGTGATATCGCCTGCAACGGCGTCCGGAAGAGTGGGACGGACGTTCGACTGCATAAGCTCCTTTTCCCAAGTGCGCTTTCCGTCAAGAATATCGCCGAAGCGCTGAACAAGAATGTGTCCGGTTCCGAGCATATTTGTAAGCTCGCCGACTTTTTGCGCATAGGCTATCGGCTGATTGAACGGCTGGCTGAAATTGTGCGAGCAAAGAATTGCAAGGTTGGTGTTGTCGCTCTTTAGCTCCTTGAACGAATGGCCGTTAACCACCGCAAGGTCGTTGTCGTAATTCTCCTGGCTGACAAAGCCGCCCGGATTCTGGCAGAAGGTCCTGACCTTGTTTTTGAACGGCTGAGGATATCCGATAAGCTTTGATTCATACAAGGTTTCGTTGACCTTTTCCATAATTTCGTTTCTGACCTCAACGCGAACGCCGATGTCAACCGTTCCGGGCTGATGAGCAATGCCGTATTCCGCGCAGAGGGTTTCAAGCCATTCGGCTCCCCTCCTGCCGGTTGCAACAATGGTGCTGTCGGCAAAAATTTCCGTTTCGTGGCCACCCTTGCTGTCCTTGAGGCGGACGCCCTTGCATTCGCTTCCCTCAAGAATAAGGTCGCAGCATTCATAGCCGAACATCATTTCAACGCCGTTTTTGAGAAGATACTGTTCAATGGCAAAGTAGATTCCCTGCGCCTTTTCCGTACCCATGTGGCGGATAGGGCAGTCAACAAGCTTCAGGCCTGCCTGAATGGCCTTGATGCGAATTTCCTTTTTTCCGAGGGTATCCTCAAGTCCTTCAATGTGCTCGTCGGCGCCGAACTCAAGATATATTTTGTCCGCGTAATCAATGGTTTCCTGCGCCTTTTGAGCACCGATGAGCGTGGGCAGATCTCCGCCGACTTCATAGCAAAGCGAAAGCTTTCCGTCGGAAAAAGCGCCTGCGCCGGAAAAGCCGGTAGTAATGTGGCAATACGGCTTGCAGGAAACGCAGACCTTGGTCTTATCCTTGGGGCAGTGTCTGTTTTCAACAGCCTGTCCTTTTTCAACGATCATAATGCTCTTTTTTGAGCCTTTTTTGATCATTTCAATCGCGGTAAAAATTCCCGCAGGGCCTGCGCCGATGATTACAACGTCTTTTTTCATAAATTGTATCCTCCTTGTAAACACAGAAACAGCACGGTCCGAACCCATCAAACCATGCTGATTTATTCTACCACGAACAGCGGTGCAAAGTCAAGCCTGACGCCGTGTTTCTCTTGACTATTTTTGCCGATAATAGTATAATCCGAAAGACAGATAACCGCCGCAGGCCGGTCAGAGCATTCAACCGGCGGTATTTGATTTTTTGTGAAAGGTCTGTTTTATATTATGGAAATCAGAGAGACTTTCATTCCGGAAGTCAAGCTCGTTATTCCGGACGTTTTTGGCGATAACCGAGGCTGGTTTTATGAATCCTATAACTATGAAAAGTTCAAAGCGCTCGGTATAGACACGGTGTTTGTTCAGGACAACCGCTCGTTTTCCCAAAAGAAAGGCACGCTGCGCGGTCTGCACTTTCAAAAAGCTCCAAAGGCGCAGGCAAAGCTTCTCTGCTGCACAAGGGGTGAAATTCTGGACGTTGCCGTTGATCTTCGAAAAGGCTCGCCGACATATCTCAAATGGGTCAGCGCTCACCTTTCCGGGGAAAACAAGCACTTTCTTTATATTCCGAAAGGCTTTGCTCACGGCTTTGTAACGCTGACAGACAACGTTGAGGTGCTGTATAAGGTTGACGACTACTACTCAAAGGAAAACGACCGCAGCATCCGCTTTGACGATGAAAGCATCGGCGTAGACTGGGGCATAGCCGAGCCGATTCTTTCCCAAAAGGACAGCAGCGCGCCGCTGCTCAGGGACAGCGACGTCAACTTTGTTTACGGAGAGTGAGAAAATGATTCTTGTAACAGGCGCCAACGGTCAGCTCGGCGGTGATGTCTGCAGAATTTTGAAAAGCCAAAACAAAGACTGCATTCCGACCGACGCCGACACGCTCGACATCACAGACGAAAATGGCGTCAAAGCTTTTTTTGAAACGCACTGCATTGACGCCGTGATTCATTGCGCGGCGTATACCGCCGTTGACAAGGCTGAGGACGAAAGGGAAAAGTGCTTCCTTATCAACGAAGCCGGAACGCAGAATCTTGCGCTCTGCGCAGAGACAAAGGGAGCAAAAATGCTCTATGTCAGCACGGACTACGTCTTCAACGGCGAGGGTCAGACGCCTTTTGACGTAAACGACCCAAAAGGGCCGCTCAACGTCTACGGCGAAAGCAAGCTGAAAGGTGAAAAGGCGGTGCTTGAAAGCTGCAAAAGGGCTTTTGTTGTCAGAACGTCATGGGTATTCGGCGAAAAGAACACGAATTTCATTGCAACCATGCTCCGCCTTTCGGAAACGCACGGCGAGGTTAACGTTGTGTGCGACCAGATAGGCTCCCCCACTTATTCAAAGCACCTTGCAAGGCTGCTTTGCAAGATGATTTCAACCGAAAAATTCGGCGTTTACCACGCGACAAACGAGGGCTTCTGCTCCTGGGCAGAGCTTGCGCGTGAGGTTTTTTTTGTTGCCGGTAAGACAACAAAGGTCAATCCGGTTTTGTCAGGCGAATACAAAGCAAAGGCAAAAAGACCGCTTAACTCGCGCCTTTCAAAAGCTTCGCTTGACAAAAGCGGCTTTGAAAGGCTTCCGGAATGGAAATCGGCGGTAAAAGAATATATTTTAAATATGTAACTGAAAATTCCGCAGAAAGCTGTTGTATTCTAAAAAAGAAGAGAAAGACAAATCGGAATTTAT
>JAEDEQ010000029.1 GCA_016293225.1 Clostridiaceae bacterium
ATTATTACTCAAAACGAGGTAATCTGTTATGTTTTTATGCTATAACGCGCCTGCAAATATGAGCTATTTCGGCTGGGAAAACGAGGCGCTGCCGCTCGGCAACGGAAAAATCGGTGCAAAGGTTTTCGGCGGAAAGGGCTGCGAGCTGATTCAGTTCAACGAAAAAACGCTTTGGTCCGGAGGAAGCGACGTTGAGGGCTTTAACTCCGGCATTTCAGACACAAGCAAGGGCGAAAATTTCAGGGCGGTTCAAAAAGCGCTTGAAAGCGGTAATGTTAAGCAGGCTGCCGTTCTCATGGAAAAGCTTCAGGGCAACCATGTCGGCTTCGGCTCCTATCAGGCGTTCGGTAATCTTTATCTTAATTTCGGCAATGACAGCGGAGAAAACTATGTGCGCGACCTTGACCTTTCCTCCGCCTCGGCAATGGTCTCCTTCAGGCAGAATAAGGCAAGCCATGTCCGCCACTACTTTGTCAGCTATCCGGACAATGTTTTTGTCGGAAGAATTGCATGCGAGGAAAAGGACAAAACCCCCGTCCCCATAAGCGCCGACGCCTATCTTGACTCGGAACAGAACGGAACAATTAAAAGCGAGGGAGACACAATTTTTTTATTCGGTACGGTAAACGACAACAAGGGTATCGGCGCAAAGGACGGAAAGAACAAAAATTCCATGAGATACGGCTGCGCCGTTAAGTTCATCACCCAAGGCGGAACCGTGAGCGCCGAAAGCAACGGCCATGTCAAAATTGAAAACGCCGAAAGCATACTCATAATAATGAGCCTTGCAACAAACTATAAAAACGATTATCCTCATTTTTTTTCAGACGAAGATCCGCTTGAAAAAGCCGTTAAAACCGTAAACAAAGCGGCCGAAAAAACGTTCGGCGAGCTTTACAGAGCTCACCTTACGGACTACCGCGCGCTTTTTGACCGCGTAAAATTTTCCCTCGGCGAGGAGGAGAGCACACTTCCCACCGATTATATGCTGTCCCGATTCGGCAAAAAGGGAGAATTTCGCCGCAACCTCATCACGCTTTTGTTCCAGTACGGACGTTATCTTCTTATCGCTTCTTCAAGAGACGGCTCCCTGCCTGCAAATTTGCAGGGAATATGGAACGCAAAAAACAATCCGCCGTGGGAGTGCGACTATCATCTCAACATAAACCTGCAGATGAATTATATGCCTGCGTTCACAACAAACCTTGCCGAAACCGCACTGCCGTATATTGACTTCATAAACTCGCTGAAAAAGCCGGGAAGGGTTGCGGCATACAATTCTTTCGGCATCGGCGAATGCAAAAAGGACGGAAACGTTGACTATACCAAGCCGACAGGCTGGGTCTGCCACACAATGGTGTCTCCCCTCGGAACGGTTGCGCCCGGCTACGAATGGCGCTGGGGCTGGGCGCCGACCAACGGAGCATGGGCTGCATTCCAGATGGGCGAATACTTCTCCTTCACCGGCGATACCGACAAGCTTGAAAAGGATATATATCCTGCAATGGAGGAAGCCGCGCTGCTCTGGTCGCAGCTGCTTATTCCCGAAAAGGGAACGGACAGGCTCATTGTGTCTCCGTGCTATTCGGCGGAGCACGGTCCCGTCAGCGCAGGCGGAACCTTTGAGCAAAGCATAATCTACGCGCTGTTCGATTCCGTAATAAAATTTGCAGCCGTGCTCAAGGACAGCGGCAGAGAACACGCGGTTAACGCAGAGCTTATTGAAAAGCTCAAATATCAGCTTGAAAAGCTTCAGCCCTACTCAAAAACAAAGCGCGGCTTTATAAAAGAATGGGTGGACGAGGACAGCTTTGCTTTCAGGGGGAAGCTGCTCGGCGTCCAGAAGCAGCACAGGCACATCTCCCACCTGCTCGGACTTTATCCGTTTGAGCAGATTACGGACGAAACGCCTCAGCTTCAGGCTGCGGCTTCCGCATCGCTTGATGACAGAGGAATCAAAACGACCGGCTGGGCGCTTGCACACAGACTGCTTTGCAGAGCAAGACTCGGCGAGGGCGAAAAATGCGGTGAAATCATTGCTCAGATACTCAAAACAACCATTCTCAAAAACCTTTGGGGCACCCATCCCCCGTTCCAGATTGACGGGAACTTCGGCTTCACCGCAGGCGTTGCTGAAATGCTTTTGCAAAGCCACGGCGGCGTGATAAAAATTCTTCCGGCCATACCTAAAGACTGGAGAAACGGTGAATTCTCGGGTCTTGTTGCAAGGGGCAACTTTGTTGTTTCGGCAGTTTGGAAGGACGGACGGATTAAGGAAGGCACGATTGAGTCAAGGCTCGGCGAAAAATGCAGGCTTTATCTTGACGGAAAGGTTGCCATTATTGAGGACGAAAACAAAAACGAGGTTCCGGTAGAGTTCAATAACGGTATCAGTGAATTTTCCACAGAAAAAGGAAAGACATATTCTTTTTGCTGAAAAAGCATAGGAGGTACTTATGCAGTATAAAGGTCCGATGCTCGTTGTCAATGATATTGACAAATCGGTTGAGTTTTATGAAAACATACTCGGTATGAGCGTTATTCTCGACTTCGGCGCAAACAAAACGCTGACAGGCGGCCTTGCTTTGCAGACTGCGGAAACATACAGGGACTTTATTGACGGACGCGCGCTTTGTTTCGGTGGCAACGATTTTGAGCTTTACTTTGAAGAGGATGATTTTGACAGTTTTATTCAAAGGCTGAAAATATTTAAAATTGAATTTGTTCATCCTGTTAAAGAACACTCCTGGGGACAGAGAGTTGTGCGCTTCTATGACCCGGACAAGCACATTGTTGAAGTCGGCGAAAACCTGAAATCGGTATGCAGACGTTTTCTTGAAAGCGGTATGACTCCGGAACAAACCGCAGAGCGCATGGATGTGCCGCTGAATTTTGTAAACTCCTGCACAAAATGAAAAACCGCCCGTTTGCTTAACTCGGCAGACGGGCGGCGTAGTTTATATGAGAAGAATTACAGTTCCTCAACGGAGATGATACCCTCCGTGGCGGAAATTATCGTCATAATTTTATCGTGAGAAAGATTTTTCGGAAGCTGAAGCTGGAAGATGGCGCAGGAATTTACTCCGGACTTTGTAATTTCAAGGTCAAGGATAACCACACGGTAGGTCTTCAGCGCCAGAATGAGTGCGTCAAGATATTCGTTTCCGGCGTACTCAACATAAATATTAACATTCCTTGCGTTGTCAAGCACCCAGTATTCAAAACGGACAAAAAATATTTCAGCAAGAAGAATCAGCACGGTTGCAAGAACGGCAGCCTCATAATATCCGGCGCCGATTGAAAGTCCGATAATGGCGCACGTCCAAAGGCCGGCGGCAGTGGTCAGTCCCTTGATCTGGCGGCGCTTTGTAACGATTATCGTGCCTGCTCCGATGAAACCGATGCCGGCTATAACCGAAGCGCCGAGACGCGAAACATCGTTATCAAGAGTGAGATACCGGAACAGATAGTGGCTTATCATGGTTGTCATTGCCGCGCCGAGACAGATGAGAATGTGGGTACGGAAACCGGCGGTGCGGCGCTTGCGCTCGCGCTCAATTCCGATTGCTCCGCCGCAAAGAACCGCACAAAACATTTTTATAAACACAGAAAGAAGTGTGATTTCTCTGAGCGGATTCAAAAAGTCAAGCATGTATGTTATCCTCCGAAAAAAATCAAATTTCGTCAACTACGGTCACGAAATCGAACTTGGAAATGCGCGACATAACGTGGGAGTGTGTTTCCTTCTTCGGCAGGCGTGAGGAAATCACCGCACCAATCGTGACGCCGTTAGACTGCTTTTCACGCTGGATATCAACATCAAATATTTGTATATCCATGCTTTTGATGGAGCTGATTATTGCACCGAGATTTTCAATCTTTTCAAATTCAACATAAAGATCCATGTTCCTTGCCCTGGATACGACCCACGCGCTGACCTTTTCAAGCACAACCGTTGTGAAAAGAATGAGCAAAAAGGCAAGAATGGCACATTCGTAATAGCCCGAACCGATTGCAAGACCCATACACGTTGAGGTCCAAAGTCCGGCGGCGGTGGTGAGACCTTTAATCTCCTGTCGGCCGGTTACGATTATTGTTCCTGCGCCGAGAAAGCCGATACCGCCGATAACCTTTTCGGCGTAGCGCGTTACGTCAACCTTACGTCCGAGCATTTCCGAAATCTCATGCCAGTCTCCGGTAACAATATTACTTTCATAGAAGCTCAAAATCATTGCCAATGTCGCCCCGAGGCAGACTATCATATATGTACGGCTGCCGGCGGCACGGTGCTTGTGTCCCCTTTCAAGGCCGATAAGCCCGCCGAAAACAACGGCAAGACCCATCTTCAAAAACAGAGCGGTCAAGCTCGCGCCGCGCACAGGATCAAAAAAAGGAATGAGCGATTCCATTTGTAAGTTACCTCCGAACACAATCAACCGCCGACAAACCTATGACATAAACGCCAACAAGCGGTTTCCAAATAATAAAAATTGCTCGCGGACGCAGAAAAGTCACTCCTGCGTCCGCATATAATAATATGAAATTTTACCACAATTTATAATAAGAGTCAAGGATTTTTAGTATATTTTGCAAAAAGTTGTAAAAAATCTTACTCCCCCGGCCTTTCAAAGGAGAGCTTTCCGAGCTTTCCGCCGCGGTATTCGTCAAGCAGCATAACCGCTGCGCGTTCGGTATCGGTTTCTCCGCCGCGAATGAGCATTCCGCGCTTTTTTCCGATAAGCTCCAGCAGCTCATATTCTCCGAGCGAAAGATCCTCCTGCGAAAGCTTGTATCTTTCGCAAAGCAGCTTTCCGTAATCCCTTGAGAGCACCGAAAGCAGGCGCATTGCCATTGTTTCCGCGTCAACAACCTCGTCCTTGACCGAGCCGATGAACGAGAGTCTGTCGCCGACCTTCGGGTCGTCAAACTTCGGCCAGAGGACGCCCGGGGTGTCAAGCAGCTCAATTCCGTTTCCGATGGCAAACCATTGGTTATGACGGGTAACGCCCGGTCTATCCGCAACAACGGCGCGGCTTTTTTTCGCCATGCGGTTGATGAACGAGGACTTCCCCGTGTTCGGGATTCCGACAACCATCACCCTCAGAGCCTTTCCCGGCATACCCTTTTCCTCGTTGCTTTTGATTTTATCGGCGAGGACGCGGCGAACAAGCGAATGATACTGCGCAAGACCTTTTCCGCTCCTGCAATCGACCGCAATTGCGGTCTGTCCGTGCTTTTTGAAATATTCAATCCATTCACGGGTGACTCCGTCGTCGGCCATGTCGCACTTGTTGAGAAGAACGATGCGCGGCTTGTTCTGAGTCAGCTCGTCAAGCTCCGGATTGCGGCTGCTGAACGGTATCCTTGCGTCAAGAAGCTCGGTAACGCAGTCAACAAGCGGCAGGCTCTCCTTAATGAGCCGCCTTGTTTTTGCCATATGGCCGGGAAACCACTGAACCGTCTGCTTTTGTGAGTCTGCCATAATTATCACCTTATATAAATTCGACAGCGTGAAAAAGACACGCTGTCGTTCTGAATTTTACTGCTGCGAAGCAGGGGTAAGCTCCGCCTTTTCAACTTTCCATTCTTTCAGAGGATTAAACTTAAGTCCCTTTCCTGTTGAAGAATTGGCGGAAAACGGCTTGAATCTGACAACGCCCATAATATAGTTTTCATCAATAAAGCCTATTTTATCGCTGCGGCTGTCGGTTGAGCCCTGGCGGTTGTCGCCCATTACAAAAACGTGTCCCTCGGGAACAGTGAGCGGAAAAGACGTACCCTCGCTGTTGAGAGTCAGATTGTTGATATACGGCTCGTCAAGAGTAACTCCGTCAACCGTAACGGCTCCGGTATTGAAGTCGATGTCAACGACCTGATTTTCCGTTGCAATAATTCGCTTGACTATAGGTTCCTCAAACCAGTTGGGCTGAGTGATGATGACCACCTGACCGTACTGCGGATTCCTGTCATAGGCCGAAACAATGAGCCAGTCGCCGTCATGGAGAGTCGGCACCATTGAGGAGCCGGAAACGCCGACAACGCGGAAAATGAATGTAAAAATTATCATGATGGTAACAATAGCCGAGGAAAGAACGGAGGCAAAATCATACATATTGATTACTGCCTTTTCGCGGAATGTCAAATCGTTTTTATCCTTTGTTGCGATATCCATATTATCACCCTTAAAAAAAAATGAGAAAAGGGAGAAAGCCCGAAAGCCTCTCCCCCTTTTTGAACGCTTATCAGCCGAGCTTTTCCTTAACCTTTGCTGCCTTGCCGACTCTGTCACGAAGGTAATAAAGTTTGCTTCTGCGAACTTTACCGTTCCTGACAACGTCAACGGCAACAACGTTCGGTGAGTGAACGGGGAAAACTCTTTCAACGCCAACGCCGTAAGCAACGCGGCGAACGGTGAAGGTTGAAGAGATACCGCTGCCCCTCTTGGCAATAACGGTTCCTTCAAACATCTGGATTCTTTCTCTTTCGCCCTCACGGATTTTAACGTGAACACGAACGGTTGAACCGATGTTGATTTCGGGTACTTCAGCCTTGAGGCTTGAGTCCGAGATAAGTTTGAGTGCGTCCATTGGTTTTTTCCTCCTAAATTCTGCCACGTTCATGCCCCGAAAGAAGCAGAGGACCGCTTTTAATATTACAGACTGAATTCAGCCGGCATCAAACCACGCCGCAACGCGACGGATACAAATGCTTTAGTATTTTATCACAAACTTGCAGTTAATGCAAGGGTTTTGGAAATATTTTTTCGGATTATTCAAACGCTTTCATACCCTCGGCAAAAAGCTGTTTTCTTATGATGACATAATAATCGTCCTCGCTGCCGCCTTTGATTATCTCATCGGCAAGGAGCGACGGATTGATGTTCGTTGTACTGCCGGCCGGAAGAACAAGCGACAGAACCGGTGCACCGTCCTTTTCTTTCAGCTCATACGTCTTGATGTGCGGCAGAAGGTCAATGTCCTTATAAACTTTTCTGTGTCCTTTTTTTCCAAGCTTTTGAACAACAAGCTCGGTTCCGGAAAGCATATTCCTTATGCGTTCTTCAAGCGCCGCGGCGCTTTCCGCGGTATAAAAAGCGATATCAAAGGACGCAAACGCGATAAACTTCGGGTCAAGCACAGGCTCGGTAACACAGGTTACCGTTATCCCCTGCGGCATCACCTTTGAAAGCGCGGTCATGACCTCGCGGTTTGTAATCTCGCCCTCAACGCGGATATCCATAGCGTCGTTTTCGCTTTCCATTCCGAGCGAAAGCGGAAGAACAAAGGTCATATACGGGTGTGGGTTGAAGCCCTCGGTATACCAAAGCGGAATTTGCGAGCGGCGGATTGCCCTTGTCATTGTCCGCATCAGATCAAGGTGCGAAATGAAGCGCACATCGCCCTTTTTTTCAAACCAGATTCTTACGCATCGCATCGCATTTTCCTCCGTTCAGTCTGTTTGCTCCGCAGCCGGCGCATTTAATTCTGCAGTGCGGCGTTGTTTCGCTTTCATGAGCCTTTTTGTTTTCGCTGATAAGAAACTCCTTGCGGATTCCGTAATCGAGATGATCCCACGGAAGAATTTCTTCAAACTCTCGTTTTCTTGAAGTATAAAACAGCGGGTCAACGCCGCACTGCTCAAAAGCTTCCAGCCATGTGTCAAAAAGGAAGCTGTCGTCCCAGCCGTCAAACTTGCAGCCGTGCTGCCACGCATAATATATAACCTTTGAAAGTCTTCTGTCTCCACGGGCAAAAACGCCCTCAAGAAAACTGATGTCAACCTTATGATAGCTGACGTTCACCTTCCTCGTTTTCACGCAGGAAAGGAGATGCGCCTGCTTTTCAAGCAGCATTTCCCTTGTGTCCTGCGGCTCCCACTGAAACGGGGTGAACGGCTTCGGAACAAAGGAGGCAACGCTGATTGAAACCTGAACGCCCTTGCCCTTGGGCTTATTCGGGTTTTTATAGAATTCGTCAACCACCTTTTGCGCAAGCTCGGCAATTCCGGCAACGTCGTCAAAAGTCTCGGTCGGAAGTCCGAGCATGAAATAAAGCTTGACCGCGGTCCAGCCGCCCTCAAACGCTTTCCTTGACGTTCTGAGAACCTCGTCCTCGGTAACGTTTTTATTGATAGCGTCGCGCAGGCGCTGAGTTCCGGCCTCCGGCGCAAAGGTCAGTCCGCTGCGCCTGACCTTATTAAGCTTTTCCATAAGCTCGTCCGAAAAATTATCAACGCGAAGCGAGGGCAGCGCAATATTGATTTTTTCCGGAATTGTCCATTCAAGCAATTTATCAAGCAGCGGCTCAAGCTGAGTATAGTCGCTGGTGCTCAAAGACGAAAGGGAAATTTCATCATAGCCCGTTACATCGCAAAGGCCGCGGCACTGGTTGTTGATTGTGTCGGGCGACTTTTCGCGTATCGGGCGGTACAAAAAGCCGGCCTGACAAAAACGGCAGCCGCGGATACAGCCGCGCAGTATTTCATGAACAACTCTGTCATGAACAACCTCAATATACGGAACAACAAATTTGTCCGGATATTTTACGCTGTCAAGCTCTGAAACAATGCGCTTTCTAATCTTTTCCGGAGCGCCGTTTTTCGGAACGACTGCTTTGATTGTTTTGTCCTCGTTATATTCGACATCATAAAGCGAGGGTACATACATTCCGTCAATCTTTGCGGCGCGGCGCAGAAATTCCTCCTTTGAGCTGCCGTTTTTTTTGCATTCTTCAAGGAGGTCGAATAATTCGTCATAGACCTCCTCTCCCTCGCCGAGGGAAAAGATGTCAAAAAACTCCGCCATCGGCTCGGGATTGCAGGCACAGGGTCCGCCGCCGATGACTATCGGCGTAAGTGAATACCTGTCCGCCGCTCTGACGGGAAGACCGGCAAGGTCAAGCATATTGAGCACATTTGAATATGAAAGCTCATACATGAGCGTGAAAGCGATAAGGTCAAAGTCCTTGATTGCGTCTCCGCTTTCAAGGGCATAAAGAGGGATACCGTGCTTGCGCATCTGTGCCTCCATGTCATGCCACGGAGCAAAAACGCGCTCGCACCAGACGTCCTCTCGCTCGTTTGCAATGGAATAAAGTATCTTCATTCCGAGGTGGGACATTCCGATTTCATAGCTGTCCGGAAAGCAGAACGCATAGCGCAGCGCAACCTTTTCTTTATCCTTTATGACCGAATTCAGTTCACCGCCGATGTAACGGCCGGGCTTTTGAACAAGGGGCAGGATTTTTTCAACTTCTTTACTAACCATCAGATTCTCCGTTCCTTAACAACCGTAAAGCGGCTGTTATCTTAATTCCAGAAATATTAAATATATACACACAGCCGTAAGGCTTGCGTTGAAACCGAAAAGAATAAAATACACAACGCAAAAAGCGGAAAACGCAATCACCGTCACAGCCGATATGACAGACAGCGTTCTGAGAGCTTTTTGCTCGCTCATTCTGAGCATAAAAGCGCAGTGAAGCGCGTTCCATGCGTCAAGGCTTTTTGCCGGCATAAGGTTGAGCGCCGCAATGAAAACATTGACAAAAAAGAGCGCCGCAGCATCAATACTTTTAAAAAGGAAATAATACAAAGCCGCAGCGGCACAGATAATAAAATTTACAAAAACTCCGCCGAGGGCAACAAGCGCCTGCCTGCGGTAGCTTTGAAAGACGCTCTCATCCTTTTCAATGCGTATTCCGAACGCGCCGAAGCTTATAAGGCGAAGCCTTTGCGAAAAAATAAGCATCATAAAAAGGTGGCCGAGCTCATGCGCCGCGGAGGACAAAAAGCACATCAGCGCAATTTTTGAGTCCGACAAAAGGAGCATGAGCGACGCAACAAGGAAGAACGAAAAGCCGATTTTCAGCTTTGTTTCTCCGAAGTCAACCGTCATTTTTATTCAGAATCGGGAGCGGATCAAGGCGCGTTCCGTTTTTATGCACCTCAAAATGCAAATGCGGCCCCGTTGACCAGCCCGTGCTTCCGACAAGGGCAACGGTTTCGCCCTGACGGATAACAGCGCCCTCTTCGGCAAGAATTTCGCTGCAATGGCAATAAAGCGTTTCAAACCCGTTTGAATGAGTCAGATAGATATACTTTCCGCTTCTTGAGTCCTCGCCCGTTTTTCTGACCTTTCCGGGATAGGCCGCTTTGATTTTTGTACCCTGCGCCGCCGCGATGTCAATTCCTGTGTGAAAGGTGTTGTTTCCCGTAATAGGGTTTGTTCGGTAGCCGAAGTATGACGTATATGAGCCGCTGACCGGCTTGATAATGGGAGCGGTGGTTTCGGTCGGGGAAAATGTTGTCCCCTCTTTTGCTTTATACGTTGAAAGATCTTTTCCGCCGGCATTTTTTGCAAGGGAAAGCGACGTTTTTTTCACGGTCGCTTTTTCGGTTGTTTTTTCGGCGGTTGTTGTCTCTGCGGTTGTTGTTTCGGGAACAGTCGGTTCGGACGTTGTTGTTTCGTCGGTTTTATCGGACGTTTCCTTTTCGCCGGACGGTTCGGTTACGCCGCTTTCGGTTGTTCCTGAGGCGGTTTCCTCCTTGTTCTTTGAAAACAGTCTGAAGACCGAGATTTCGGCCGGCGAGTCAAGATAATCCTTTATGCTCTTGAGCGTGCTTTCAAAGTCTCCCTCAAGAAAGGATCGGCTCATGAGAAGCTGAAAATCGTCTTTCAGGTTCTGCGCCGCCTGCGAGCCGCTTTTTGCAATGACAAGCAGTGAAAGAACGGCAATAACCGAAAAAATCACCTGGCAAAGAGTGACGGAAAAAAAGCCGTCATCCTTTTCTTTCCTGCGTTTTTCTGCTTTTCTTTTTTCCTCCAAAGCCGTCACCGTTCCTTTCCGTGAAAAATCCGTACGGTAATAGCTATGAAAAAGAAAGGCAAAAAATGACTGTTGTCCGGTCAGCCTACCATTATTCTGCCCTCAGGAACAATTTCGCTGTCACGTTCCTTGCGCGAGTTAAGGGAGATTACAAAGCACATCGGGCCGATTCTGCCGATATACATTGAAACAATCAGCGCCCAGAGGCCGACAGTACCCGCCTGAGCAGTTACGCCGGTTGAAAGTCCGCAGGTTGAAAACGCGGAAACGGCCTCAAAAAGCAGATCGGTGCCGTTTGTTGACCGGACGTCCCACGAAAGGACGCAGGTTGCAAGGAAAACGATAAGCATTGAAAGCGCTGCGATTGCAAGCGATTTTGCAACAATGGCGTGGCTTACGCGCTTTTTGAGCACAACGGTGTCCTTTCTGCTTCTGATAACGGAAACAACGGTCATTACAAGAACGGCAAAGGTGGTTGTTTTAATTCCTCCTCCGGTTGAACCGCTGCCTGCACCGATGAACATAAGCAGCATCATTACAATCTTTGTAACATCGCCGAGCAACGCAATGTCAAGCGAGGCAAAGCCTGCCGTTCTTGTTGTTACCGACTGAAAAAGCGAGGCGGAAAGCTTCTGATAAAACGGCAGTGGCTTCAGCGTCTGCGGATTGTTATATTCAAGAACAAAGACGCAGAAAAAGCCGACAAGGATTAGTATTCCGGCGGTGATAAGAGCCGTCTTGGTGTGGAGACTCAGGCGGTGCGTTTTCCGGTAAGTCAGCAAATCATAGAAAACATAAAACCCGATTCCGCCGAGGATAATCATTGCAATAACAACGCCCATAACCAGAAAATCGCCGTTATAATTGATCATTGAGCCGAACTCCTTTTCGATACCGAAAAGGTCAAAGCCCGCGTTGCAATAGGCCGAAACGGCGGTAAACATTGAAAGCCATATGCCCTTTGCGCCGAAGCGAGGAACAAAGCGAATGCACAGCAGAGCTGTTCCGAGAAGCTGGCAGAGAACCGTTACCTCAACAATTGTGCGCACAAGCGGCTTAACTTGAGAAAAAACGTCAAGATTTGTATATTCCTGCGCAAGGCGCATACTGCGAAGCGCCGAATGCTTTTTGAAAGCAAAGATAAAAAAGGAGGCGAACGTAACCATACTTATTCCGCCTATTTCAATCAGAATCAGCAGAACAACCTGACCGTATCTTGAAAGTGTAACGGCCGGATCAATGAGGGTAAGCCCCGTTACGCAGACGCTTGAGGTTGCAGTAAAGACCGCCTTCATAAAGGAAAGACCCTTTCCGTCGCGCGTCATGCACGGAAGCATAAAAAGCACAGTTCCAACAATTATCACCGACAGCACGCTCAGAGCAATTATACGCATCGGATGAACGGGACGGGAGTTTATCTTTGCATTTTCGTTTTTCAAGGAGACTTCCCCCTCTTTCGGGCAAAAAATTATCTGTTTATCTTGTGTATTATATCATCAACTTATATATAAGTCAAAGATTTTTTCCGTTCAAGGTTGACTCAAAGAGCCGGATAATGCTATAATTTACTAAAATAAAATCGGCGTTTTTGTCGGTTAGGTTATTACGAAAGGGAGAGTGCCAATGTTTCAGGATTTCAAATCCGACGGCTTCATGTTTATGCTCGCTGTCGGTATCGTGGTCTTTGTCATTGCTCAGTCGCTGTTCTTTATGATAAGAGCCGTGAAAAGAGGAAAGGAATTGGGCATTACAAAAGATCAGATTAAAAACACCATTACGTCAAGCGCGGTCTTTTCAATTGCACCGGCTATAAGTATCGCCATCACCGTTATTGTTCTCTCGGTTGCCCTCGGATATGTTCTTCCGTGGATCAGGCTTTCGGTCATCGGAGCAATCCAATATGAGGTTCCGGCTGCGGAGGCCGCTATTGAAGCGGCAGGTCTTTCCGGCGGTATCGGAAGACCCGTTACCGACCCGAAGGTTTTTGTTGCAATCACCTGGGTCATGACCCTCGGCTGCCTTTTGCCGCTGTTTCTCATTCCTATTATTCTTAAAAAGGTTCAGAAAAGCGTTTCAGGCGCAGTCAACAAAAATGCAAAATGGGCAGACCTTATGTCCGCCGCCGCTTTCATCGGCCTTATTGCCGCTTTCCTTTCAAGAGGTATTGCCGGCATCGGTGAAGTCAGCGTTAACGAAGCAGGCGAAAAGGTCAATGTTGTCCTCGGCGACGGCGCCGGCGTGCTTTCAATTTCCGCCATCATTTCTTCCATCATCTTCATGCTTATTCTGACTTTCATCAACAAAAAGCTCAAAGCAAAGTGGCTCGAAGCGCTTGCAATGCCGCTGAGCATGATTCTTGCAATGGGAGTTGTTGTTCTCATTTCATCCTTTGCGCCCGACCTTGCGGCTATTGAATGGAGGTATTAAAAATGAAAAAAAGAACTTACATAGACTCCGTTCATTTTTACGGCAGAATCTGGTGCGTCCTTGCAATCATCGCGCTGCTTGCCGTTCCTGTTTTAATGTGTCTTCACCTTAAGGTATGGCCGGATTGGGGCGTTGTTGCAAGCGGCTTTGCCTCGGTTGCAATCCTCTTTTATCCCACGGGCGTTATTGAAGTTATCGCCTATGCTCCGCTTCTCGGTTCGGGCGGAACCTATCTTTCGTTCCTCACCGGAAACATTGCAAACCTCAAGCTCCCCTGCGCGCTCAACTCAATGGAAAACGCAAAGGTCCGCGCAAACTCCGAGGAGGGCGAGATTATTTCAACCATCTCCATTGCCGCCTCGGCAATAGTCACAACGCTCATCATCGCCGTTTTTGTTCTGATCTTTGCGGTCAATCCGGCGTTTACAAAAGTCATGAGCGAGGGAGCGCTCGCCCCGGCATTCAAGCAGGTTACATATGCAATCTTCGGTTCGCTTGCCGCAACATACTTTGTTAAGCATTGGAAAATTTCTATCTTCCCTATAGCCGTGCTTTCGCTTATTCTTGTTTTTGCCGGCAGCATCCAGATAGGCGTTCTCATCTTTGCCGGCGTTGCAATTTCAATGCTCGGCGCCCACGTCATGTATAAGCTCAAGTGGGTATAAACAAAAATTGCGGGAGTTGCTGTTTTTCAGCGACTCCCGATTTTAAAGAGAAGAGGTTCTTATTATGACGTTTCTGATAATACTGCTCATCGCTTTGGTCGTTTTCATTGCTGTTATCAACATCAATGCTCTGAGAATCAAAACGCCGGAGCTTAACACGAGCATGAAAAGCAAAAGCATTGAGGTCAACACCGACCTTGCAGCAGAAAATCTTGCAAAAATGATTCGCTGCAAAACCGTTTCAAGCAAAGACGAAGCAAAGGTTGACAAAAGCGAATTTGAAAAATTCCGTTCGCTGCTGCAGGAGCTTTATCCCTCTGTTTACGCCAGAAGCGAAAAGGAGGATATCGCCGGAGGCCTGCTTTTCCGAATCAAAGGTAAAAGCAGTTCCTCGCCGTCGGTGCTTATGGCACACTTTGACGTTGTTCCGGTAGACGCTGAAAAATGGAGCGCCGACCCGTTCGGCGGAGAAAAAAGGGACGGGTTCCTTTGGGGACGCGGAACGCTTGACACAAAGTGCAGCCTGTTCGGCATCATGGAAAGCGCCGAAGCCCTGCTTGACGCCGGCTTTGTTCCGGAAAACGACATTTACCTTTCCTTCGGCTGCAACGAAGAGATTGCCGGAGACTGCGCTCCCACAATAGTCAAAACGCTCAAGGAAAGGGGCATTTCTCCTGCATTCGTGCTCGATGAGGGCGGAACAATTCTTTCAGGCAGCAGCAAATATTTTCCGCATGACATTGCCGTTGTCGGTATTGCCGAAAAAGGGCCGATGGACGTTGAGCTTACCGTCAAAGGCGAAAGCGGACATTCGTCGCAGCCGCCGGTACACACGGCGGTAGGAATGCTTGCAAAGGATATTTCAAAAATCGAGAACCGCCAGTTCCCGATGAAAATGAACTATGCAGTCAAGGCAATGTTCAAAGCAATTGCTCCTCACACTCCGTATGTCGGAAAGCTTATACTCGGAAACCTCTGGTGCTTTTCACCGCTTATCAAGGTATTCTGCAAGCGTAACAAGACAGCGGCTGCGCTTTTTAGAACCTCAATGGCCTTTACCCAGCTTGAGGGCAGCAAGGGCGCAAATGTCCTTCCCGCCGAAGCAAAGGCAATAGTCAACATCCGCCTTTCCGAGGGAGAAACGCCGGCAAGCGCCATTGAGCATATGAGAAAGGCCGCAAACGACCCGGAGCTTTCGTTCCGGATAGTCAACTATTCCAACCCGACCCCCTGTGCAAAGGCAAGCGGAAAATATTGGGACGCGATTGCGGATTCAATCGACAGGAACTTCACAAATACCGTTGTTTCGCCGTATCTCATGATGGGCGGCACGGATTCGAGATTCTTCAATGAAATTGCGACCGAAATATATAAATTTGCTCCTACGCTCACCGGCGGCGGATTGCTGAAAACAATACACAGCAATGACGAACGGATAAGAATAGACAACATTGAGCCGCTCATCGGTTTCTACACCGACCTTATGAAAAAGCTATAATTCTAAATGGAGATTAAGTGTTTTTTGTAGAATTTATTAATTTTGCTTTAAGACCTTGACATAACCCTTTTGTGGTGTTATATTGTTAAACAACCGAATATTACAATCAAAGATAGAGGCGCATCGTCTCATCAGTAGCCGCGGCAAAACCGGATTCTCGCAAAAATCCGCCGGCGGTGAAAGGGAGCGTTGCCGAAAGGAGCTTTGGCGGAAGCTTTCTTGGGCACATGAAATAAGATTCATGTGACTGTCGCATTTTGCGGAGTGCTATTATAATTGTCAAAATCATTACAGGGTATTGTTGTATGAATTGAACAGTATTATAATGGCCGATGCGATGCAGTCGGTCATTTTTTATTGCAATATATCGGAAAAATACTGCTGCCCGGTGTGATTAAAAGGCGGCGCAAGCAAAGGAGTTTTTTAAGCATGAAAACAAAATCTGTCTTTAAGGGAGCGGCAACTGCTCTTGTAACACCGCTTAACGAAAACGGAATTGATTATGAAAACTTTGAAAGACTTCTCAACTGGCAGGTTGAAGAGGGTATCAACGCCCTTGTTATCTGCGGAACTTCAGGTGAGGGTTCAACACTTTCTGACGAAGAACACAGAGCCGCCCTTAAATTTGCCTATGACGTTGTTGGCAAAAGAGTCCCCATGATTGCGGGAACAGGTTCAAACGACACGGCCTATGCGATTGAACTTACAAAATTTGCCTGCGAAGTCGGCTATGACGCAATGCTTGTTGTCACGCCTTATTACAACAAGGCAACGCAAAACGGTCTTGTTAAGATGTTTGAAACAATTGCAGACGCTTCAACAAAGCCGATTATTCTTTATAACGTTCCGTCAAGAACAGGCGTTAACATTGAGCCTGAAACCTATGCAAGGCTTGCCGAACACCCAATGATTACAGGCATCAAGGAAGCAAACGGAAATATTGCAAAAATTGTTGAAACAAAGGCGCTTGTCGGAGATAAGCTTGACATCTGGTCGGGCAACGATGATCAGATTGTTCCGATTCTTGCTGCCGGCGGCAGCGGAGTTATTTCCGTGCTTTCAAATGTTCTTCCGAAAAAGACGGTTGAGCTTTGCAACAAGTTTTTCGCAGGCGATGTAAAGGGCAGTATGGATATGCAGTGCGAAATGTTTGACCTTATAAAGGCTCTTTTCTGCGAGGTTAACCCGATTCCGGCCAAGGCTGCCGTTGCGGCTTTGGGCTATTGCGAAAACTATGTTCGTCTGCCTCTTACTCCGATGGAAAAGCAGCATGAAGAAGTTCTTCTTGAATGTATGCGAAAGCAGGGACTGAAGGTTTAAGCCGCGTGCCGCGTTGTTATAAGGCGCACAACACTTCGGCGGAAAATTTCACCATATGCAGCTTGTGCATTGGAAAAGGAATGGTAAAAAATGATGAGAATAATTGTTAACGGCGCAGGCGGAAGAATGGGTCAGGTGCTTTGCTCTTTGATTGAAAAAAACGAGGGAAAGGAAATTGCCGCAAGGGTAAGCGCCGAATTTGAAACCGACAGCGAAAACTTAATTTTTAAAAATATAAATGAGTTTTGCGGTGAGGCCGACATAATCATTGATTTTTCTCACCACAGCGCAACAAACGATATTTGCGATTACGCGATAGAGCACAGCTTGCCGCTTATTATTTCAACAACGGGTCAGACCGAAGAGGAAACGGCAAAAATTGAAGAAACGGCAAAAAAAGTTCCCGTTTTCAAAAGCGGAAACATGGCGCTCGGCGTTGCGCTTGTCGGCTGTCTTGCAAAAATTGCCGCAAAGGCTTTCCCCGATGCCGACATTGAAATTGTTGAAAAGCATCACAACCGCAAGCTTGATGTTCCGAGCGGAACGGCCTTGCTCCTTGCCGACGCAATCAAAACCGTCCGTCCCGAAAGCACCTATAACATCGGCAGGCACGAAAACGGCAAAAGAACAAAGCAGGAAATCGGAATTCATTCAATAAGAATGGGCGGCGAGGTAGGAACGCACGAAATTATCTTTGCAACCGATTCCCAGGTTATTACAATTACGCATCAGTCGGAAAACAGAGCCCTTTTTGCTGACGGAGCACTTTCGGCAGCCGACTTTTTAATAAAGCAGGCTCCGGGATTTTATAACATGGACGATATTCTTGAATGAATGGAGAAAAAATATGGACGCTTATGAAATTATTGAATACATTTCAAAATCAGAAAAGAAAACTCCCGTGAAGCTTTATATCAAAGAAAAAGAAAGCATTGATTACGGCAGTTCAAAGGTTTTCGGCGCAGGCGACAAGATAGTCTTCGGCGAATGGAACGAGCTTAAAACCATTCTTGAAGAAAACAAGGACAAAATTGAAGATGTTGTGATTGAAAACGACAGAAGAAACAGCGGTATTCCTATGCTCGATATCAAGGATATCACTGCAAGAATTGAGCCGGGTGCAATTATCCGTGAGCAGGTTGAAATCGGAAAGAACGCGGTTATTATGATGGGTGCAATTCTCAATATCGGAGCAGTTGTCGGCGAGGGCACAATGATTGACATGGGCGCCGTCCTCGGCGGCAGAGCAACGGTCGGCGCACACTGCCATATCGGTGCAGGAGCAGTTCTTGCAGGAGTTATTGAGCCGGCAAGCGCAACCCCTGTTATTGTTGAGGACAATGTTCTTGTCGGCGCAAACGCAGTTGTTGTTGAGGGTGTTCATGTCGGCAAAAATGCGGTGGTCGCCGCCGGAGCGGTTGTTCTTGAAGATGTTCCCGAAAACGCTGTTGTTGCCGGAACACCTGCAAGGGTTATCAAAATGAAAGACGAAAAGACAAGTGCAAAAACCGCTCTTCTTGACGCATTGAGAAATATCTGAGAGGTTAATTAAATGAACGACTATACTCTTCCTTTTAATGAGGAAAAAATAAGAGGAATTGAAAAGACTTTTAAAACGCCGTTTTATCTTTATGATGAAAAAGGTATTGTTCAGTGCGTTGAAAAAATTAAAAAAGCTTTTTCATGGAATAAAGGCTTCAAGGAATATTTCGCAGTCAAGGCAACGCCCAATCCTGCAATACTCAGAATTCTTCATTCTCTCGGCTGCGGTCTTGACTGTGCAAGCAGCACAGAGCTGATGCTGGCGCAAAAAATCGGCGTAACGGGCAGCGAAATTATGTTCAGCTCGAACGATACGCCGAAAGAAGATTATATTCTTGCAAAAAAAGTCGGCGCAATAATCAACCTTGATGATTGCAGCCACATTGATTTTCTTGCCCAAAACGCAGGAATACCCGAAACGGTTTGCTTCAGATATAATCCGGGTACGGACTTTATTGTTCAAAACGACATCATGGGTCAGCTCAAGCAGTCAAAATTCGGCATGACAAAAAAGCAGCTTCTGGAAAGCGTTAAAAAGCTTTCAAAAATGGGTGCAAAAAAATTCGGCGTTCACGCAATGCTCGCTTCATGCGCACTTAATGAGGATTATTATCCCACCCTTGCAAAGGAGCTGTTTTCTCTTGCGCTTGAAATCAAGAAAGAGACAGGTGTTGCGCTTTCGTTTGTTAACCTTTCGGGCGGAATCGGAATCCCATATAAGCCCGAGGAAACTGCTGTTGATATTTTGAAAATAGGCAAAAAGGTTGGAGAGGTTTATAAGAATATTATTGAAGCAAACGGAATGGAGCTTTCAATTTTTACGGAAATGGGAAGATTTGTAACCGGGCCTTACGGCTACCTTGTTTCAACTGTGCTTCATGAAAAGAGCACATATAAAAACTATCTCGGTCTTGACGCTTCGGCCTGCGATCTTATGCGCCCTGCAATCTACGGTGCATATCACCACATCACCCTCCTCGGCAAGGAAAACGCGCCAAAGGATACCATGTATGACGTTACCGGCTCCCTTTGCGAAAACAACGACAAGTTCGCCGTTGACAGAATGCTCCCGAAAGCTCAAATCGGCGATATTGCCGTCATTCATGACGCAGGCGCCCACGGCTATTCAATGGGCTATAACTATAACGGAAAGCTGAAATGCGCAGAGCTTCTTTTGGAAAAAGACGGAAACGTAAAAATTATCAGAAGAGCGCAAAAGCCGGAGGATTATTTTGCAACGCTTGATATTTTTCCGGAATTTCGCGAATGAAAGGGAATCGGAAATGGAACAGTTTCTCAACACTTCGCTGTATAATTTAAAGCGAAGCGCCATAAGAGTGTTCAGCCAAAAGGCGAAAGAGACTCCCGGCTGTATTGCTCTTACTCTCGGTGAGCCCGATTTTGAAACGCCAGAAAACATACGCGCCGCGGCAAAGCTTTCGCTTGACAGCGGCAATACGCATTATATTCAAAACAACGGAAGCGCCGCTTTGCTTGAAGCTGTCAGTCTGTTTGAAAAGGAAAAAAACGGCGTTAATTATTCGCCCGATGAGATTATCATAACAACAGGCGCAACCGAGGCTTTGTTCACCGCGCTTTTCGGCGTGCTCAATCCGGGCGATGAAGTGCTTGTGCCCGAGCCTGCTTTCGGCCTTTACGAATCAATTATAACAATGTGCCGGGGGAAATATGTTGCGCTTGACACAAGCCGAAACGGCTTTCAAATTTCGCGGCAGATGCTTGAAAAAGCCGTAACGGACAAAACGAAAGCGATAATTTTGAACTCGCCGAACAATCCGACGGGCTGCGTTTTAAACAGAGAAAGCCTTGAAAATGTTTATAATGCCGTTAAAGGCAGAAACATTTTTGTTCTTTGCGATGATGTTTACCGTCAGCTTGTTTATGATGATGACTATGAAAGCTTCAGCAGTTTTCAGGATTTAAAAAAGCAGCTTCTTGTTGTTCAAAGCTTTTCAAAACCGTATGCCATGACAGGTTGGAGAATGGGCTATCTTTTGGCGGAGCTTGAAGTTAAGCGCAGGCTTGAGCTTGTGCACCAGTTCACGGTTGTTTCAACCGCTTCGTTTTCGCAAAAGGCCTGCATTGAAGCGCTCAAGACCGATGTTACTCCGATGCTTGAGGTATACCGCAAAAGGCGCAGCTTTGTGCTTTCGAGACTTAAGGAAATCGGTCTTGAAACAGTGACGCCTATGGGCGGCTTTTATGCTTTTCCGTCAATTGAAAGGTTCGGAATACCGTCCGGTGAATTTTGCACAAGAATGATTGAGCAGGCAGGTCTTGCCGCAACGCCCGGCTTCTGCTTCGGAAGCGATAAACACATCAGGCTGACGTATTGCTACGGTGACGAACAGCTTGAAGAAGGTATGAACCGTCTTGAAAGTTTTGTAAAATCATTATAAAAACGGAGATAGCTATGACTGACGAACAGATTTTGAAATTCGCCGATGAAGTCTTTGACGAAGCGGTTTCGATAAGGCGAAAGCTTCACGAAACCCCTGAGCTTGGCAACATGGAAAAAGAAACAACAAAGCTCATTGTTTCCATGCTTGAAAGCAGCGGTATTGAGGTGCTGCGCCCTCTTGAAACGGGAGCGGTCGG
>JAEDEQ010000001.1 GCA_016293225.1 Clostridiaceae bacterium
CTGCTGTTTAGCACCGTCCGGCTGCTGATACGGCTGACCGTTGTAACCGGGATTGTTATAATACTGCGCGTTGGGGTCGGGGCCGAACTGCTGCTGGTCGTAATACTGACCGTCCGTCACCGGCGGCTTCGGAAACAGAACGGCGCAAGCAATATAAACCGCAAGACCGTAGCCGAAGAACAGGAAAACAATGGCAAAAATCAGTCTGATAACCGTTGAATCGGTGTTGAGATATTCGGCGATGCCGCCG
The DNA here is from genome assembly GCA_016293225.1 of Clostridiaceae bacterium. Taxonomy (GTDB): domain Bacteria; phylum Bacillota; class Clostridia; order Oscillospirales; family Acutalibacteraceae; genus UBA6857. The sequence goes on from JAEDEQ010000001.1 coordinate 251, forward strand.
CAAACGCCGCAGATTTTTTTGTCATTGCTCTTATATATGCGCTTTGATGTGTTGTTGAAAAGCTGATAATAGTTTTCCGGCGGCTTGGGAATTACAAGAGCAACAATCAAATAAACGATAAAAGCCGGGACAATCGCCGTAAGGCAGGCAGCTGCAACGACAATCGCTCTGACAATTGTCGGGTCGAGATTGAAATAGTCCGCAATACCTGCGCAAACGCCGCAGATTTTTTTATCGGGACTTGTGTAAAGCTTTTTACTCATTTTTTAAAACTCCTTTATTTTGTATTTCACAGGCCTTTACTGTGTTTTGCATAAGCATGGCTATGGTCATTGGTCCGCAACCTCCGGGAACCGGAGTAATGAACGAGGCCTTATCTTTAACGGCGTCAAAGTCCACATCGCCGCAAAGCTTTCCGTTTTCATCGCGGTTTATTCCGACGTCGATAACAACCGCATTTTCCCTGACCATATCGGCAGTGATGAACTTTGCCTTTCCGACTGCAGCAACAAGGATATCCGCACTGCGGCAAACCGAATCAAGATTTCCTGTTTTTGAATGGCAGACTGTGACGGTTGCATTATTCTGAAGCATCAGTGCGGCAAGCGGCTTGCCGACAATGTTGCTGCGACCGACTATCACGCAGTTTTTTCCGGAAACCTCAATGCCGTATCGGCAAAGCATTTCCATTACACCGGCAGGCGTGCACGGCAAAAAGACCGCATTGCCTGTCCAGAGTTTTCCGACATTTACATCACAAAAACAGTCAACATCCTTTTGGGAATCTATTGCTTCAATGACCGCCTTTTCATCAATGTGCGCCGGCAAAGGAAGCTGACAGAGGATTCCGTTAACAAGACTGTCGTTATTGAGCTTATCAATAAGGTCAAGAAGTTCATTCTGAGTTGTCTGTTCCGGGAGCGCATACTCAAGCGACTTTATGCCCACTGCGGCGCATTTTTTCTTTTTATTGTTGACATAAACTCTTGACGCCGGATCATCTCCGACAATTATGACGGCAAGACAGGGTTCAACGCCGTTTTTTAAAAGCGAGTCAACACTAAGCCTGACTTTTTCGCAGGTTTCAAAAGCCGTGCTTTTTCCGTCAATTATTTTCATTGGCGCCGTCCTCCTCTTTGCTTTCAATTTCCTCCTCGGCGTTTACAAGAACATCGTCCCTTTCCTCTTCAAGCTGTTGGGCGGCCTCTTTTTCATAAGTCCCGGCAACAATCTTTCCGTCGCGGATAACAACGCTCCTTGCTTTCTTTTTAAGAGCCTTTTTCTCAGCCTTGCGTTTTTCTGCTTCAAGCTCCTTTTCGCTTTTCGGCGGGAAGAAGTCAATTCCCTCAATCGGCTTCGGGTGCTTTGAAAATTTAACATAAAGCGAGATGAGCAAAACAAGGGAAACGAGCATCAAAGCAGCGGAAAGAGCCTGAGAAACTCTGATTGAGGTATTGGCGATATAGAGGCTGTCCGAACGCATTCCCTCAACAACCATTCTTTCAAATCCGTACCAAACGCCGTAGCAAAGGAAAAGCTGTCCGCTGAATTTTCTGCGTTTTTTCATTATGATATAGAGAACAAAAAAGCCGAGAATGCACCAGACCGATTCATAAAAAAACGTCGGATGAACATAAAGGTTGTTGTCGGCAATATACTGCTTGACGTTATCAACATTATCAAGGCCGAAATATGAGGCGTTCCTCGAAATATATTCGGCAACGGTATCGCTCATCATGCCCCAGTTTTTATTGGTTAAAGAGCCGAAAGCCTCCTGATTCGCATAGTTGCCCCAGCGACCGATTCCCTGACCGATAAGAAGGCTCATTGACACCATGTCAAGCAGATTGAAGAAATTGAGCTTTTCAATCCTGCAGACGATGAACGCAGCAAGAATGCCGCCGATAATTCCGCCGTAGATTGCAAGGCCGCCCTCCCAAATTTTGAAAATATCCGAAAGGTGCTGACCGTAGTAATCCCACTTAAACGCAACGTAGTAAAGCCTTGCGCCGACTATTCCTCCGATAGTTCCGTAAAGCAGAACGTCAATCATTTTGTCAAGATTGATTTTCCATTTGTAGGCGATACGGCCTCCGAAAAGGACGGCAAGCAAAAAGCCGAAAGCAATTATCGCGCCGTACCAGCGAACGGTGGCGAAGCCGAGATTCAGCGTGTTTGAAACCGAAAACTCTTTTGTAATCCCGGCGAACTTTACAATAACGGTCTGTGCTTCCATAAGGCTACCTCCTTAAAAAGATTGGGCAATCGCAATAACAACCGGCATGGTAATTATTGAAAAAAAGCTTACGAGCGCAACAGTCTTTGAAGCAAGACCGGCGTCGCGTCCGTATTTTGAAGCAAACATGAACGTGTTGTTTGCCGAGGGAACGCAGGCAGTGATTGCACAGGCAACAAGCAGCGTTCCCGTAACGCCGCAAAGGCGATAGATTCCGATGCACAAAAGAGGCATGACAAGCAGCTTCAAAAGCGCCGTGAGATATATCTTCTTGTCCGTAAACATCGTTTTGAGGTCGGTATTTGCAAGATATGTTCCGAAGATAAGCATTGCAAGCGGAGTGTTCAGCTCAGCGAGGTATGACATCGGCCGCTCAATAAGCACGGGCAGCTTCACCTGCAAAAGGAACAGCGGCAGACCGATAATTACCGAGATAATGCCGGGATTTAAAATCAGACTTTTGAAATTCAGCTTGAATTTATCGCGGCTCATGAGCTTTACGCCGTGAATAAAAGTGATTATGTTGAAAGCTATGACGCCGTTTGCGCAGTAAAAAACACCTTCGTCCCCGAGTATTTCCGAAGCAAGCGGCAGCGCCATGAAGCCGACATTACCATAAATTGAAGCAAATTTATATATCGGATTTTCATCGCTCTTTTTCCTGAAGAACGGAATATTAAGCGCAATCGCAATAAAATGCGTTGCAAACGCCAAAAGCAGCGAGAGCAGAAACATTAAAAGATTATGCTTTGAAAATTCAGTCCTTGTAAAGGAGCGGACAAGCATACACGGAACAACAAGATAGAGCAAAAAGTCAACAAGCATCCTCGCTGCTTTTTCGGTGAAAAGCTTTGTCTTGTCGCATATGAAACCGACGGCAATCATTATATACAGAATTGAAACCTGCGTTGCCGCCTGCCTAACATTTTCAAGAAACAATTTCCTTCTCCTCTTTTTCAGCAGCGGCGCCGCCGTCTTTCATGAGTAAAACAACAAGCATGACCGCAAAAACGGAAAAAGCAAGGTCAACGATGTTAAACGGATGATTTTCATTGATATAGGTTTCCTTTGAAACAACGGTGAAAACAAGCCTTGAAACGCTTATGACGGCGGAAATCAAAGCGGCAGGCAGGCCGAAGCCGGCAAGTCTCCACCTTGAGTCGGTTGAGTAAACATTGCTTGAAACCTGAGCAAGCGCCATAAAAAACAGCACCATGAACGCGCACATTAGAAGCTCAAGGAACAAATCCGAGACGCGCATAAAGCTGATTTTGCTGACAAAAAGATGAAGCAGCCTGCAGGAAATCCAGCCGACGGGCATCAAAGCAGCAATGCGGTGACTTGACGCGCTGCCGTCGCCTTTTTTGAAAGAGAACGAAAGCTCAATTAGAAATATTCCGGAAAGAACGGCAAAAACGCTTTGCAAAAACAGAGGAATTGCTCCCGAAGTCATAAGACTTTTGAAAACAGTGGTCGTAACCTGGGTTTCCCCGGTGGCGGAAATGCTTCTGATAAAGCTTGAAGCGCCGTTAAAAAACACAAAGAACGAAAAAACCAAAGTTGCAGCAAACATTGCCGTGCTTTTTTTGTTGAGAGAAACACTTTTGCTGTCCTCGGAAACAAAGGACATTACCGCAAGCATCAGACACGAGAAAAACAGCAAAGCAAAAAAGAAGATCACCGGAAAGCCGGTCTTAGTATAAAAACCCGTTGAAGCGTCTATTGACGTTTTGATCTGAAAAAGCCGCAATGCAGTCAGCACAACCGCCGAAATAGCAAAAATTATGAGCGCATGGGAATATTTTACTTTTGAGCTGCTTTCTTTAATTTTCATTGTTACCATCTTCCCCTTGAATTAAGATTCTTTCCTCCGTAGGAATATATGCGGTCTGAGCGTTATAACCCTCGATTCTTTCATCAATGGGTATATATTTTTTGGGGATAGCCACGCTTTTATATGCAGGCCTGATTATTCTGTTGCCGGTCATAATTTCCTCCATTCTGTGCGCAGACCAGCCGACAATTCTTGCTGCGGCAAAAAGCGGTGTAAAAATATCCTTTGGTATGCCGAGAATCTTATATACAAGGCCGGAATAAAGGTCAACATTCGCGCACAGCGGCTTGCTTTCACCTTTGACTTTTCTGAAAAGCTCCGGAGTGAATTTTTCAATCATTTCAATAAGATGGAATTCCTTTTCAAACTCAGTACCCTTTGAAAACTCCCCTGCTTTTCGCTTCAGAATAACGGCACGGGGATCGGAAATTGTGTAAACAGCGTGACCCATTCCGTAAATCAGTCCGGTTCCGTCGCCTGCTTCCTTGCGGATAATTTTTTCAAGATACGCTTTGACCTGATTTTCATCGGTTATGTCGGCCACATTTTCCTCAATTTCTTCAATCATATTGCAGACTTTCAGGTTGGCTCCGCCGTGGCGGACGCCTTTGAGCGAACCGATGGCGGCCGAATAAGCAGAATATGAATCGGTTCCGGCCGAGGAAAGGACGCGGCATGTAAAGGTTGAGTTGTTGCCGCCGCCGTGCTCTGCGTGAAGCATGAGGCAGATATCAAGCAGCTTTGCTTCCGCATCGGTATACTTTCTGTCGGAGCGTATGGAGCGAAGAATGGTTTCGGCAGTGGAAAGGCTCTGCTTTTCCGGGTGGAAATAAAGGCTCTTGCCGTAATACTTCAGCCGCTTTACCTGATAAGCGTAGCAGACTAATACCGGAAGCTGCGCAATAATCTGAATGCTCTGGCGAAGAACATTTTCGGGAGAGCGGTCTTCCGGATTTTCGTCAAAAGAATAAAGAATAAGCACGCAACGCGCAAGGTTGTTCATAACATCGCTTGAGGCATTTTTCATCATAACGTCCTCAATGAAGGTTTCGGGCAGTTCGCGGCATACGCCGAGAGCATTTTTGAAGAACGCAAGCTGACTCCTTGTAGGCAGCGAGCCGAAAAGCAGAAGATAAGCAACCTCCTCAAAACCGAAGCGGTTCTCCTTTTCACAGGCCTCAACAATGCTGTTGATATTCACGCCGCGATATTTCAAAACGCCTTTTTTCGGAACACGTTCGCCGTCGTCAACATAATAACCTTCAACGCAGCAGATTTTGGTCAGTCCGGCCATTACACCGGTTCCGTCGTGATTTCTCAAGCCTCTTTTAACGCCGTATTTCCAAAAATCATCGGGGTTTATCTGACTTTTGCGTTCGATTTTTTCGCATATCTTTTCAAGAACTTCTGGTGAGATTGGATTAATTTTTTCGTGCATTTTGTACCCCCGTAAAAAACTATTTCATTTATACAATGTAATTACCCTTTATTTTATAACATAGTAATAATAATGTCAATATAAATGTAACTTAAAAAAAGCGAGGCAAAAGAATGAAGCTGTATGTAATTCTAACAATTTTTCTGACTTTGTCGGCAGCTTTGTCCCCTCTTGTGGTTCTGACTCCAGCAAAAGGACAAACCGAAGCCGAAAGCACAACCGTTGCGGCGCAGACAAAGCAGGAAGAAGAAGCTGAAGAAGAGACGGCGGTAAAAACAATAAAGGTTCTTCGGACAGGTTCCGGAAATATTGTTGAAAAAGATATTTTTGATTACGTCAAAGGGGCCGTCGCCGGAGAGATATCTCCCGAATATGAAAAGGAGGCCATTAAGGCGCAGACCGTTGTCTGCTACACATATGCGCTTTGGCTGAGAAAAAATGCCGACCGGTCGAACCTTTACGGCGCCGATATTTCCGATGATCCGTTGAAATTCCAAAGCTATCTTGATGACGATGAGCTTCGTGACAAATGGGGCGAAAAATTTGAAGAATACTCGGATAAAATCAATGAATGTGTAAGCGAAGTTATCGGGCAGTACCTTGAATATGACGGCGAGCCTATTATGGCCTGCTTCCATGCGCTTTCAACGGGAAAAACTGAAAGCGCAAAAAATGTCTGGGGAAGCGACGTACCCTATCTTCAGAGTGTTACGGCAAACGGAGACCTGCTTTCGCCGGATATAGACTCAACCGTTACGCTGAGCGAAGAAAAATTCAAAAACTGCGCCGAAAAGCTTGACGGCGTAAAGCTTTCAAAAGACAGCGCACAGTGGATAGGAAAAATCAAAACAACAAAATCGGGCTATGTCACTTCAATTGTTCTTGGCTCAAAAACCTTTTCGGGCAGCGATATACGCAGCGCTTTTTCGCTGAGAAGTCCTGCGTTTACAGTTAAAAAAACTGAGAAAGGTTTTGTTTTCAGCGTTAAAGGGTACGGTCATCTCGTCGGAATGAGTCAGTATTCCGCAGACTATATGGCAAGGCAGGGCGCAGATTACAAGGATATACTGCTCCACTTTTTCAAAGGAACTGAAATCAAAAACACTTGACTGCAAAACAATCCGTCCGAAGCAGAAACGAGCAGGACTTCGGACGGTATTTTTTATAATTCAATTACCCGCGTTGCAAATTTTTCAACCTCGGTTTCGTCATGGCTTGTAAAGATTACAAGGCGATTTGAAAAATGCTCCTTAATCAAATCCATTATTCCGCTTTTCAGCGCAGGGTCAAGACCCTTGAACGCTTCATCAAGAATAAGAATATCCGGCTCAAAAGCAACTGCGCGCGCAAGAGCCACCCTGCGGCACATTCCGCCGGAGAGCTCTGACGGATATTTATTCATACTGTCCCCAAGGAAAAAGGCCTTAAGCCACTTTTCGGCGGTTTCTTTGTCGGTAACGGCTTTAACATTTTCAAAAGCGGTTTTCCAAGGCAAAAGCACGTCCGACTGGAAAACAACGCCGATTCTGTCCCCGCCGGAAACGGAAATTTCGCCGCTTTCGGGCTTTTCAAGACCGCATATAAGGCGCAGAAGAGTTGTTTTTCCCTTTCCGGACTCACCTTTTATGCAGACTCTCTCCCCTTTTTTGAAGCATTCCGAAAAATTTCGGATAACTGTATTTTCATCATAGGCAAAGGAAAGGTTTTTAATTGTAATCATTTTTCATTTCCTTTCCTTATTTTTTTCAAAAGCGCAACAATAAGCTTTTCAAGCAAAACGCTCAGTATGATAACAACAAGAGTCCATGCAAAAAGATCGGCGGTCTCTATTGTTATCTTTGCCCTGTAAAGATGGAAACCCACCGAGCTTTGCGGCAGAGCAATAACCTCGGCGGCAACGCCGGATTTCCACGCAAGCCCGAGCGCCGTTGTGCAGCCTGCGGCAAAATACGGCAAAACCGAATTGACATAAATATACTTAACGGTTTTAAGCCTTCCGAAGCGGAAAACCTTTGCCATTTCAAGCATACTTTTATCGGTATTGTTTATCGCTTCGCTGACATTTGACCAGACAATGGGCAAAACAATCAAAAAGGTAATAAACACGGGGACGCCGTTCTTTTTAATCCAGACCAAAGCGAGAATAATAAACGAGGCAACAGGCGTAGCCTTAACAAGGCTTATCAGCGGATAAAAAAGCTTTTTCAAAAATGAAACCGCCGAGGTAAGCACGGCAAGAACCGTACCGAAAAAGACGCCGAGGAGATAACCGGAGCTTATCCGCAAAAAGGACGAGCCGATGCTCTTCCAGAACTCAGCGGTCTGCGCAAGCACAAAAAGACGCTGCAGAACCTGAAGCGGAGAGACAATCAGTATCTCTTTGTCAATAAATATAAATGCGGCTTGCCATACCCCTGCCCAGAACAGGAGTACGGCAAGCGTTATAAAAAACTTTTTTAAGCTTTTTTTATTCAGCATAGTAAAGTTCGCTTACGGGCATTTCGCCGCCGACAGACTTGGGATCAGCGTCAAAATATACCTTGAAGTTTGCATCGGCAATCTTCTGCATCTCACTGCCGTCGATAAACACGATGTTGCAGCGAGAAATGACGGCCTGCGCTTTTTCGGTTTTTGCGGCTTCGGCTTTCTTTTCGGAAAGGTTGCTGTCAACGGCAAAAATCGAAGCGTCAATTATACCCTTTGCGGCAATCTTGTCGCCCTGCGAGGCAGGATTGAGGTTCACGTTTTCAACGCTCTGCTTATTGTCGGAGATAAACTGCCTGACTGCATCCGGATTCTTTTCAATAAAGTCCTTTCTTGCAACAACGCAGCCCATTGCAAGCTCGGTATCGGGATTGACTTTTTTCCACTCATCGGTGAGGCTGAGAACACTCTTGACGCTTGAATTCTTGGTGGTTACAACAGATACAAAGGGCTCGGGAAGAACGGCAAGCTTAACATCGCCGGAGATAACCTTTGCGGCAAGTTCGCTGTGCTCTGAAAGATATTCAACCTTAATATCATTTTCAAGCGAATTGGCCTTGAGAATGTGATTAAGTATGTATTCAGGAGTTGAGCCCTGTCCCGTTGCATAAATTGTCTGGCCTTTGAGATCGGAAAGGGACGCAATTTCTACGCCGTTGGAAACAACATAGAGCACACCGAGGGTATTTACGCCGAGCATTTTGATTCCGCCGTTCGTCTTTTTATAAAGATTTGCCGCAAGGCTGAGCGGACAGGTTGCAATGTCAACTTCGCCCGTGGAAAGCATCGGAACAACCTGAGTCGGATCTGAAACAACCGTAATTTCATACTTTGAATTGTCCATAAGATCAATCATGCCCATACCTGTCGGGCCTTTGTTCGCTGCAATCCTGATCTTTTCGCCGTTATACTCCGTTGTAGATTCGGTCGATGACGGCGCTGTTGTTTCGTTGTTTGACGCACCCGTGCAGGCTGCAAATGCAAAAAGCATAACAAGCAAAAGCGCAAGTGCAATAATTTTTTTTGCGTTTTTCATAAGTAAAACTCACCTTTCTTTATTTTCTGCAAACGGCAGATAAAAAGCCGTAAGCAATAATTAACTCATTGGATAAAGCTCTTGAGCGCGTCCTTATCAATAAGGCGGATATATTTTCCGTCGCGTTCAACGGCGTTTCCGGCCTCAAGTGCGTCAAAAGCCCTGTAAAGCGAAGCCCTGCCGATGTCAAGCGATACAGCAAGCTGACTCATGGAGCGGTCAAGCTCATATGTTTTGTAATCGGCAAAGCAGGAAAGCAGATAGTTTGCAAGTCTGCTTTCGGCAGTTCCGCCGGTAAAATTTACGATTCGTTTATTAAGAAACAGAATTCTGTCCGAAAGATATCTGATGTAGCTTACGGAAAAGGTCGGATCGGACTGCATCAGCTTTAAAATTACACTTTTATCAATATAAAAGACCCTTGTATCCTTTGTTGCAACAATCTGATTGACAAAATGATCCTTGCCGGAAAAAAGCGCAGCGCAGCCGAAAACGGAGTTTTCAGAAAGCTTGCTTATAATTACGCCGTTTTCGCTTTTAAAAACCTTTGCACCGCCCTTAATTATAAAACCGACAGAATAACGGAAGCAATCGCTTGAATAAATGGTTTCGCCCCGTTTATAGTCAATAACATAAGTTTCATCACAGGAAAGCGCCGTTTTAAGCATTACGGGTGAAAGCGAGGAAAAAATATCAAGCTTCAACAGCTTTTCAACAAGCTTATCACTGACCGTCACTTTAAGTACCCTCCCTATCATTTGTCTCATATGATACACTGCGTGGTTATTATATCACCGTTTTATGTCTATGTCAATAGCATATGCACAAAAAAAGAGCCTTCAAACCATTGAAAGCCCATGATACTGTTCACTTATTCTTCCATCTGCTTGCCCAGAAAGCCTGCCGCAACCTGAACGAGTTTAATATCCGTCTGACTCGGCGCTTCATTCTTTCCGTCGGAAAGCAGCGTAACCGCGCCCATAACGTCACCGGCGCCGATTATCGGAAACATTGCGCATATTTCAAAGCCGCCGGAATCGGAGAGCTCAAGAGTATCCTTGCTTGTTCCCAAAACAAAGCTGTTGCGCTTTTCCATATAGCTTTCAAGCATTGGAGAAATGCGCTTTTCAACAGCTTCCTTTTTTGGTATTCCAGCAACGGCAATAACATGATCCCGGTCGCAGATAGCTGCAGGATGGCCGGTTGTCCTGTAAAGCACCTCAACATATTGCTTTGTATACGGGCTGAGCTCGCCTATCGGCGAATACTTTTTAAAAATTACTTCTCCGTCGGTGTTTGTGAAAATTTCAAGCGGGTCGCCCTCTCTGATACGCATGGTTCGCCTTATTTCTTTCGGTATAACAACACGTCCGAGGTCATCGATACGCCGGACAATTCCTGTTGCTTTCATATATAAAAACTCCTTCTGATACATTTTTTGTGTGTTAGTATTATTTACGGAGTATTACATATTATTCAGTATTTTGCCTGATCACCGGTTAAGTTAAAAACCGGAGCAACACAAAGAAGGCTCCGGTTTTGATTTGTAAAAATTAATTATAAAACAACTTTTAAAAATCAGAACTCAACTTTGCAGCGTAAGGCATACCGAAAATCGGCAAACGGACCTATTACGCCGCCGCAAAATTATTTTTCCTTATAGTAAAGCATACAGTGGCAATAGCCTTCAAAGTTCGGGTCTTTAACCTTTTCACGAAAATCCTTGCACATGCATTTTGTGTCGTCGTTCTGCTCACGCATACACGGGCAATAGCCGCCCGTTTTTTTCAGTCCTTCTTTAACCACCTTAACAACGTCTGCGTTTTCATTAAGTCTGATTTTCATGATTAACCCTCCAGAAGAGCGAGAATTTCTTTCTTTTCGTGATATCCCGTTGTTGAGTTGACGATTTTTCCGTCTTTCATTGCAACAAGCATCGGAATGAACCTGACCTGAAACTTTTCGGCAAGCTCGGGCTCTTCGTCAACATTGACCTTACATACGGCTATATCATCGCGTTCGTTAGCAATTTCTTCAACTATCGGAGCAACCATCATGCAAGGACCGCACCATGTTGCCCAAAAATCGATAAGCACAGGCTTTTTGCTTTGATTGACAATTTCATTGTAATTATTTTTGGTGAGAGTGATTTCCATAAGAATTACCTCTTTTCATACTATTCATTTTCTTTGAAAATGGTTTCTGCATATCTTACTGTTTCCATTGCGTCCTTTGAATATTTATCTGCGCCGATACTTTCAGCGTATTCTTTTGTAAGAACAGCACCTCCGACAACAACCCTGCAGTCCGGAGCCTGCTTATGAAGAACCTCAATGGTATCCTCCATTGCAGGAACGGTTGTCGTCATGAGCGCGCTGAGTCCGGCAAGCTTTGCGCCGCTTTTGAGAACAGAGTCAACAACGGTTTGCTTGTCAACATCTTTTCCGAGATCGATAACGTTATATCCGTAGTTTTCCAGAAGCAAATGAACTATATTCTTGCCGATATCGTGTACATCGCCTTTAACGGTTGCAAGCACAACCGGAAAAGAATCTTTCCCTCCGGCGCTCTCTTTTTTCTCTGCCGCCGCTTTAATTTTTTCAAATGCGCTTTTTGCCGCCTCGGCACTCATGAGAAGCTGAGGCAGATATATCCTTTTTTCCTCAAAGCCTTTTCCGACCTCGTCAAGAGCCGGAATAACAACGGTCTGAACAATTTCAAGGCCGTCCCTTTGCAAAAGAAGCTTTCGGCACAGCTCTCCGGAATTATCTTTCAGTCCTTTTATAATCGCCGATTTCAGCTGCAGGGAGATATCCTCATCTTTTTGCAGGGGTTCAGCAACGATTTTTTTATCGGCTTCATTTTCAGCGCAGAAAGAGATGTAATCCGCAAAGCCCTCATCAAGGCCGCAAAGCGCACAATAGGTTTTATATGCGCTTATCATCTCTCTGCTTCCGGGATTGAGGATTGCGGCGGAAAGACCGTTCTCAAGCGCAAGCAGGAAAAACGAAGCGTTGAGCGCTCCCCTTTCCGGCAAACCGAACGAAACATTGGAAACACCGAGGCTTGTATGGCAGTTAAGTCTGCGGCGAATTTCCGAAAGTGCTTTTATTGTCACCCTTGCCGCAAGCGGATCTGCGCTGACTGTCATTGCAAGAGTATCAAAAACAATATCCTTTTTGTCAATACCGTATTCATTTGCGGTACGAAGAATTTTTTCTGCAATTCTGACTCGTTCTTCGGCGGTTTCGGGTATTCCGTTTTCATCAAGAGTCAGCGCCGTAACAACTCCGCCGTACTTTTTAACAAGGGGAAACACGGCTTTCATGCTCTCCTCTTTTCCGTTTACGGAGTTAATCATTGCCTTGCCGTTATATAGCCTCAAGGCGCCCTCCATTGCCGTTATATCAGACGTATCAATCTGCAAAGGAAGATCCAGCACACCCTGAAGCTCAAACACTGCAGATTTCAGCATTGCACTTTCATCAATGCCGGGTATTCCGACATTTACATCGAGTATATGCGCGCCGTTTTCCTGCTCGGAAAGTCCCTCGCGCAGGATATAACCGATATCATTTTCCGAAAGAGCCTGCCTGAAGCGTTTTTTTCCGGTCGGATTTATTCTTTCGCCTATTATGACAGGCTTGTTTCCGAAATATACGGCGTGAGTATACGATGAAACAACGGTGAGGTGCTTTTCGCTCTGCTTTATAAATTCAACGTCTTTAACCGTATCAACGAGAAGCTTTATATAGCTGTCATCTGTTCCGCAGCAGCCTCCGAGCACGGTAACGCCCGCTTCGGCCATCTTTTTCATTTCAAGAGAAAATTCCTCTGCGTTAACATCAAACACGGTTTTTCCGCCAATACTTTTCGGCATACCTGCATTAGGCTTCATTATAACCGGAACAGAGGCGCATTTGAGCATTCTTTTTGCAATATTCTGAAGCTGCTTCGGTCCGAGCGAACAGTTTGCTCCAACGGCGTCGGCTCCCATACCCTCAAGCATTGCAACCATAGCCTCCGGAGTGGCGCCGGTAATGAGCTTTTCGTCCTCGCCGTAAGCATTGGTAACAAAAACGGGAAGCGAGCTGTTCTCCTTTGCGGCAAGCAACGCGGCCTTTGTTTCATAGCTGTCGTTCATGGTTTCAATCATGATAAGATCGACATTGTACTTTACACCGAGCTTAACCGTTTCGGCATAGACGGAAACGGCCTTTTCAAATTCAAGGTCGCCGAACGGCTTTAAAAGCTTTCCGAGAGAGCCGATATCAAGAGCAATAAACTTTTCCTGCGGTGCGGTTGAAGCGTTTTTTGCCGCCACCGCATTTTCGACTGCCGCTTTGATGATTTTTTCAAGCTCATCGGGCGCATATTTAAGGCTGTTTGCGCCGAAGGTGTTTGCGCAGACAATATTGCTGCCGGCGTCATAATACTTTTTATGAACACTTTTAACGACCTGGGGATGCGTAAGGTTCCAGCTTTCGGTATTTTCTCCGGGCTTGAGTCCTTCCTTTTGAAGATAGGTTCCGAGTCCGCCGTCAAGAAAAAGAATTTTGCTGTTTAAAAGTTCAGTAATACCCAAAAAGTCGCCCCCTTTCGTTATTTATAAACACCGATTATCGCCGTAACGGATTTTGACGGCGACATCATCAGATTTTCTCCGAGGCTTATTCCGAGCAGCTTTGCACAGTCAAGCGCCGGCATTATCTCCCTTTGAATCGAGAGCGGAAGATCTCCGTAGCCCGGACTGAACCGGGGTTTCAGCAAAAAGCCCTGTTTTTTGTACTGCTCTTTAAGCTCCGCGTTCAATGTATCGCAAAGACTTTCAACCCTCTCGCTGCCGATAGCCTGCAGGCAGACGGACTTTGCCGGGGAAAGGAGCGTCTGCTTTTTTATCAGCCTGTCCATTTCGTGACCTACGGTTGCGGCAAAAAGAACGATTTTTCCGCACCCCTTGAGGTTAGTGAAAAGAGCCCTGCTTTTTGTTCTTGCAAAGCCGAGATTGATTTCATCGCCGCAAAACAGGAGCGAAAATTCGCGCCAGCAGGCTTTATACGAAAGAGCGCCCTCACATTCACTCAGACATTCCTCAAAAAGCCGTTTCATCTGCTCATCGGGAAACTTGCAGGACATATATCTGAAAGCTTCGCGTTCGTTAAGCGCTATCTTATCATAAGTTTTAAAAACAATTTCACTCATAGCTTTTTCCGATAATGTCCGAAAGATTTGAATAGATTTTTTTTGCAACATCCGGCTTGTTCATTGAGTAAACATGAACGTTGCTGACGCCGTTTGCAAAAAGATCAATGATCTGATCCGTAGCATAAGCGATACCGGCCTGCTTCATTGCGTCTTCGTCATTACCGAAACGGTCAACAAGACTGATAAATCTCTGCGGCATATGACATCCTGAAAGTTTAATGGCGCGTTCAACCTGATTCGCCTTTGTAATCGGCATTATTCCGGCAACAACGGGAACGGTTACGCCGGCTTCGCGCAGCTTATAAAGAAAGCTGTATAACAGGTTGTTGTCAAAAAACATCTGAGTAGTCAGAAACTCGCAGCCGGCTTCAACCTTGGCTTTAAGGAAAAGAATATCCTCCTTGCTGTTTCTGCTTTCCGGGTGAACCTCCGGATAGCACGCCGCGCCGATGCAAAAATCGGGGTTCGTCTCTTTCAGCTCGCGGATAAGCTCTGTTGCATGATTATATGCCCATGCGCTTCTGTCAAGGCCTATCATATCGGCAGGAATATCGCCGCGAAGCGCAAGGATATTTTCAACGCCGCTTTTTTTGATGGCTTCAATCTGCCTGCGCACCATTTCCTTTGTTGAAGAAACGCAGGTCAGGTGTTCAACGGTTTCAACGCCATACTTTTCTTTAATGCTTTTTGCAATTTCGAGCGTATATTTGCTTGTTCCGCCTCCGGCTCCGTAGGTTACGCTCATGTATGCCGGCTTGATTGCGGCAATAGCTTGCACCGCGCGCTCAACGCTTTCAAACGAAGTCTCCTTTTTGGGCGGAAAAACCTCAAAGGAAAGCGACGGCTTTTGGTTCTTGAGGATATTTATAACTTTCATCTGATACCACCACGGAATAATTCAAGATTATTTCACAACACCGGTCTTGTCCTTCTGAATAACGTCGTGCGCGCCTCCCTCAACAATGCTGGTTGCGGAAACAAGCGTGATTTTAGCCTTTTGCTGAAGCTCCGGAATGGAAAGAGCGCCGCAATTGCACATGGTCGATTTAACCTTTGAGAGTGAAATTGCAACATTATCCTTGAGACTGCCGGCATACGGAACATAGGAATCAACGCCCTCCTCAAACGAGAGCTTTTTGTCGCCGCCGAGGTCATAGCGCTGCCAGTTCCTTGCGCGCGCCGAGCCCTCGCCCCAGTATTCTTTCATATATGTTCCGCCGATGCTGATTTTATTTGTGGGACTTTCGTCAAAGCGCGCAAAATATCTGCCGAGCATTACAAAGTCCGCGCCCATTGCAAGAGCAAGCGTAATATGATGGTCATAAACGATTCCTCCGTCCGAGCAAACGGGAACATAGACCCCTGTTTCTTCAAAATACTCGTCCCTTGCCTTGCAGACATCAATAAGCGCCGTTGCCTGACCTCTGCCGATACCCTTGGTTTCACGGGTGATGCAGATTGAGCCGCCGCCGATACCGACCTTTACAAAGTCAGCGCCGCATTCCGCAAGGAAGCGGAAACCGTCGGCGTCAACAACATTGCCGGCTCCGACCTTTACGCTGTCGCCGTAGCGCTCGCGTATCCAGGCAATCGTGAATTTTTGCCAGTCGGAAAAGCCCTCCGAGGAGTCAATGCAAAGCACATCTGCGCCGGCTTCGATAAGCGCGGGAACTCTTTCGGCGTAGTCTCTTGTATTGATACCTGCGCCAACAACATATCTTTTATGCTCGTCAAGCAGCTCGTTAGGATTCATTTTATGGGAATCATAGTCTTTTCTGAAAACAAAATAGCAAAGATGCTGTTCGCTGTCAATAATCGGAAGAGAATTAAGCTTGTTATCCCAGATAATATCGTTTGCTTCTTTAAGACTTGTTCCCTCCGGAGCAACAACAAGCTTTTCAAACGGAGTCATGAATTCACTGACCGGTGTGTCAAGCTCCATACGGCTGATGCGGTAATCGCGACCGGTAACAATGCCGAGAAGTTTGCCGTTTTCCGTTCCGTCCTGTGTAACCGCAACCGTGGAATGTCCGGTCTTTTCCTTGAGCGCAATAATATCTTTCAAGGTTGCCGAGGGTGAAACATTTGAATCGCTGGTTACAAATCCGGCTTTATGATTTTTCGCCCTTGAGACCATAGCCGCCTCGTCCTCAACGCTCTGAGAGCCGTATATAAACGAAACGCCGCCCTCTTTTGCAAGGGCGACCGCAAGCCTGTCGCCCGAAACGGACTGCATAATGGCGGATACCATAGGTATATTCATGGTTATAGAAGGTTCTTCACCCTTTTTGAACTTAACGAGCGGAGTTTTCAGACTGACATTTGCCGGAACGCATTTGTCGGAAGAATAGCCCGGAATCAACAGATACTCATTAAAAGTGTGTGACGGTTCATTGATAAAGACTGCCATAATACTCCTCCTAAAGCAAACATTTTTAAAATCGCCGCTTTCCGCAGAGCAAAAAGCCTGAGGAAACACGGCGGTTAATTTATGAAATTTTATCACATCGGACAGGCTATGTCAACAACGGACGGGAAGTTTTTTGCCACAAATTTCTTCCCTTGAGACAAAACGTCAGGTCTTTTTTAATCAAAATTCAAGGCGCCCGGGGCATTCCCGAACGCCTGTCAGCTTTCATTTGATCATTCTGAACAATTCCGAGAGTTTCCTGAAGAAAGCACTGACAATCTTTATTGCTTTTTCTCCAAGGGAACCTACGACCGAGACCTGAAGCATAATCCTCTTTTTGTGGATCTCTTTGACAGCAGCCTGCATACCACCGTTTTTGTAATCTTCTATTGAAGCGTTTATTTCGCCGCGCTGAGTTATTCCGAAACGGTCGCAAAGCTCAAAAAATTCATCGGCTGCTTTTGCTCTTCCCTTTTCATCAAAGGAATCCTCGTTAATTTTAGCGTAAAGAACCGGTATTTTTGCTTCTTTGACTCTGTCGGTGAGGACGGCGTTTCCCTCAACCGCTTTTTCGGCTTTTGCAAAGCATTTTTGATAATACGCTATGTTGCAGCCGGAAAGATATCCGCTCTGATGCTTAAAAGGTTCATCGTAAAGACCGAGATCTCTTACCGAGTATTTTAGGCTCGAGGCGCACCTGTTCATATATTCGGCAATATACCTTGCGGCGGAACCGTAATATATTTCAAGATAGCGGGCTATAACCGAAGAAACATTCAGACCGCTGCCTTTCCACATCAGCTTTGCCAGTACATAGGCGCGCAGATTTGTGAACTCGCCTCCGACCTCCCTCGAAGCCTGGTGGAATATTCCCATCACGTTGTTATCCTCATAGAACTTTTGGTTGCTCTGCTGAACCCCGAAATTCGGGAACGGCAAAAGCAAATGCGAAAAATTAACAACATAATCCCAGACAATGATGTTATCCGTGAAATTCTTCCACTTCTTCAGCCTCATGCCGAAATCTCTGGCGCCGGTCGAAGTCAGATCGGCGTATGAACAAGCCTGATCTCCGGGCATGGCGCAAAGCTTTATAACAATATTGCTCTCTGCCCTTATGTTTTTAGGAGGGTCCTCAGTGTAAAAGTATGCGAGAGTTGAAATATACTTGTCCGGGTGCTCCTTTGCAAGCTCGTTTAAAAACGGGAGCAGGCTGCCCATTCCGCTGCCACCGGCAGCATTGTCGGCTTTCTGACATTCGTGACAGGTGCATCGGTTGCGGTTATCCATTATGCTGAAATCCCAAAATATCTGTTCAGGACTTTCCTCAATCATTCGGTTCAGCTTTTCTCTGACTATTTTCAGAACGTCCGGATTGCTCAGACAAAGCTGAGCCGAACAGCCGTCGGCACTTTTTGCTCTTTTGCCGTTGAGCATTGCAAAATATTCCGGATGCTCATCAAAATATTCTTTCTCGGATACGAAGAACTGAAAGCTGTGGCACCATGTTCCCCACTGATTATATTGGTTCACCTTATCAGAGTTCGGATAATAGCCTATCCCGTTGAGACGCAGCTTCTCGAAACGGTTCGGCTGAGCTGTTTCATAAGAATATACATTGCGCCAGTCCATTGCGGGCTTTTCGACCGTGTCATATGCTTTTATATAAACCGTCGGCTGATAGGGAATATAGTCCTCCCTGTCGGTTGCCCAAAGGCAGCCGAGCTCATCCTCAAGAAAACCGTAGACAGCGTTCATTGAACCAAGCTCGTTGACGCCGCACAGGAACAGCTTTTCGTTTTTTGTCAGGATACGGTAGCCGTCCGCTCCGGCGTTTTCAGGAGCAAAGGAACCTCTGCTTGTTTTTCCTATAACAATTTCCTTAGCGGTTTCCGGTTTATCGTCGGTGCGGATTTCGAGCCTTGCACCCGTCATGGTTTCAAAGGTCCGTGCAAAAAATTCAACTGCATATTCAAGCCTTTCTCCGACCGAAGCGGAATAAACGAGAACATAGTCGGTTTTGCCGTCTTTTGCAAGGCAAAGACCTCTGTCTTTGGGCTTCGCCATTGCTGAAATTCTGTCGTTCTCGGCGGAATCCGACACGGTGATATAGATATCTCTGCCGATAGCTCCCGCATAGAGCGAATTAGGAACAGTTGCCGCAAATACTGCAATAAGAATTATTGCAATGGCCTTTTTGATTTTTTTCAGCATAAAGTTTCCTCTCCACATAATTCTTTATATAATTATTGTAACATATTTTACCGAGCAATTCAATAAGCACAAAATAAAAAACAGAATTGGGGTCCGAATAATTACCTTTGTTACGCAGAAACTTAAATTGAAGACAAAAAGAGGAGGACTGCGTATGGCAGACATGAGTCATTTTACAAAAGAAATGAAAGACTATTTCGATAACCTGCCGAAATTTCTGCAGGAAAGTATTGTTCAAAGCGGAACAAAAGTTGAAAGTCTCGGTGAGCTGCGCGCATTTTCAAAGGAAATCTGCGAAAAGGGATTCGGCAAAAGAGCTTGAAACCGGCGCTCATTCAAAAGCATTTGCAAGCCGAAGCAGCATATCATCGGTATTTTGGGTATCGAATCCGGCGCAGGAAAGTATTACGGCGCCGGGTTCACTTTCTATGGGCCTAACTTTTACTCCGGCTTTTCCGGCAGCTTCCGCAATACTTTCGGAGGGCTTCATTGTAAGTGCTGAAGCCTTTACAAGATAAGCAGCTTCGCAGCGTGTGAAAAGGGCTTTACCTTTAAGCAGCTCGTTTCCGCGGTTGCAGACCAGCTCGCTTTTTGCCGCATAAATCTTTCTCTGCCGTTTTATCCGGGACAACAGGTGTCCGTCGGTTATATACTGGCAAAGAGCAATCTGCTCGGCCTTTGAAGCTGTCTGATTATAGAGATTTGCGCGCTCGTTATACAGCTCGCAAAGTCTTTTCGGCAGTACCATAAAGCTGATTCTTATCGACGGCAGCAGCAGCCGCGAAAACGTTCCGATATAAATAACGTTTTTTCCGCCGTCAAGGCCCTGAAGCGAAAGCGCAGGATGAGACGCGTAACGGAACTCACTGTCGTAATCGTCTTCTATGACAAGCAAATTACCTTTACGCGCATATTCGACTATTTTTGTGCGCTCGCTCATCGGCAACACGCTGCCTTTGCTGTCAATATGAGATGGAGATACGTAAATGACAGAAGCTTTACACTCGTCAAGCCTGTTCTCCTCAAAGCCGGATTGCAGGTTAAAAACCGACTTTCCGTAGTCTTCAAAAACAACTCTGCCTTTAGGAAAATCGAGACCGAGAAAAGCAATGTTTTTTTCCTCTTTCAGCAGTACGCACAAAATTGAAAGCAGTCCCTGCGTTCCTGCCGACACCACAATGTTTTCCTCTGTGCAAACAACTCCGCGCTGTGAATTTACATATTTTGCTATGGCTGCACGAAGGTCACTCTCTCCCCTGCTGTCGCCGTATGACAAAAGGCGGCTGTCCTGGCGCAGCGCACTTTTAATATACCGCCGCCAAAGATTGAAGTCAAAGCTTTCCCTGTCCGCCGAAGCTGTGACCATGTCGTAAAGAAAACTTTTTTTCTGCTTTAAAACGCCGTCGGAAGAACGCTCGCTTTTGCTCTTGTTATTAATCAGAAGATCGGAAACAAAATATCCGCTTTGCGGTTTTGCGGTAACATAGCCCTCGGCCGCAAGCAGGGCATAAGCGTTTTCAACCGTAGTTCTTGAAAGCGAAAGCTCCCGGGCCGAACGCCGGACAGACGACAGCTTTGTTCCCGGCGAAAGCATTCCGGTGAGTATCAGATTTTTATAATGCTCATAAAGATCAAGATATTTAGCCATTTTAATCACCTTAAACTGTCCCCTAAAAAATTCTTTGTTTTGGCTGTTTATTTAATGACAGTTTTCGAGTATATTATATCCCGTGATCACGAAATGTCAACACATGAGGTGATAAACTTGAAAACAAAATCCAAAATCAATCTCAAATACTTAACCTTTTCGGCGCTGTTCGCGGCGCTGACCGCAATATTCATAACTCTGTTCCATATTCCCTATGCCTCAACCGGCTATGTTCACCTTGGCGACGCGGTGATATATTTTGCCGCAGTCCTGCTTCCGACTCCGTACGCGGCTCTTGCCGCAGCGGTCGGCGGAGCCATTGCAGACACCGCAAGCGGATATCTTGTTTATGTTATTCCGACAATCATTGCAAAAGCGGTCATCTCTCTGCCGTTTACGTCAAAGACCGAAAAAACGCTCTGCAAAAGGAATGTAATTGCGCTCGTTATCTCCGCCGCTTCATCAATCCTGATTTACGGCATTGCGGAATTCATCATCGGAATTGCAGTCAACGGAATGCCGCCGGCCGGCGCCCTTACAACAGCGGCCGGAACCATTCTGCAGAACTTTATCCAGGCCGCCGGCAGCACGGTTTTGTTCCTTGCCCTCTCGCCTGCTATTGACAAAATCAGGCAGAAAACGTTAAAATGGTTTGCACAGTAACAATCATTGCAGGTGACAGTTAATGTATATAGCCGATAAAAATATTGACAACGGCAGACCGTTTGATTGGGGCAAAGCCTCTGAGGCTTATGCAAAGTACAGGGATATTTATCCGCCTGAGTTTTATGAACGGATAGCAAAAAGCGGTCTGTGCGTAAAAGGTCAGTATGTTCTTGACCTCGGCACGGGCACAGGCGTGCTTCCGAGGAATATGCACCGCTTCGGCGCAAAATGGGTCGGAGCAGACATTTCCGAAGAGCAGATTGCCAAGGCGCGTATTTTATCAAAGGACACGGATATTGAATATATTGTTTCACCGTCGGAAAGTCTTGAGCTTTCCGACGGGTCATTTGATGTTATAACGGCGTGCCAGTGCTTTTGGTATTTTGACCACGAAAAGCTTGAGCCTAAGCTTTTTCGTCTGCTGAAGCGCGGCGGACGCATTCTTGTTTTATACATGGCGTTTCTTCCGTTTGAGGACGAGATTGCAGGTGAAAGCGAAAAGCTTGTGCTCAAATATAATCCGAACTGGAGCGGAAAGGGCGAAACAATGCGTCCGATTGAAATACCGCCCTGCTACAGCAAGCACTTTGAACTTGTCAGGCACGAGGAGTACAAGCTTAAAGTGCATTTTACCCGCGAGGGCTGGAACGGAAGAATGAAGTCTTGCCGCGGAATAGGCGCTTCGCTTTCGGAAAACGCTGTTGCGGCCTGGGAGGAAGAACACATGAAAATGCTGGCGGAAAAATTTCCGGAAGAGTTTGACGTGCTGCATTATGCGGCAACCGCCGAGCTTCGAGCGATTTCAGATGATTTTGATTAACCGCCGGTTGCTGATAAATATAATTTCAGCCGCCTTTCACGGCAAAAAGGAGCAATAAAATATGACCGAAATTACAAAACAGGCTGAAAAAGTCATTAAAGAACTTGTTGAAAAATCCGGACTGAAAAAGGGCGATCTTCTTGTTGTTGGCTGCTCGTCAAGCGAGATAGTCGGCGAAACAATCGGAAAAGGCTCCTCGCTTGAAGCGGCTCAGAAAGTTTTTGCCGGAATTTACCCTTACCTTAAAGAAAAGGGCATTTTCCTTGCCGCGCAGTGCTGCGAACACCTTAACCGTGCGCTTATCCTTGAAAGAGAGGCTGCGGAAAAAAGAGGCTTTGAAATTGTCTGCGTTGTTCCGAAGCCAAAGGCCGGAGGAAGCTTTGCCACCACCGCGTATCAAAACTTCAAAGATCCCGTTGCCGTTGAGGAGATCAAAGCCGACGCGGGGCTTGACATCGGCCTTACGCTCATCGGAATGCACTTAAAGCACGTTGCGGTTCCGCTGAGACTTTCGGTTGACAGCATCGGTCAGGCTCACATCACCGTCGCAAGAACAAGACCGAAATACATCGGCGGCGCAAGAGCCTGCTATGAATAAAGCTTGATTTGTTCCCGAGTTTTGATATAATATCCTTAAAAGCCTTGTTAATCCGGAGGTGAAACAATGCCTATTAAAATTAACGACAAGCTCCCGGCAAAGGAGAGCCTTGAAAACGAGAACATTTTCGTAATGACCGAAACAAGGGCTAAGACTCAGGATATCCGTCCGCTGAAAATCATTATTCTTAACCTTATGCCCACCAAGGTTACAACAGAGACGCAGTTGCTCCGTATGCTTTCCAACTCTCCGTTGCAGGTTGACGTTGAGCTGCTTCAGACCGTCTCGCACAAAGCAACGCACGCCGATGAGGAGCATATGCTCACGTTTTACAAAACCTTTGACGAGGTCAAAAACAACAAGTATGACGGCATGATCGTTACCGGCGCTCCGGTTGAGCAGATGAAATTTGAGGAAGTTGATTACTGGCCGGAGCTTTGCAAAATTTTTGAATGGTCAAAAAACAACGTATACTCCGTTTTTCACATCTGCTGGGGCGCTCAGGCGGCGCTGTACTACCACTACGGTATTCCGAAGCACGACCTGAAGGAAAAAATGTTCGGCGTTTTTCCCCATAAGCCGCTCGATCTTTACCATCCACTGCTGCGCGGCTTTGACGATACATACTTTGTTCCGCAATCGCGCCATACGGAAACCCGCTTTTCGGATATTGCGCTTTGCAAGGACCTGCAAATCCTCTCCTACTCCGAAATTTCCGGCATACATCTGATTTCCGACCTTGAATGCAGAAAATTCTTTGCAACCGGCCACTCGGAGTACGACGCAAATACGCTTGCAAACGAATATTTCAGGGACAAAGCCAAGGGGCTTGACATCAAGCTGCCGTATAATTATTTTCCGGACGACGACCCGACGAAAGAGCCGCTTATGACATGGCGAAATGTCGGAACGCTTATGTTCACCAACTGGCTGAATTATTTCGTCTATCAGAAAACTCCGTATGATATCAGCAAGATATAAACAATAATATCGGTTCGCCGCCTGTCAGCTTTTGAACGGGCGGCGTTTTTTGACCTCGAAAGCAATAAAGTTCGGTAACTTTGCCGTTTATGTTTGACGAATCCGAACTGATGCTGTATAATATAATTGAATTTTGAACAGGTGGTGAAAAAATTGGGAAAAATAATTGTTGCCGATGATGAACAGAAAATCCGCAGACTCGTTTGTGACTTTTTAAAAAGAGAGGGTCATGAAACACTTGAGGCTGAGGACGGCGATGAAGCATATTCTCTTTTTATTCAGAACAGCAACTGTATTGATCTTATGATCCTTGATATAATGATGCCGGGACTCAACGGCTGGGAGGTCTGCCGCAAGGTCAGGGAAACTTCCTCCGTACCCGTTATCATGCTTACCGCGCGCAGCGAGGAATTTGACGAGCTTATGGGATATGAATCCGGCGCCGACGACTATGTTACAAAACCGTTCAGCCCCTCTGTGCTCATGAAGCGCGTTGCAGCGCTTTTGCGCCGGGTTAACGCAAAATCTCCCTTTACCAGCGAAAAGAACCTTAAAAACCTCGTCTTTAACCATGAGGCCCACGAGGTAAGGCTCAACGGAGTTGAAATTGAGCTGACGCTGAAGGAATACAACATTCTTAAAAAGCTGCTTGAAGCGCCCGGCAGGGTCTTTTCGCGCGAGCAGCTGCTGGACAGTATCTGGGGCTTTGACTATGTCGGCGACGTCCGCACGGTTGACTCCCACGTTGCAAGGCTGAGAACAAAGCTCGGAGACTGGGGCTCGTCTCACCTCAAGACCGTATACGGAATCGGCTATAAGATTGAGGTTCTGTAATGAAGGAAAGCATTTCAAGCCGTGATACGCTTATGGCCCGATACGGCATTTCGCTTGTTATTCTGTTTATTCTGTTCACATTGATAACGTCTTTTCAGTTCATTTTTCTGGACGACATCTTTGTCCGCGTTGTCAGGAAGAATATGCAGGAGGCCGCCCTGCAGATTGAAAGCCTTGACTTTGATTCAAAAGACTACCTTTCAAAGCTTTCCGACCTTGAGGCAAAGCACGATTTCTATATTGAAATCTACTACCCGCGCGAAAAGCTTATCTATTCCTCAAACGTTAACGACACCGTCTACGGTGAAAGCAATGCGGAAAACAAGAATGAACTGAAACCGAGGATAATGAAAATCCTTGATCACGTTGATCTTGACGAAAAAAGCTATTTTGAAACCCGTCAGGAGTACTTTGCAACGGCAAAGTACATCGTTTACGGAACCTTTTTCGGCGATAACGCCGGAATTGAATTGTATTCTTCCGTTGACGTCATCAAGGCGAATGCAAAAACGGCAAGCTGGGCTGTCTTTTGGATAAGCATTATTTTATTTTTAATAATTTTTTCCATTCTCCTTGCCTATATCTACACGTTCATCATTCCGCTGCGTAAAATCAACCGTATCACTAAAAAAATCGGCAACCTTGACTTCAGCGAGGTTTGCCCGCCTTTCCGCATCAGGGAGCTGGGTGAACTGAGCCGCAGTGTAAACGCGCTTTCATCATCGCTTGACATAACGATGAGAGATCTGCAAAAGAAAAACGAACGGCTTGAAAACGATATTGAAAAGGAACGCAAGCTTGAAGAAGGACGCAAGCAGTTCATTGCAAATGCGTCGCATGAGCTGAAAACGCCCATCGCCATTATTCAGGGCTATGCCGAGGGTATACGCTTTGCACAAACGAGCGATGACGTTGAGGAATACAGCGGCGTTATTATTGAAGAAGCGCAGAAAATGAACAAGCTTGTTGTTCGCCTGCTTGAGCTGATGCGCTTTGAAAACGGCGGCCGCGTTGCTTCCTTTCAGCCCTTACCAATCAGGCAGGCTGTGCTTGACTGCGTTTCTTCGCGGAAAAAGTACCTTGAGGACAACGGCATAACGCTTGAGATAAGCATTAACGAAAGCTTTGTCGGCTTTGCCGACCGCGACCTTTTTGAGCGTGTTTTCAACAATTATTTTTCAAACGCGCTCAGCCATATAGAGGGCGAAAAAAAGCTCAGAATAAGCTGTGAGGTTGCCGGTGATTTTTATCGGCTGAGCCTTTTCAACAGCGGAAAGCCCATTGCAGACGAGGATATCGCGCACATCTGGAACAGCTTTTACCGCGCGGACAAAGCGCATTCACGCGAGCAGGGACGTTTCGGTCTCGGCCTTGCCATTGTTGCCGAAGCGCAGATTCTTCAAAGGGCAAAGTACGGCGTTATCAATCACAAGGACGGCGTTGAATTCTGGTTTGATGTTGCAATACAAAACCGAAACAACACCGGCGCAAAAGCATAAAAACGAATATTCACCGCCTTTTTTTCATAGGTATTGAAAAAAGGACGGTGATTTTTTATGATGAACTACGTCTGGCCGGCAATGATTATTTTTGCTTTCATTGCAAGCATTATCACGGGAAACATGGCTGCGCTTTCTTCGGCGGTTATTCAGGGCGGACAAGACGCCGTGCAGCTTCTTCTGCGCCTTGTTGCAATGCTTTGCCTTTGGGGCGGAATTATGGAAACAGCGGAAAAGGCAGGGCTCACAGCTGCGTTCAGCCGCCTGCTTTCCCCGGCGCTGAAGCTCATTTTTCCGCGCCTTAAAAAGAACGAATATGCGCTTGAGGCAATTTCAATGAACATTACCGCAAACGTTCTCGGGCTTGGAAACGCCGCAACGCCGCTCGGTCTTGAGGCAATGCGCAGACTTCAGCAACTGAATCCGGACGCCTCAAAGGCAAGCGACGAAATGGTTGTTTTTGTTGTGATGAACACCGCCGCAATGCACATTATTCCGACAACGGTGGCAACGCTGCGCGGCCAGTACGGCTCGCAAAGTCCAATGGCAATAATGCCGGCCTCCGTGCTGACCTCGGCGTGTGCGCTTACAGTCGCCGTCTTTTTTGCAAAGCTCGGAAACAGATTGGGGAGAAAAAGCAAATGATGGACATAATCGGAGAATGGGTGCTGCCTTTAATGGTTGTATACATCGTTGTTTTCGGTCTGTATAAAAAAGTAAGAGTATTTGACTGCTTTATGGAGGGTGCAAAAAAGGGGCTGAAAACCGTATATGACCTTTTGCCGACTATTACCGGACTTGTTGTTGCGGTTACCATGCTGAAGCAAAGCGGCGGAATGGAGCTCATTGCAAAGGCGTTTTCGCCTGTTGCCGCGCTTCTCGGCGTTCCGGAGGATACGGTGCCGATGGCGCTTTTAAGCCCGATTTCCGGCGGCGGCTCGCTGAGTCTTTTTGAATCGGTGCTCAAAAGCGACGGACCGGATTCCTTTCTCGGTCAGGTTGCCTCGGTGCTGATGGGCTCAACGGACACAACGCTATACGCCGTGACGGTCTATTACGCCGCTGTCGGAATCAAAAACACAAGGCATACGCTTTATGCGGGTCTTGCGGCGGATTTCGCCTCGTTCGTTCTCTCGCCGCTTTTTGTCCGTCTAACTCTTTACTGATACAAAATTGCGCTTTTACGGCCGCAATTTGCAATACATATCCTCCTCCTTGTCTTAGGTTTTTAAGTATTATTTAGTAAACAGTGATAAAAATACTGTAAAACACTTTATTTTTATGTATAAATGTGCTATAATACAAGTGACCTGATAAGGGAATTATCCTTTGGGCGGTTCTGCCGCTTTCAAGGGTTATATATAAAGGAGGCAGTGTTATGAAAATAACAATCATCGGACGAAAATGCACACCGAGAGACTCTTTCAAGGAAAGAGCCGACAAGAGACTCAAAAAGATTGAAAAATTTTTCGGTACCGACGCTGAGGCAAAAATCACCGCCACCGTCGAGAAAAATGAGATGATCGTTGAGGTGACCGTCTTTTATAATTCAATGATCTTCCGTTCGCAGGAACGCTCGCAGGACATGAACGACGCTCTTGACCGCTGCGTTGATTCCCTCGTCCGTCAGATCAGAAAGAACAAAACAAGGGTTGAAAAGAAGCTTCGTTCCGGCGCTTTTGAAGCGTTCGACGCGATTGACGAATTTGAAGTCGAGGACAAATTTGAGGTTGTCCGTTCAAAGGAAATTGTCCTCAAACCTCAGAGCGTTGACGAGGCAATTTTGCAGATGAATCTACTTGACCACAGGTTTTATATGTTCCTCAACAGCGACAACGATAAAATTTGCGTTGTTTATGCCAGAAATGACGGCGGCTACGGCCTTATTATTCCCGATATTGATTGATTTTAATTTTATAATGTGATAAAATACTTCAGCGGTGGATTTTCCACCGCTGATTTTTGTTGTTGAAAGCAGGTCAATTATGCAGATAAATTTTGTTATCCCCTGCCTTTTGGGGCTTGAAAAGCTTATTGCAGACGAAATGAAAGCTCTCGGCGCGCAAAATGTTGTCTCGGAGAACGGCCGCGTTCTTTTCTCCGGCGATGAGCATATCCTTGCACGGGCAAACATCTGCTCCCGCCACGCGGAAAGGGTGCAAATTCTTGTCGGCTCTTTTACCGCAATGAGCTTTGAAGAGCTTTTCCAGGGTACCAAGGCGCTCCCGTGGGAGGAATGGATCGGAAAGCTTGACGCTTTTCCCGTTAAGGGATATTCAATAAATTCCGCCCTCTTTTCGGTCAGCGACTGTCAGTCAATAATCAAAAAGGCCGTTGTTGAAAGGCTCAAATCAAAATATAACATTTCGTGGTTCGATGAAACCGGACCTGTTCACCAGATTCAGTTTTCAATAATGAAAAACACTGTAAGTCTGCTGCTTGACACCTCCGGCGCAGGTCTGCACAAACGCGGATACCGCCTTGAGGCCGGCGGAGCGCCTATCAAGGAAACGCTCGCTTCCTCAATCTGCGCGCTTGCAAGGGTCCGTGATTACCACACACTTTATGATCCTATGTGCGGCTCGGGAACCCTCCTCATTGAGGGAGCCATGCTTGCAAACAACATTGCTCCCGGTGTGAACAGAAGCTTTTCCGCCGAGCGTTGGGAAAGTATTCCCGAAAGCATCTGGACAGAGGAAAGGGAAAAAGCTCGCGCCGCCGTACTTCCCGAAAGCCGCCTTGTTGCCTACGGAAGCGACATTGACCCACGCTGCCTTGAAATTGCCGTAGCGAACGCCAAGCGCGCCGGAGTTGAAAAATTCATCACGTTTGAGCAGCGTGATATCAAAGACTTTGAGCCAAAAAGCGAAAAAGGAACCGTCCTTTGCAATCCGCCCTACGGCGAAAGACTTCTCGATCTCAAGGAGGCGGAGCGCCTTTACAGGCTCATGGGTGAAAAATTTGTTCAAAAACGCGGCTGGGCATACTACGTTATCAGTCCGTCCGAAGACTTTGAAATCTTCTTCGGCAGGAAGGCCGACAAGCGCAGAAAGCTTTATAACGGCATGATAAAATGCCAGCTGTTCATGTATTTTAAGGAACCTCTGAATACATCAGCGCTTGCAAAAAGGAGTGACGCTTTTGGAAAATTCTCTTTGCTTTAAAAACGGACAATTCAAAATTATGCAAATAACCGATACGCAGGAAATTCACAAGGTCAACCCCGACACCGTGAAGCTCATTTCGCTTGCCCTTGACCGCGAAAAGCCGGATCTTGTTGTTTTTACCGGAGATCAGATTAAAGGGTATTCTTTGACGTTCAAAGGCGACACAAAGCGGAAGATTACCGAAACGCTCGGCGAAATTTTCCGCCCCGTTACGGAAAGAAAAATTCCGTTTACGGCAACCTTCGGCAATCATGACCGGGACTGCGGAATTGAGAACAGGGAGCAATTTGAAATCTACAAAAGCTTTCCCGGCTTCATTTCAGGCACGCCGAGGTGTCCGGACGATCCAGGCACATTCTCGCTCGAAATTAAAGACAGCAAAAACAAAAAGAGCGTCTTTGCCCTTTATCTCATTGACTCGAACGCAAAAGACAAGGAGAAAAAGGCCTACTCCCCGGTTCTTAAAGAGCAGGTTGAATGGTACAAAGCCGAGCGCGACAGGCTCAAGGCAGAAAACGGCTCATATCTCCACTCCCTTGTGTTTCAGCACATTCCGGTACCCGAGATATTCAGAGCAATAAAACAAGTCAGGAAAGGCACAAAAGGCGCTGTTGAGGCGTTTTATTCCCACAGCGGAGAGTTCTATACCCTTTTTGACGAATCGCTTTCACAAGGCGGTTTTATGCACGAATCTCCTGCCGCTCCGGACATCAGCAACGGCGAATTTGACGCAATGAAGGAAAAGGGCGACGTTCTCGGAATCTTTTTCGGCCACGACCATATCAACAGCTTTGTTAAAAAGGTTGACGGAATAGAGCTCGGCTACACCCAGGGCGCCGGCTTCAATGTTTACGGTCCCGGAAAGCAACGCGGAGTGCGCGTTTTTGTCCTCAAAGAAGACAACCTTCTTCACTATGATAATTACACGGTTACGATGGCCGAGCTTTGCGATTACAGACCCGCAAAACCGGTAACGGAATTTATCTTTACGCACACTCCCTCCTCTGTAAAGCAGGTTGAAAAGACCGCAAAAAAAGCCGCCGTTTTCCTTGCGGCGGCAACCGTCTGTGCGGCTGTGATAAAAAAGAGAAGAAAATGAAAAGGGGCTGTCGCACTAAGGCAGCCCCTTTTTTACTTATTCAAAGATTAAAACTCAGATTTGCTGATATCTCCGAAGAAGTTCTTTACGATTTCAACGATGCCGGCAGCCTTATCCTCTTCAAGGTATGAAAGGATGTTATAAGCAAGACCGAGTGCTTTTGAAATCAAATCAAATACCATTGCCATAATTCTTAACTCCCTTAAATATGTCAGTTTTTTACTGCGATAAAATATTAACACACTATGAATTATATGTCAATAATTTTCCGAAAAAAATGCAGATACTTTTTTTCTTTTTTCATTCCTAAGCTTTATCGAAGCTTTCACAGCCTAAAAACAGGCAAAAAAACACCGGCTGCGCAGGACAGCCGGTGTCATATTGATTATTTTTTGAAAATTTTATCAAAGAAATCCTGAATGATATCAAGGATTCCGTTATCCATAAATTTTCTGCAGTAATCAATAATGCCTTTTGCAAGATTATACAATGCGTCCATTTCTTTTTTCCTCCTAAAAATGTCAGCTTTTGACTGCATAAAAATGTTATCACATCATGAAAACAATGTCAATATTTTAACGACAAAATACCTTGCCTTAATCATTTTTAAAATTATAGATAAAATGGACGATTCTGTCGCCTATCAGGCAAAAAACAAACTGTTTGTAGAAACATTACAGCCGCCCTCACGGGCGGCTGCTTTCATTCAATTATTCAGCGGGTTCAGTCTCAGTGCTCTTATTGAAGAGATCTTCAAAGAACTTCTTGATGAGGCCGATGATCTCAGCAGCCTTGCCTTCTTTGCAATAATCAAGAATGTTCTGAACAAGTTCAAGTACTTTACTCATTGAATTTTCCTCCTTTACAAGCGTCAGTTTTCTTACTGCAATTAAATATTAACACATCATGAACAAAAAGTCAACAGTTTTTTTATTGTTTTTTAAATATTTTTTAAATTCCTCTTTTTTTTGTTGCAATTAGAAACCCAATGACTTTTAACCCGAACAGAAATTATCCGTGAATCTCTTTGAACGGAAGGAAGGTGTTTGTGTTGTCGAACTCTCCCTTGTCATAAAGCAAGTCCTCAACAACGTCTTTAACTTCAACGGGATTTCCGAAATAATCCTTGAACCTGACAGACTTTGGTATCCTTGAAACTATTGCCATAAAAGCCTTGTATTCCACCGTGTCCGGCGTAAAACGCCTGACTCCGGAAAAAAGATTGACAACAAGCTCCAAAAAGAAATCCCTGACCTTTACATTTTCAATCATCGGGTCAATTTTTGAGCTGACCATAAGCAGACGGCCGAGCGACTTGAACGTAAGCCCGTTTATGATTTTGCCGAGCACCTTTAAAACGGGCTTGAGCGCGTCAACAGTATTTTCGTCCATGCTGAAGCCCTTTGCAAGCTGCTTGAAATGCTCAATATCATTTTCCATTGAATAAAAGATATCTTTAATCATGAAGAGGAAATGCTCCTTCATGTGCTCCTGGGCAGTCCTGCCCTTAAGATCCCAATCGAAATGTCCGAGGTTATATGTTCTGACTTCGATACCCTCATCGGTGACGGTCATCTTCCTGTACGGAGCCGGATATGCGGCAATCGAGCCGGTATTGACATGATAAAGGCGGTTTTTGCGCGCCGTATCAATGCAGGAGACAGACTGCATATGAGTATGTCCCGTGAAGCAGAACTGAATTCCGAGGTCGGCGAAGAGCGGTGCAATGACTTCATAGCCGCCGAGCATATCCCTGTGGGAAAACAGCGGATAGATAAGTCCCGGAGGAAGCATGGGGTGGTGAGTGACGGCAATCACTCTTTCCCCCGCCTCTTTTGCTTCCTTTGCCTGATTTTTGATCCATTCAACAAGAGTGTCGTCATAGCCGCAGAACGCTCTTCCATCGCCGTCGTCATTGAGCAAAAGGAAGCGCCAGCCCTCGCACATTCTGACCGCATATGAATATGACGGAACGTGCTCCGACACAGCCTCGTTCCAGCCGAAGTCCCTGTAATGCTCACGAAGTTCTGCACGGGTATATTCTTCAAGCTTGAATTCGCCAATTTCGGTATATCCGCGCGCGTTATTGTCGAAATCATGAGTTGCAAAGGTGACAAAAACACGCTTGCCGGCCTTTTTAAGCTTTTCAAGCTTTTTTAAAAGCAGATCATGACTGACCTTTTCTCCGTCGTATGTAAGATCGCCCGAAATGATAATTATTTCGTTATCCTTATCGGCGGCAAGCTCTTCAAACGCGGCATCGATTATGGCGCCCGATTCGGCAACACACTTCTGATCCATGTCGCAACGAAGATCAAAGTGCTTTCCGTATGAGCCGATTTCCTCATTTGCATAATAATGCAGATCGGTAATCTGATAAAAATTAAATTTTTTCATTGGCGGCGTTCCCTTTCCTCAAATATTAAAGGCCGGTTTTTTCTCTGATATAGTTCCTTGCAAGCACTGCATACTCAAACGGGTTAGCCTTTGCGGGATCCTGTTCCGCTTCAACAACAACCCAGCCCTCATAGTCCTCAGCGGCAAGGATATCGAAAACGGGAGTGAAATCAAAATCGCCGTCGCCGGGAACGGTGAACGAGCCGGCGCGAACACAGTCAAGGAAGCTGTAGCCCTTTACCTTGGCCTCGTCAATAACGCTCTGACGAATGCTCTTGAGATGAACATGCTTAACACGATGAACATACTTTTTCAAAACGGCGATTGCGTCCTCTCCGCTGAAAGCAAGGTGGCCGGTATCATAAAGAAGATATACAAGGTCGGAATCGGTGAGTTCCATAAGCTTGTCAATTTCCTCTGCCGTCTGAACGCCTGTTCCCATGTGGTGGTGAACGGTGAAATACATTCCCTTTTCCTTTGCAAGGCGGCCCATTTCGTTGAAGCCCTTTGCAATAAGCGCCCACTGCTCGTCTGTATAGACGGGCTTAGCGCCGAAAATTGAAACAGGCTTGCCCTGAATGCTGTTGCCCTGCTCCGAAGCGCCGATAACCTTTGCACCGAGTGCATAAAGGAAGTCTCTGTGCTTAATGAACGCTTCAATGGTTGCGTCATAGCCCTCGGAAAGCAGAAGCGAGGAGAACCATGCGTTGCAGATCCTCATACCTCTGACTTCAAGCTTATGCCTGAGAGTTTCAACGTCCTTGGGATATTTGTTGCCGATTTCGCTTCCGGTGAAGCCGGCAAGCGCCATTTCACTGACGCACTGCTCAAAGGTGTTTTCTGCGCCGAGATCGGGCAGGTCGTCGTTTGTCCATGCAATAGGCGCAATGGCAAGCTGAACTTTTTCTTTATTAAGCATTGTTATTTCCCTTTCAATTTTAATATAGTCTTGCTTTTGCAATGTTTTCTTTCATGTCCTCATAAGCCTTTTGAACCGTTGCACTGGTTGAAACCTCGGCAACGCCGACTCTCCACCATGAATCATAGCCGTCCGACATGGACTTATGAGCAACCTTGATATCAAAAAGGCAGGGAACGGTCTGCTTTTTTGAATCCTCCAATGCGGCGTAAAGCTCTTCCTCGTTTGCAACGCGGTACGCCTTGCAGCCGTAGCCCTCGGCAATTTTTGCGTAATCGGTAACAATAACCTCTCCGTCAAGTCCGGTGTCCGTCCTCCTTGTGAAACGTGTTCCGAAAGTGTCGGTGCCTTGATTGTTCTGGAGGTTTTCAATACAGCCCCAGCCGCTGTTGTCAAAGAGCATGACGTTTATTTTTGCCTTTTCCTGAACGGCGGTATAAAGCTCGCTGTGGAGCATAAGGAACGAGCCGTCGCCGACCATTGTGTAGACCTCTTTATCCGGGCAGGCAAGCTTTGCTCCGAGTGCGCCGCAAATTTCATAGCCCATGCACGAAAAGCCGTACTCAACATGGTAGGTATATTCGCCCTTGGACTTCCAAAGCCTTTGCATACAGCCGGGAAGCGAGCCGGAGGAGGCAATAACAACAGCGTCGTCTTCGGCCTTTTCGTTGATTATGCCGAGAGCGCGGGTCTGCGAAAAGCCGTTTGCAAGCTTAACGCCGAAGCTGCGGTCGATCTCCTTAAAAAAGTCTGACTGTGCTTTTTTATATTCGTCCGTCCATGAAGACTTATAGCCGTCAAGCTTTTTTGAAATTCTGTCAAGCGATTCCTTTGCGTCGCCGATAACGGCAACGCTGTCCATTTTAAAGGCGTCAAACGCGCAGACATTGACAGAAAGCATTTTGACGTCGGGATTCTGGAAGCCCCACTTTGAGCAGGTGGTGAAGTCGGTAAGCCTTGTTCCGACAGCGATGACAAGGTCGGTCTGCTTTGCAATTGCGTTTGCCGCCCCCGTTCCGGTAACACCCACGCCGCCCATATTGAGCGGATGGTTCCACGGAATCTGACCCTTGCCGGCCTGAGTTTCACCAATGGGAATATTGAACTTTTCCGCAAAGGCGAGTGCGGATTTATAGCTTTCGCTGTAGGTTACTCCGCCGCCGACAATCATCATCGGCTTTTTTGAGCTGCGAAGCATATCGGCCGCCGCCTGAGTTTCCCGCTCGGACGGTATTCTTCTGTCCATATACCAAACGCGCTTTTTTAGGAAGTGATCGGGATAATCAAAGGCCTCCGCTTCAACGTCCTGCGGCATTGCAATGCAGACCGCGCCGGTGTCCGCCGGGTCGGTAAGAACGCGCATTGCGTTGATGCAGGCAGTCATAAGCTGTTCGGGACGGTTGATTCTGTCAAAATACTTGCAGACGGGTCTGAAGGCGTCGTTTGCGGTGATCCCGACAGAATGCGGCTGCTCAATCTGCTGCAGAACGGGATCGGGCTGGCGGCAGGCAAAGGTATCGCCGGGAAGAACAAGCAGCGGAATCCTGTTTGCCGTTGCGGTTCCGCAGGCAGTCACCATATTGAGAGCGCCCGGTCCGATTGAAGAGGTGCAGGCAATTATCTCGCGCCTTTTTTTCTGCTTTGCAAAAGCTATTGCCGCGTGAGCCATGCCCTGCTCATTATGTCCCTGATAATAAGTCAGGGAATGTCCGCCCTGCTCAAGAGCCTGACCGATTCCGACAACGCAGCCGTGGCCGAAAATTCCGAAAATACCTTTGACGAACTTCGTCTCTTTTCCGTCAAAGGAAACGTACTGATTGTCAAGAAATTTAACGAGAGCTTGCGCCATTGTCAGTTTCATGGTTTCATTCTCCTTTCATCGGCGGCCACATGAGCTTTTCATTTTCCGGTTTAGTCACCCAAAGGTGTTCGGGAATGAAGTACGGCGTAATATACGGATTGCCGTCAAGGTGACGGATAACCCAGAGATACCACATTGCATAGCCGGGAGCGGTGGTCTGCGGATGAGTTTCTTCATTGACGATGAAAACGGTTGAATTGTTGTGGGTCTTATAGACCGTCTCGTCAAGTTCGGCAAAGCCGTAGCCGTTTTCGGGGTTGAATTTATAGTAATAGATTTCCGGCTGAGGATGATTGTGCGGCGGATAGCTGCTCCATTTTCCCGGGAAACCTATGACCTCGCCGAGAACAAGATTTGAATAAGGAGCGTTTGAATAATCAAAAACAGTCCTGACTATTCTTGTTGAGGCCTCGCGCATTGTTCCCTTTCCCCTGTTTTCGCTCGCACATTCTTCTGGAGTGTAAAGCTTTGAGGGAAAAACCTTTTCGTTGTCAGTTCTGTGAACGCACCATTCGCTTTCAGCGAGAGCGGTGATAGTGACCTTGACATCGTTTGCAACGTGAAGCACCCACGGCTCATAGTCAAAGCAGTTTGCGCGCTCAATAATAACCTCCTTATCGTCATAAGAAAGCTTTGCCTTTCCGTTAACAAGCAGATAGGCGCGCTCAAGGTGCTGACTTTCGGAAAAAACGTCGCCCTCTTTCATACGGAGAATACCGAAATCCATGAGCGAGTGCTGCTCCTTGTTATCCATTGTTGCAATTGCGGTATAGCCGTATGGAAATTCTTTGGGTCCTCTGATATGCATAAACTTTCACCAAAACCTTTCCGGCTGCAAAATATCAAAATGTATTTCTGCACCCTGCTGTAGCCGGACAAGGCGCAGAAAAGCAGCGAACAAAACTGCATAAAAATACAAAAGTCGCGGTTCAAAAACTTCAAAATTACGCAATCTCAGAAAGCTCAACGGGTCTGCCTTCCTTGACGGACTTCTTTGCGGCAAGTGCAATGAGGATGGCGGCAAGGCCGTCCTCACCGGTGGTCGGAGTCGGCTTATCGTTCTGAACGGCGTCAACAAACTGAATCATTTCGTCCCGGAACGACTGCATATATCTTTCAAGGAAGAAATAGAGCGGCTTATCGGTCATTACGCCGTCAGCGGTCATAAGGGTAACGTTGGTCGGGGTGTCGTTTGCGGCAACGGCGGCGCCGAGCGAACCGAAGGCTTCAACTCTCTGGTCGTAGCCGTATGCGGCACGGCGTGAATTATCAATAACACCGATTGCTCCGTTTTTGAACTTGAGCGAAACAATGGCAGTATCAACATCGCCGGCCTCTCCGATAGCGGGATCAACAAGGCAGGTTGCGTTAACATAAACCTCCTCAACCTCGCTGCCTGCAATGAAGCACGCCATGTCAAAATCATGGATAGTCATGTCAAGGAAAATTCCGCCGGAAACGGCAGCATACTCCGCTGACGGAGGCTCGGGGTCGCGCGAGGTGATTTTGACAAGCTCAAGCTTTCCAATCTTGCCCTCGTTGATAAGCTCGCGGATATGAGCAAAGTTATGGTCAAAGCGGCGGTTGAAGCCGACCTGAAGCTTTACGCCGGCCTTTTTGACGGCGTCGATAACGGCAAGAACCTTTTCCGGAGTGAGGTCAACGGGCTTTTCGCAGAAAATGTGCTTGCCGGCCTTTGCCGCTTCAATGGAAATGTCTGCGTGAGTATCGGTTGAGGAGCAAACAAGAACGGCGTCGATATCGGGATCAGCAAGCATTTCCTTATAGCTGTCGTATATCTTTTCAATTCCGTATTCGGCGGCAAGAGCCGGAAGAGCGTCCTTATAAACGTCTGTTATTCCGAGAACCTTTGCGCCGGGTACGTTATATGTAATTGACTTCATATGTACCTTACCGATTCTTCCGGCACCGATAATGCCGATATTTAACTGTTTCATGAAAAAATTCCTCCGTTTAACATAGTATTGCAGCAGCTATCGGCCTGAGACCCTGCTACACTATTTTAAATTATAGCACACAAAAGCGGACGGTTTCAAGAAAAACCGTCCGCCTGATGTTATAAATTAACGCTTTATTTTTGTGCAAATAGCCAAATTATTCCGCCGGTTTTACCGGGCTTAAATAGAAATCAAATTCAAGCTCGTCCTTGATGAAAAGCTCATAGGGCGCAAGGACGTCCGGACCGCAGCTTGCCGTTCCGGTTCCTCTTACAAAGCCGTCAATGTTGAGGAAAACCTTGTTTTCGTTTTTAAGGTTTTCAATATGCTTTGCGCTCCTGAGCGACGTGTTTGAATACGGTCTGACGGTGAACGAGAACGGCGCCTTTCCGTTTGAAATTCTGATTCCCCTGCCCTCGCTGTCGGAAAGCTCAAGGAAGCGCACGTTCATATGCTCGCCGTTTTCCTGCGGTTTTATGTAATACTCAAACATTTTTTCGACAGTTGATTCATAGACGCCCATGCTTGCCTGCGCCTTGAAATCGGGCAGATTTTCAAGCTCGCCGAGTCCGTAATATCTGACAAGCTGAAGCGACTTGTCCAGATCGAGACTTACGCCGAAGCGCGCAAGCGGCATCTTTTTAAGCGAGGAAAGGAACGGCCGCTCAATCTCAGCCTTAACCCGGATAGTTCCGTTCGGATAGATTTTATACTTAAGCTCATACTCAAATACCTTTTTTCCGGCATATTCAAGCTGCGCTTCGCTCTTAAGCTTTACAACGCCCTTTTCGCTCTTGCAGTAGACAAGCTTTGAAGAAACCGTCCTGAGCTTGTCGAGCCCGTTTTTGCGCCATGACTTATCTTTACGGACATCATTATCAAGAGGAGCACGGTAAAGATTCGGAACAAAGCCGAAGTTGTCGGAAAGCATCTCCTTTGAGCCGAGCTTATAACTGTAAAACGCACCGGTCTTTTTGTCAAAAGCCGCAATGCCGCCGTCAAAGGCAACAATAATGCTGTCTCCCTTTTTGGTGTAGGCAACGCTTTTGTTTTCGGCAATGACGGGCTTGCGCAAAAGCTCAAAGAGGGTGTGCTGCTCCTTTGCAACGAGGGCGCCGTTCTTTTGGCGGTAGATAAAGTTTATATACCAGTCGTGAAGCTTATCGGTCATCTTATGCGCAA
Source organism: Clostridiaceae bacterium (assembly GCA_016293225.1). Taxonomy (GTDB): domain Bacteria; phylum Bacillota; class Clostridia; order Oscillospirales; family Acutalibacteraceae; genus UBA6857. The sequence continues at coordinate 38,737 of JAEDEQ010000001.1, forward strand.
TGACATAGCTTTTAACTCCTCGCGGCTCAATATCAAGCGCCAATGCGCCCGAATCAACAACTTCACCGTCGCAGAGAAGCTCATAGGAAACATCGTAAACATCAGTACCAAGAAAACGGTTTGTATTTGTGAAGCAGTAAAGGTTATCGCTCAAAAACTCGCTTCTTACGGGGCGGTAGACCTCCTTCATCTCGAAAGCGCCGGTATGAGGTCTTCGGTCGGGATAAAAAAGGCCGTCAACACAAAAGTTTCCGTCGTGATATTTTTCGCCGTGATCTCCGCCGTAGGTGTATTTATATTTTGCATTTTTATCGTAAACGCTGTGATCCGCCCACTCCCAGATACAGCCGCCCGTAAGCTGGTCGTTGTCATAGATAAGCTGCCAGTAATCCTCAAGCGCGCCCGGGCCGACGCCCATTGCGTGACAGTATTCGCAAAGGAAATACGGCTTGTTCTTATAGCGCGGACCGAGAGTATGTTCGGCAATTTTTTTGATTACAAACGGGTGCTGATACATTTCGGAGATCACGTCATATGAGCCGCGCGGAGTTCTGATTACGGCCTCATAATGAACGGGAAGATCCGAACGCTCTTTTAAAAGCTTATAGCATTTGTCCTGATTCTTCCAGCCGCCGGACTCGTTGCCGAGACTCCACATTGTTATTGACGGGTGGTTCTTGTCGCGTTCAAACATACGCAGGACTCTGTCCTCAAAGCGCGGCAGCCACTTTTTGTCGTTACTGATAATATTCGGCTTGAGAGTGGGCTTGAGCTCAGAATCAAACTGCGTTCCGTGGGTTTCAATATCCGCCTCGTCAATAACGTAAAGGCCGTATTCATCGCAGAGATAAAGGAACATAGGGTCGGGCGGATAGTGCGACGTTCTGACGGCGTTGACGTTAAACTGCTTCATAAGCGTAATATCCCTGAGCAGCTCCTCACCCGTCATGACATAGCCGGTCTTTTCGTTGGTGTCGTGATGATTAACGCCCTTGAATTTTATTGCGGCACCGTTGAAAAGGAAAAGCTCCTTATTGATTACGACAGTCTTAAAGCCGACTCTTTCATGAATGACCATGGGCTTCTGACCCTTTGATCTCAGAGTGATATAAAGATCATAAAGCTCCGGCTGCTCGGCGTTCCACTGAAGAACGTTAAGATTTGCAAAAAGGAAGGCGGCTTCATCACCTGCACTGTGAGTCTGCGCCGCAATGACGTTTCCGTCCTTTGAAAGCTCCGCTTCAAGAACGGCGTTGTCGCGCTTTCCCTCAAGAAGCAGGGAAAGCTCAAGATCGTATCTTCCGTCGGGCTGCTTTACGGTTTCAACGCGGTAATCGCGGATATAGCATTCGGGGTATTCGGTAATATACACATCGCGGAAAATTCCGTTTTCGCGGAACATATCCTGACATTCGAGATAGGTGCCGTTCGACCATTTTGTTACGATTGCAAGAAGCTCGTTCGTTCCCTTTTGAACGACCTCGTCAAGGCAGAATTCCGCCATATTATGGCTGCCCTCGCTGTAACCGACAAACTTTCCGTTGACATAGAGAGTCAGTGAAGAGCAAACGCCGAGGAAGGTGATGAAGGTGTGCGCGGTATCCTCTTTCAGATTAAACCGCTTGAAATAAACACCGGCAGACATTTCCTCGGGAACCGTTGGAAGCGTCATTGGAAACGGATAGCGCGTATTGAGATACTGCGGCTGCTCGTAGCCCGTCCTCTGCCACGTTGAGGGAACCGAAACCGTGTCAAAACCAAAAGCTTCGGTATCTATCCTCGACGGCAGGCGCGACAGTTTTTCATAATACTTAAAGCCCCAGTTATCGTCCGACAGCACAGTGACCATATCGCTTGAATAACGTTCGGACAGTACGCTTTGCTTTTGCAGTGCGGCACGGTCGGTATAAGGAATGAAATAGCTCCGTGCCGGAAGCTTTCCGATTTCAAAAACGTCAAAGTTATTCGCTTCAAGCCTTTTAATCTGATATTTCATCTGTTTTGTACCCCTTCCGATAGTTAATAAGGTTATCATAACACATATTTAAATCTTTTGCAAATATTACCTTGATATATCCTGCGCTCTTTAGGCAATAATCAAAATGAAACAAAAAAGCCGCTCCTTTCGGGCGGACAGTTTTTCATTGGGGGAAGAGGCTTGCATTTCAACAAGGTAGAGATTTGCGGAATTGACACATCAAAGCTCAAGGTACTCACCGAAAAGGAGAAAACCGAGCTTTTAATCAAAAGCCATGCAGGCGACAAGCAGGCGCGCGAAAAGCTCATCAACGGCAATCTTCGTCTCGTTCTGAGCGTTATTCAGCGCTTTACCAACCGCGGCGAAAATCCGGACGATCTTTTTCAGGTGGGCTGCATCGGCCTTATCAAGGCCATTGACAACTTCGATGTAAATCTCAACGTCAGGTTTTCAACCTACGGCGTTCCGATGATCATCGGCGAGATACGCCGTTACCTCAGGGACAATGCTCCCGTCAGGGTTTCCCGTTCCATTAGGGACACGGCGTACCACGCAATGCAGGTGAAAGAAAAGCTCCAGAACGAAACGCAGAAAGAGCCGACGGTTGAGGAAATTGCAAAAGAGATGGGAATCAAAAGGGAAGCGGTTGTGCTTGCGCTTGAAGCTATTGTTGAGCCTGTTTCGCTTTATGAGCCCGTTTACTACGACGCGGGCGACACAATATATATTATGGATCAGATAGGCGACAGCAACACGGACGTCAACTGGATTGACGAAATACTGCTCAAAAAAGCCATACGCGACCTGCCGGAAAGAGAAAAGAACATTCTCTCCCTGAGGTTCATGCATGGCCTGACCCAGACCGAGGTTGCAAAGGAAATCGGCATTTCCCAGGCGCAGGTGTCCCGGCTTGAAAAGGGTGCGCTTGACAAGATAAAAAGTCACAGAAAAATTTTTATTTAATTTACGCATAGCCCTGAGTGTAAAGCACCCACGGGCTGTTTTCGTCCTTCCTGCTGAAAACGAAGTTCCAGTCGGAAATATACGAATACGGCTCCTGCGCCTGAGTTTCCTTGCCCGTCAGGTAATCGGCTTTAACGACAAGAATGTTCTCCGCTTTGCTCACGCCGTCAATCTGGCCGATGAACGATTTTGCATAATCGAACCATTTATCACTGTAATATATCTTTACGGGATACCGCTTCACTTCGCCCGAACACAGCTCACGTTCGGCAAGCTTTGCACATTCTTTGATGTCCTCATAGGAATATACAGAGCTTTTTTCAAGCTCATAGCCGGGCTTATATTTTCCGACGGCAATACCGGCAAAAAATATTCCGGCAACAAGCGCCAAAGCGGCAACAAAAGCAATAACCTTTTTCATACTTACACCCCCTTTCGTCTCAGCCGAGCGCACACAGCAAAAAGTCCTTGTTCCTTGCAAGCACCTCACGAAGCGACCAGACAATCTGCTGCGGATAAAACGGAAGATACGCCGTGACTCCGTAGGCTTCAATTCCGAGCTTGTTTGCAATGTAAAGCGCGCGGTACATATGGTAAGGCTGAGTGATTATTATTATTTTCTTTGCACCGAATTTGGTTTTGGCGTTATTAAGGCTTTCATAGGTTGAAAAGCCGTAATCGTCAATGGCGAGGTTTTCCTCCTTTACGCCGTTTTCAAGGCTGACTTTTTTCATTGCAGCAAGCTCGTTATAGCTTTCGCCGCTGTTGTCCCCTGTCAGAAGAAGCGACGCGCCGTTTTGCATATTAAAGACCTCGGCGCCCTTTTTCAGACGTTCGTAAAGCATATGTGACGGCTCACCGTCCTCCTTTACGCCGCAGCCGAGCACAAGAACGTAATCAACCTTGTCAAGGCGCGCAGCTTCCTGAGTACTGAGTATATTTTTCTTTTGAGAGAGTATGACATAAAAATTTACGCCGAGAACATAGCATCCGCAGAAAAGAAACATTATTAAGGCGGCCGCAAGAAGTTTCTTTGCGGTTTTCGGCAAGCTTCTCTTTTTCATTTTTAAACAGTCCTTTTCGTTTTTCTGGTTCTATTATATCAGCGAAGTTTTTATATTCAACTGCATAAAGGAAATCGTAAGTTTGCCTTAAGGAAATCTTAATAAAACAGCGGCAGACCGAACAGCCTGCCGCAATTATTCATTGTTGTGTTATCTTTCGCACTCAAAGCAGACCCAGCCCTTATCGCTGCGGCGCGCTTTGATTTTAAAGCCGTACTCCTTGAAGGCGTTGACAACATCCTGCTCCTTTGTGTCAATGATGCCGCTTGTGATGAACACCGCGCCCTCTTTCATGAAAGACGCCACGTCCTTGCAGAACATTATGATAACATCCGCAACGATATTTGCAACAACAACATCAAATTTTCCGCTGACCTTATCGGTCAGATTGCCCTCAAGGACGGTATATTCCGGCTCCTTGAAGCCGTTGACAAGGCCGTTCTCCTTTGCAGTCTTAACAGCGAGCGCGTCAATATCAACGCCGACAGCTTTTTTTGCGCCGAGAAGCAGCGACGCAACGGAAAGGATTCCGCTGCCGCAGCCGACATCCAGAACAGCGGTATCGGGAGTAATATATTCTTCAAGCGCTTCAAGGCAAAGGCGCGTAGTTTCATGCGTACCCGAGCCGAAAGCCAGACCCGGCTCAATGCTCAGAACGGTTCTTCCCTGAGCGTCGGCGTCCTCCCAGAGCGGACGGATGAGAAGCTTTTTTCCAACCGGCATTGAATGAAAATACTGCTTCCAGTTGTTCTCCCACTCCTCCTTTTTGCATTCGCTTGTTTCAATCTTGTTTTCAATGCCCTCGGCAGACAGCCTTTCGCGAAGAAAAGCGACCGCTTCAAGCGGATTTTCCTCCGGCGAAATGTAGACATGAACAAAGGCGCGGCTTCTGTCCTTTTTCAAAAGCTCCTCGTCAATCAGGTCAATGTGGGCAATTTCCCACGCCTGTTCTTCAAGATCGCGGTAATCTTCAATATATATTCCGTAGGGTACGACCATTGTTGCAATATCGCCCGCCCTGTCAACGTCCTCGGCTCTGACGCCGATTTTTACTTCTGTCCATTCGCTCATTTGCCTGTTACCTCCGTTTTCAATATCGCCGCCGAAAGAGCCGGAAGATGCACTGCTCCGTTTTTGACCTTTTCGCCCAAAAGAGACTTCGCGGTTTTCCATTCCTCGGGAAGATAATAGTCTATATCATGTTCGTTTCGATTGACAACAACAAAAATTCTGTCCGTTTCGTCCTGCCGTGTAAAGGCAAGGCAGGAAAGCATTTCCGAAACGGTGAAATACGTTCCCTCTTTCAGGCAATGACAGCTTCTGCGGATTTCTCCAAGCTTTTTGTAATATGAAAGCAAATCTTCGTTTTCATTGTCCCAGGGATAGCAGACGCGGTTGAACGGGTCCTTATAGCCCTGCATTCCGGCCTCATCGCCGTAATAGAGCGACGGTACGCCCGGGAGCGTATACTGAATTGCGGCGGCAAGCTTCAAAAGCCTGACCCCGTTTTCGTACTGCTCAACGGAAAGCGCGCGTCCGCTTTGCCAGAAGCGGTCGCGTCCCTCGCAGCTTTCGCCCGCAAGCGCGGTAATCGCCCTCATGGTGTCATGCGTTCCGATATGGTTCATCAGAACGTCAACAACGCATTTCGGATAGTTTTCAAGCACGGTGAGTATCTTTTCCGAAAAGCCCTCAACAATTCCGCTTCTGATAAAGCTCAGAATTGCTTCGGAAAACGGGTAGTTCATCACGGAATCAAGCTGGGCGCCCTGAAGATAGCGCCGTCTGCTGCCGTAGCTGCACTTGTTTGACGCGTCCTCCCAGACCTCGCCGAGAATGAGCGCGTCGCTTTTTTCCGTTTTTACCGCCTTGCGAAACTCATCAAGAAACTTATCCGGCAGTTCGTCCGCAACGTCAAGCCGCCAGCCGCGCACGCCTGCCTTGAGCCAGCGCCTTGCAACGCCGTTTTTGCCCGTGATGAAGTTTATGAAGCTTTCGTTCTCCTCATTGACCTCGGGGAGCGTTTCAAAATTCCACCAGCACCTGTAATCATACGGCCACGCGCGGAAAGTGTACCAGCTGAAAAACGGCGACTGCTCTGACTGATAGGCGCCGACGGTGTCGTATCTTCCGCGGCGGTTAAAATACCGGCTGTCATCTCCGGTATGGCTGAAAACGCCGTCAAGGATTATTGAAATGTCAAGCTCCTTTGCCTTGGCGCAAAGCTCTTTGAGGTCCTGCTGTGTTCCGAGTACGCTGTCAATTTTTTCATAGTCGGACGTGTCATAGCGGTGGTTGCTCTGCGCCTCAAAAATCGGATTGAGATATATGCAGCCGACTGAGAGACTTTTCAGGTACGGCAGTTTTTCTTTAATACCGTCAAGGTCGCCGCAGAAGTAATCGTTGTTGAGAACCTTTCCGTATTCATTAGGCCGCCAGCAGGGTTCGCCGCCCCAGTCCGAGCGAAGCACACGGTCAGAGGGAACATTTTCCTTTTCCTTGCCCGAAAAATAAAAACGATCGGGAAAAATCTGATAGATTATACTTCCCTTGAGCCATTCGGGCGTTTCAAAGTCTTTTGAAAAAACCGTAAGCTGAAAATCATTCTTTCCGCCGCTGAGTACGCCGCAGGAGCCTTCGTTTTTCCTTATCGCCGTTTTGCCCCAGGCGGTTGCATACTCAAAGTGATAAAAATAAAGCCCCGTTTCGTTTTGAATGTAATCAAGGCACCACCATTCCTCGCCCTCGCCCTGCATTGAGAGCCAGAAGAACGGAATGCGACTTTCACCTGCGCCGTCCTTTTTAATAACGAGCTCAACGCCGCTGCACGAAAGCGAACGCGGAAGAACAATTTTGAATGTAATTTTTTCACCCTGCTTCACTGCGCCGAACGGCGTTTTATGAAGCGGGCTGCGCGAATTATAGGGTATATATTCCATAAAGACTTCCTTTGAATCATGATTCGCCCCAAACGGGCATAGGATATATCAGATAACTGCTGATTAACTGATAAAGGTGGACTGAATATGTTTTATGTTTCGGTAAAATCGTCAAGTCTTAAAACCGTTGCGCTCATTGCGGCGGTTGCGGTCCTTGCAACGATAGGCGGAGTCTACGCCGTGAAAAAGAGCAAAAGCACCCCCGTTTCAAGCATGAACGGAATCGTTTATAAGGCGGAAACGGCCGAGGAGCGGCTCTCCTTCCTTTCGCAGTTCGGCTGGGAGGTTGAGGAAGAACCTGCCGAGGTCAAGGAGGTTGTCATTCCCGAAGAATTTGACGATGTTTATAATCAGTACAATGTTATTCAGAAAGAGCAGAAGCTCGATCTTGAAAAATACAAGGGCGCGCGTGTCAAATGTTGGTCATACAACGTCAAAAACTATCCCGGCTATGAAAACAGCGAGGGGGTTATCAGAGCAAACCTGCTTGTTTACGGCGGAGTTGTTATCGGCGGAGACATCTCAAGCATAGAGCTTTCCGGCTTTATGCACACCTTTGATTTTCCGCAGGATAAGGCGAATGAAAGCAGCACCGCGGCTTAATCAATTATCCAGTCCTTATATTCATCAAGAAGCGACATCTCAACCGTGGCACGCATGAAAAGTCCGTCCTCGCGATACTCCTCCTCATGCACCACGCCCTCGTCCCGTATTCTTGCCGCTGCCGCGCCGTTTTTGAACGGAATCAGCAGCGAGGCGGTTTTGCGCGTTTGCGGCAGCTCCTTCTGGATTGCGGCAAGCAGTTCGTCAAAGCCGCGCTCGCAGAGCGCCGAGATGAGAACCGTCTTTCCGAACGTGGGCATTGAATAAATGTTGCCGACAAGGTCGCATTTATTCATGACGGAGACTACCGGAGTTGAAGCACAGCCCAGCTCGTCAAGAAGCTTTTTCGTCACTTCAAGATGCTCCGAGCAGTGCTCGTCCGAAGCGTCGCAGACATTGAGGATAACGGAAGCCTGAGCAGCCTCCTCAAGCGTTGATTTGAATGCTTCAACAAGCTTGTGCGGCAATCTGCGGATAAGACCTACAGTGTCAACAAGCATGACCTTGCGTCCGTCGGGCAGAGTCAGCGCGCGCGAAGTCGGGTCAAGCGTTGCAAAAAGCTTATCCTCCGCCAGAACGCCTGCCTTTGTCAGCGCATTCATGAGCGTTGATTTTCCTGCATTGGTATAGCCGACTATTGCGACGGTCTGAACGCCGTCCTTCCTGCGCCGCCGTCTTAAAAGATCGCGGCGCTTTTCAAGTTCACGAAGCTGTTCTTCAAGCTTCTGAATGCGCCTGTTGATGTGTCTGCGGTCGCTTTCAAGCTTGCTTTCGCCCGGACCTCTTGTTCCGATTCCGCCGCCAAGACGCGACAGCGACTGACCCTGACCCGCAAGGCGCGGCAGGGAATATTTCAGCTGAGCCAGCTCAACCTGAAGCTTGCCCTCGCCCGTTCTTGCCCTTGCGGCAAAGATGTCGAGAATGAGCATTGTTCGGTCAATCACGCGTACCCCGGTAAGCTTTTCAAGGTTGCGTTGCTGCGACGGAGTAAGCTCGCTGTCAAAAATCAGCAGATCCACGTCCTGCGCAGAGCAGAAAGCAATAATTTCCGCAAGCTTTCCGGCGCCGACAAAGGTGGCGGCTTCGGGTCTTTCCCTTTTCTGAATCAGCTTTCCGAGTACCTCGGCGCCCGCCGTGTGCGCAAGCTCCTCAAGCTCGTCAATGGAAACCTCGGCGTCAAATTCGCCCGTATCAACGGAAACAAGCAAGGCTTTTTCCTTTTCCCGTTTATTTTCATACATTTCCACGGCTGCCGCCTCCTTCGATTGTATTATATGAGTATTTTATAAAATTAGCAGCTCTTTCGGACATTCGGTAAGGTTAATAAAGCCGTCTTCGGTAACATACAGCATATCTTCAATCCGGACGCCGAATTCGCCCGGAATATAAATTCCCGGTTCGATTGTGATGATGTGACCGGCCTCAAGCACGGTACTGCTGCGCGGTGAAACGCTCGGAAATTCATGAATTTCAACTCCGACTCCGTGTCCGAGACCGTGACCGAAGTATTCGCCATAGCCTTTTTCGGCAATTATATCTCTTGCGACTTTGTCAATATCGGAGCACTTTTTTCCGGCGCAGACCGCGTCAATGGCGGTTTTCTGAGCTCTGAGAACCGTTTCATAAACATCGCGCTGCTTATCGGAAACCGCGCCGACAGCAAAGGTCCTTGTCATGTCACTGTGATAATCCTTATAGACCGCGCCGAAGTCAAAGGTGATGAAATCTCCGCTTTCAATTTTTTTATCACCCGGTATACCGTGAGGCATTGAGCCGTTTTTTCCGGAAACGGCGATGGTCTCAAACGAAAGAGCCTGAGCGCCGAGCTTCAGCATTGTATAATCAAGCTCAAGAGACAGCTCGCGTTCAACCGCTCCGACCCTTATCTTGGGCAGGAGCATTTCAAGGGCTTTTTCCGCAATGCGCTGGGCTTCAATAATCTTCCTGCACTCCTCCTCGCTCTTAACGGCGCGCAGAAGATCAATTTCACCGTCAAGCTTTTCGGTTTCAAAATCAACGGACGAAAGCTCCTTTTTAAGCTCATTGAGTCTTTTTACGGTTGTTCTTGCGCCCTCAACCGAAAGAGTCTTTATTGAAAGCTCGTTAACAAGCGGAACGAGAGATTTTTTGAAGTTTTCAAAAAGAAGAACGCCGTCAACGGTTTTTATCGTTTTGCGTGCAGCCTCAATGTATCGGCTGTCGGTGAGGAAAAACGCATTCTCTCCCGTTACGAGAAGATAACCGTTTGTTGAAGAAAACGACGTGAAATAACGCACATTATCCTCACTCATAATAAGAGCGGCGGCGTCGCGTTCGCGAAGCATGTATTTGAGTTTTTCAATTGACATATAAACACAGCCTTTCATAAAAGCATGTCTGCACGGCTCTGCAAAAATGAAACAACTTTGCGCAGACCGCAGGGAGAGGGCATTCCACAACAAAAACGGGCAATGGAAAACCATTGCCCGCCCAATTGTTGGTTTACTTGTATTTACGCTTACGAGCAGCCTCAGACTTCTTTTTTCTTGCTACGGAAGGCTTTTCATAATGTTCTCTTTTGCGAACTTCCTGAATGATTCCGTCGCGCGAGGTCTGTCTTTTAAAACGTCTCAGAGCGCTGTCAAGAGATTCGTTTTCTTTAACTTTAACCTGACTCATCTATAATTCCCTCCCTCCGCCTGTTTAGCAGGGGTATATTTCCACTTAGGATACGCCAAATATTATACAATAACATTTTCAGCTTGTCAAGTGTTTATTTGCAATAATACAAGGCATTTGGTGTATTTTTTCGGCAGCGATATTATTTTGCAACGATATTGACAAGTCTTCCCTTAACATAAAGCTCTTTGATAATGTTCCTGCCCTCAATTTCCGCAGCAACCTTTTCTTCCTTTTTTGCAAGGGCAATTGCGTCTTTCTCAGAGATATCGGCAGGAACGCTGATTCTGCCCCTGAGCTTACCGTTGACCTGAACGGCAATTTCAACGGTATCGTCGGCACACTTTGACTCGTCAAAGGACGGCCATTCGCTGACGGCGAGCATTGAACCGAGCGAAAGCAGCTCGTTAATCTCCTCCGTAACGTGCGGAGCAAAGGGATTGAGAAGCAGCAGGAAAGTGCGAAGCTCGTCCCTTGTTATTGAGCCTGCGGCATAAATTTCATTAAGCAGAGTCATCATTGCGGCAATGGCGGTGTTGAACTTGAGACCTTCAATATCGCTCGAAACCTTTTTGATTGTCTTATGGAACGAGCTTTCAAGCTTTTTTGAAAAGCCCGTTTTGTCGCTTACGATATCCTGAAGACCCCAGACTCTGTCAATAAAGCGCTTGCAGCCCTTTACGCTGTTTTCCGACCACGGAGCAGCTTTTTCGTAGTCGCCCATGAAGAGGACGTATGTACGAAGAACGTCTGCGCCGAACTCGTCAACAACATCGTTCGGGTCAACAACGTTGCCCTTGGATTTTGACATTTTGTCTCCGTCGGGGCCGAGAATAAGACCCTGAGCAGTACGCTTTGCATAGGGCTCGGGGAACGGAACCTCGCCGATATCATAAAGGAACCTGTGCCAGAAGCGCGAATAAATCAGGTGGCGCGTTACGTGCTCCATACCGCCGTTGTACCAGTCAACGGGACCCCAGTAGCGCATTTTATCCATATCGGCAAAGCATTCGCTGTTGTGCGGATCAATGTAACGCAAAAAGTACCACGAAGAGCCTGCCCACTGAGGCATTGTGTCCGTCTCGCGGCGTGCCTTTGAGCCGCATTTTGGACAGGTGCAGTTGACAAAGGACTCAATCTTTGCAAGCGGGCTTTCTCCGTCCGAGCCGGGCTTGAAGTCCTGAACCTCGGGAAGCTTCAGCGGAAGCTCGTCATAAGGAACGGGTACCATTCCGCACTTTTCGCAGTATACAATGGGAATAGGCTCGCCCCAGTAACGCTGGCGGTTGAACGCCCAGTCTTTCATCTTGTACTGAACGCCTTTTTCGCCGACACCCTTTTCCGTGAGGAAGCAGAGCATTTTTTCAATCGCTTCCTCCTTATGCTTGCAGCCGTTAAGGAAGCCGGAATTGACAACCTCTCCCTCGCCGGTATAAGCCTTTTCGTTTATGTCTCCGCCTTTGATGACTTCAATTATATCAACGCCGAACTTCTTTGCAAAGTCATAGTCGCGCTGATCGTGAGCCGGAACGGCCATGATTGCACCGGTACCGTAGCCCATCATGACGTAGTCGGAAATAAAGACGGGAATCTCCTTTCCGTTAACGGGATTGATTGCCGAAAAGCCGTCAAGGCGAACGCCTGTTTTGTCCTTGACAAGCTGAGTCCTTTCAAATTCGGTCTTTTTGGCGCATTCAGCCCTGTAAGCTTCAACTGCGTCAAAATTTTTGATGCGGTCTTTATACTTATCGAGGAGCGGATGCTCCGGAGCCATAACCATGAACGTTACGCCGAAAAGAGTGTCCGGACGGGTGGTGTAAATCCTGAAGCTTTCGTCAATATCCTTAAGCTTGAAGACAACGAACGCACCGGTCGATTTTCCAATCCAGTTTTCCTGCTGAAGGCGAATATTGGGAAGAAAGTCAACATGGTTAAGACCCTCAAGCAGCTTATCGGCATATTCCGTTATGCGAAGATACCAGACATCCTTGGACTTCTGAACAATTTCGCTGTGGCAGATGTCGCACTTGCCGCCCTGTGAATCCTCGTTGGAAAGGACAACCTTGCACGACGGGCAGTAGTTGACAAGCGTCTTATCCCTGAAAGCGAGTCCATGCTCAAACATTTTGAGGAAAATCCACTGGGTCCACTTGTAATACTCCTCCTGAGTGGTGTCGATAACTCTTGTCCAGTCAAAGGAGAAGCCCACCCTTTTAAGCTGGCTTGAAAACTTTTCAATGTTCATATCCGTAACCTTGCGCGGATGAATGCCGGTTTTTATCGCATAGTTCTCCGTCGGAAGACCGTAGGCGTCAAAGCCTATCGGGAAAAGGACGTTATAGCCCTCCATTCTGCGCTTTCTTGAGATTACCTCAAGGCCGGAATAAGCCTTGATATGACCGACGTGCATTCCTGCTCCGCTGGGATAGGGAAACTCAACAAGACCGTAGAACTTTTTCTTGTCGGAATTATCCTGCGCGTGGAAAACGCCGCAGTCCTCCCATTTTTCCTGCCACTTTTTCTCTGTCTTTTTAAAGTTGTAGTTCAAGTTTATCACTCCGTATATTTTTAATCTCTGTTATCTGCAATATCGCTGATGTCAATTTGCGCGGCGTCCGACCAAAGGCGCTCAAGGTTATAATACTCGCGGCTGTCGCCGGTGAAAACGTGGACAATAACCGAACCGTAGTCAAGTAGTATCCAGCCCGTTGCCCTGCCCTCGATGTGCGAGGGCTCGATTCCCTTTTGCGAAAGCTCATACTCAACCTCGTCCGCAAGGGATTTAACATGGGTGTTTGAAGTACCGGAGGCAATTACGAAATAATCCGCAACAATGGAAAGCTCGTTGATGCGCAGGACCTTGATATCCATGGCCTTTTTACGGTCAAGAATCTTTACTGTTTCTCTTGTAAGCTCAAGTTCGTTCATTGGCATTTTTCCTTTCTGTTTCGGCTTTGACCGAAACGCCGAGAATAACAAGCTCGTTATAAAAGCTCAGGCTGTCGTTATGAATGACAAGCTCGCTTTTTGAAAGCTTTTTCAGTGTATATTCAAGCGAATACAGCGCCGCCTTTTCAAGGCTCTCCTTTGCAAGGGCGCGCATGACGTCAACATCGGGATAGTCGCGCTCGGCGGAGATGTAATCGGCGATATAAACAATTTTTTCAAGCAGGCTCATTGAGGCTCTGCCCGTGGTGTGATAGCGGACAGCCGAAAGAATTTCTTCGTCCGAAACGCCAAGCTCGTTTTTAATAAAGATCGGCGCGGTCATGGCGTGCCAGAGCTTGGGGTTGTTCTTTTCAACCTGATTTAAGATTATACCATCACTTTCAAACAATTTCAACTGTCTTTCGTTCGTTTCGTTTTTTGTAATGTCATGAAGAAGACCGGCGAGATACGCCTTGTTTTCATCGGCGCCGAAGCGCACGGCAAGCTCCTTTGCGCTTTCGGCAACGCCGAGCGAATGGATATAGCGGTGCTCGTCAAGCCGCTCTTTCAAAAGGTCTTTGATTTTTTCATAAGAAACGTCTGAATAAAAGGACTTTTCTTTAATATATTCATTTGCTTTTTCGGTCAGCATATTGCTCAAATTTTTGCCCTCCTTTGCTTTTTGCCTGACTTCGGTTGAGGAAAGCTCAAAAGCGTCGCTGTCAAGAATGATAAAATCTTTGCCCGAAAGCTTCAGCACATTTTTGCAATATTCAAAAAGCTTTTTTCTGCTGACCGCCTTTTCCCTCGTCATTACGCAAAGCGAAGCGTATTTCAGAATATCCTCATACCGATACCAGTTTTTAAAGCTCAAAAGCATATCCGAGCCGATAATCAGGAAAAACTCATCGTCGGGATAAAGCTTTTTCAGCTCCTCAAGCGTTTCAACGGTATAGCTTTTTCCTTTGCGCCGAAGCTCAAGGTCGGATATTTCAAACCTTTCGCCGCAGAAAGTACGTCTGCAAAGCTCAAACCTGTCCTCGCTTTTCAAAAGCTCCGGCGCGGCTTTATGCGGTGGAATGAACGCGGGCATGATTATTACGCGGTCAAGCCCTGCGCCCTCTATGGCTTTTTCGGCAAGGCGCAAATGCGCAACGTGCGGCGGATTGAACGTTCCGCCGAAAAGACCGGTTCTTCTCATTTTTGCTTTCCGAGCGCTCTTACGGTAAAGCGCTGCTTTTGCGCCGCCCTTTCCTTATAAAGCTTTTCCCTTGCTTTTTTTGCGGCGAGCTTTTTGTTCTTTTCCTTTTGCGCCGCTTTTTGCTTCAGCTCCTCGCTCTCGCGGTAAAGCACAATTACGCCGCCTATCACCTGAATGACCTCGGCTTGTGTTCTTTGTGCAATCTCGTTTGCCGCTTCGCGCACACTGACGGGCGAGGATTCAAGCAGAACCTTGAGCTTGATAAGCTCCCTGGCGCGCAGTGCGTCATCGGTCTGCTTAATCAGTGCGTCTGATATTCCGCCTTTTCCTACCTGAAACAGCGGTTCAAGTGAATTTGCCTTTGCGCGCCATGCGGCGCGTTCTTTTCCTGTCATATTTGCGTCTCCTGTTTGTTTATTTCAAATACTCCGGCAACACCTGTGCAAGCTTGCGAAGTGCGTTGCCGCGGTGGCTGATTTTGTCCTTTTCATCGGCGGAAAGTTCGGCAAAGCTTTTTTGTCCGACCATGAAAACCGGGTCATAGCCGAAGCCGTTATCGCCGTGTTTTTCAAAACCGATTTTTCCCTCGCATTTTCCGTCAACAACAAGCTTTCTGCCGTCCGGGAAGCACACGCAAACCACAGAGACAAAGCGAGCGGTTCTTTTTTCCTCCGGAACGCCCTCAAGCTTTTTGAGTAGCTTTTGAATGTTGGCTTCATCATCTCCGTGCTTTCCGCAGTAGCGCGCGGAGTAAACGCCCGGCTCGCCGCCGAGGAAGTCAACCGAAAGGCCACTGTCGTCCGCAATGCAGGGAAGTCCGCTTTCGCTACAGCCGTTTTCGGCTTTGAGAACGGCGTTTTCCTCAAAGGTTGCGCCCGTTTCCTCAACGTCGGTCAGAGTCACTCCGGCCATTTCAGCCGTCAGAACCTCAACGCCGAGCGGAGAGAGAATGCGCTGCATTTCCGCCTGCTTTTTCATATTATGTGTAGCAATGATGAATTTCATTATTCGTCCTCGTCTTTATGAGTTTCTGCGGTATTTTCAAAAAGAGCCTTTGCAAAGACCTTTTCGTTAAACGGCTGAAGATCGTCAATTTTTTCTCCGACGCCGATATATTTTATAGGAAGCTTCAGCTCGTTCTTGATTGCAAGAACAACTCCGCCCCTTGCCGTTCCGTCAAGCTTTGTGAGCACAATTCCGGTAAGCTCGGCAACCTGCATGAACTCCTTCGCCTGGCTGATTGCGTTCTGCCCCGTTGTTGCGTCAAGAACAAGGAAAATTTCGCGGTCGGCATAGGGAAGCTCCTTTTCAACAACGCGGTAGATTTTTGCAAGCTCGTCCATGAGATTCTTTTTGTTGTGCAAACGTCCGGCGGTGTCGATAATTATAATATCGCTGTCGCGTGCTATGCCTGCCTGAATTGTGTCATAAACAACCGCAGCCGGGTCTGAACCCTCCTGGTGCTTTATCATTTCAACGCCTGCGCGATCTGCCCAGACCTGAAGCTGCTCTATTGCAGCGGCACGGAAGGTATCGGCGGCGCCGAGAATGACCTTTTTGCCCTGCGACTTATACATCGCAGCCATTTTTCCAATCGTGGTGGTTTTTCCGACTCCGTTTACGCCGATGACGAGAATGACGGACGGAATGGTAACAAGACCCCAGTCCTCGCCGCCGTCAAGCATTCCGGCAATGATATCGGCAATAACCATTTTTGCGTGCTTCGGGTTGCGCACCTCGTTTCTGTCCACGCGGTCACGCAGCTCGTCAATAATTTTTGTTGCGGTGGTCACTCCGACGTCGGCCATGATAAGCGCTTCTTCAAGATCATCGTAAAGATCGTCAGTTATCTCCTCATATGCGCCGATAACGTCCTCAAGCTTTTTATCAAGACCCTCGCGCGTTTTTTTCAGACCGAAGCCGAATTTCTTAAAAATGCCCATAAACTTCCTCCTGTGTATCTATCTTTCCAAAACTATGCTGCAATCCTGCCGTTTTCAGGTGACGCCCAACTTTCCGGCAAGCTCGGCTGTCTTAAGCTCAAGCAGCTTTGAAACGCCCTGTTCCTGCATTGTTATTCCGTAGAGCATGTCCGCCTCCTCCATTGTTCCGCGGCGGTGTGTGATGAGAATGAACTGGGTGTTTTTTGTCATTCTTCTGACATACTGGGCGTAGCGCGTTACGTTTGCATCGTCAAGCGCGGCCTCAACCTCGTCAAAGATACAGAACGGAGCGGGATTAACCTTGAGTATTGCAAACAGCAGTGCGATTGCGGAAAGTCCCTTTTCGCCGCCCGAAAGCGCGTCAAGGCGTTTAACGTTTTTACCCGGAGGCTGAAGACGAATGTCGATATCGCTTTCCAGCACGTCTGCCGGGTCGGTGAGAACGATTTCCGCCTTTCCTCCGCCGAAAAGCTCCCTGAACGTTTCGCCGAAATATTGGTTAATAAGCGCAAACTGATCGCGAAAACGGTTTGCCATTTTTCCGGTCAGATCGGTAATGAGCTTTGTAAGCTCCTGCTTTGAGCGCTCCACGTCCGAAAGCTGAGAGGACATGAATTCATAACGCTCGCTCACCTCTTTATATTCGTCGATTGCGGAAACATTGACCGAGCCGAGGGCGCGTATCCTGTTTTTGATTTCGCCGAGTCTGCGCTTTGCGCCTGCGGGATCATCGGTTTTGCTGTTTTCTGCCGAAGCTTCCCTCAGCGTAAGCTGATATTCGTCATAAAGCTTTGAAACGGTGCTGTCAAGCTCAAGCAGCATGGTTTCCCTGCGCTCTTCAAGTCTTGCCTTTTCTCCGCCGACGGTTTCGCGCTCGGCGCTTTTTTCGCGCTCGGCGGTTCTGAGTTTTACCGACTGCTCCTCCTTTTCGGCGCGCTGCTTCTGAAGAACGGTGATTTTCTCCCTGCTTTCGCCGCTGTCCTTTCTGAGAAGGGCTGCTTTTTCTTTAAGTTCTTCAATAAGAGAACAAAGCTCGGTGTTCTTTTTTTTGATTTCTTCAATTTCCTCGTCAAGCTGCCTGTCCTTATCCTCATGGCTGACAAGGCGGGAAATCAGCAAATTCATTGCCTGAGTCCTTGCGGCAAGATCCTTGTCCGCGTCATGAAGATCAAGACTGAGCCTTGAAAGCTCAGAGGTAATTTTTTCGCGCTGAGAAGAAAGTTCGTTTTTCTTTTCGCCGAGCGAGGAAAGCTTTTCCTCGTTTTCCTCAATTGAGGAGGAAAGGAGTCTGCTTTCTTCACCGGCCTTGCTGAACGCTTCCTCAAACGAGGAAAGACGTTCAAGGCAATTTTCCTTTTCGGTTTTCAGCTCGTCAAAAGCGGCTTTTGAGGTGAGATACTGCTCCTCGGAAAGCTTTTTTTCGCCCTCAAGGCGTATCTTTTCCTCCTGCTTTGAAAGAAGCTCGCCCTTGGCTTTTTCAAGCTCGTCCTTTGCTTTATCTACGCTTATGCAAAGGTCGTCATAGCTTTTTTGAAGCCCGTCTGTTTCATTTTGAAGCTCACCGTGCTTTTTGGAAAGGCGCCCGATCTCGTTCGCGCGGGAAAGGATGCCGGCGTTCCTGCTCTGCGAGCCGCCGGTCATTGAACCTCCGGCATTGACAATCTGACCGTCAAGGGTGACTATTTTAAAATGATAGGAATATTTTTTTGCAAGATTTATTGCGCAGTCGATATCCTCGCAAACGGCAATGCGTCCGAGCAGTGAACGGACGATCTCATCATACTTTGAGTCGTAGGAAACAAGCTCGTTTGCCATGCCGACAAAGCCCTCGACCTTTTCAAGTCCCTTTTCCTCAAAGCTTTTTGCCCTGACGGAGGAAACGGGCTGGAAGGTTGCGCGGCCTGCGCCGTTTCGTTTAAGATAATTAATTGCGTTTTTTGCGTCGTTTTCGTTTTCGCAAACGATGTTCTGAACCGAATTGCCAAGAGCGGTCTCAATGGCAACGGTGTGTTCGCCGTTCATTGAGATGATTTTTGAAACCGTTCCGATAATTCCGGAAAGAGTGCCGTTTTTGCCCTCCTTTATCACGGCCTTGACCGAGCCGGAATAACCGTCCATGTTTTTTTCAAGGTCTTCAAGCATTTTCCTTTTTGAAAGAAGGTGCTGAAGCTCAAACAACTTTTCGTCAAGAGTGCGTTTAAGCCCGTCCGCCTTTTCGTTCCTTGTTTTAAGGCGGAGCGAAAGTCCGTCAACAGCGTTTGAAAGGGCAGTAATTTCCTCGGCGCACTTTCCGAGCGCAAGGAGCTTTTCCTCCTTTTCCTTTTCAAAGGCCATGAGGCTTTCCCCACGCTGAGCGCTCAGCGCTTCAACGGCTGAAATGCGCGCTCTTATTTCCTCCATTGAGGACTGCGCGGTAGACTCGCTCACGCGGCAGTCTGCAAGCCTTGAGGTGAAAGCGGCAATTTCCGCAGAGAGCTTTTTGCTCAGCTCATCAAGCGACTCGCCCTCGTGGCTTTTTTCCTCAAGCTCCTTTTTGACTTTTTCAATATCGTTACGCTTTTTTGAGGCTATATGCTTAATCTGGGAAATGAGGTTTTCTTCGGTTTCAATCTCCTTTTTCAGCTGCTCGCGGTTCTGCTTTGAATAGTCCTTGTCGCCTAAAATACGGGCGATGGTCTGCTTGTTATGTTCAATTGAGTTTTCAAAAACGGCGCACTGACCGTCACAGGTCGAGGCCGCCTCCTCCGCTTCGGAAATTTTCTGGCGGATCTCCTCAATCTTCACGGTAATGTTCTGCGCTTCTTCATAGGACAGCTCAATTTTCTTTTCAATTCCGTCAAGCTCACTCTGAGCGCGGTCATAGTGGGCTGCGGCAATGGAAATGCTGTCCTCCTGCTTTCTGATTTCGGCTTTAAGCTTGTCTATGTTGTATAGCCAAAGCCCGATTTCAAGTCCCTTGCGTTCTTCGGAAAGGACAAGAAATTTCTGCGCCTTTTCGCTCTGCGTTTTGAGCGGTCCTATGCGGCTTTCAAGCTCCGCAAGGATATCGCGCAGCCTTACAAGGTTGTCCTCCGCCTGTGAAAGCTTTCTGACGGAATCGTTGCGGCGATAACGGTAAGCGGAAATTCCGCACGCTTCCTCAAGCATTTCGCGGCATTCTCTGCCCTTGCCGGATATCATCTCGGCAATTTTGCCCTGACTTACCATTGAGTAGCCGTCGCGGCCGAGACCGGTGTCCATGAAAAGCTCGTTGATGTCGCGCAGGCGTACCGTTTTTCCGTTGATTTTATATTCGCTTTCACCGGAACGGTAAAAGCGTCTTGTTACGGCAATCTCGTCCTCATCAACGGACTCAATGCTGCGGTCGGTATTGTCAAGCTTCAAGGTTACGCTTGCATAGCCGTGGGCTTTTCTGACTTTTGTTCCGTCAAAAATGACGTCCTCCATTTTTGAGCCGCGCAGGGATTTGCTGCTTTGTTCGCCGAGTACCCAACGGACGGCGTCGGAAATATTGCTTTTTCCGCTGCCGTTGGGACCGACAACAGCCGTTATTCCGCTGCCGAATTTCAGCGTTGTTTTTTCAGGGAAGGACTTGAAGCCCTGCATTTCAATTTCTTTTAAGATCATCTTGTTCTTCCTTCTCCGCTTTCGGTACGCCCGGGTAAAGAACGACCGAGTCTGACTTCGTATTGTTCAATGTTTTCCTTCGTAACAATATTTATATTATATCCGTGCTCCTTGAAATAGGCTATATTCTCCTTTTTCTGCCCCTTGGCCTGCGAAAGATACCGCGGCGAAACAATAACGGTTGCTTCCCCTTTTTGAACCCTGTTTTCCGAAAGAAGCTTTTCAATATTTTCACGGTAGAGTCTGCTTTCGCATTTTTCACGAAACGCCGGATGATACGCGCCGGCAACGTAGTTTTCCTCAACTCCGCCGCCGGAGTGAAGCCCGAGCCTTATGACCTTAACGCCGCCTTGAGTAAACATTTTTAAAAGTCTGCTGCAAAGCGCAACGGCTTCTTCAAGTGTTTGCGCGCGATACCTGCCCTCGGCATACAGCCTTTCAAGCGCGGTGTTCTTCAGCACCACCGTGGGATAGATGCGCGCCGTGTCAGGCCTGAGAGCAATCAGCCTTTCGGCCGTTTCAAGCGCTTTTTCATCAGTATCGCCGAAAAGCCCCGTCATCATCTGAACGCCCAGTTCAAAGCCGTATTTTCTGACAAGGCGGCAGGCGCTTTCGCACTGAGCGGCGGTATGTCCGCGCTCATTGAGAAAAAGTACCTCATCGTCCATGCTCTGACAACCGAGCTCTATTGAAGTGACTTTGTACTCCTTCAGCAAGGCAAGAATTGAATCGTCAACACAATCGGGTCTTGTTGAAATTCTTATACCCTTGAACAAGCCGCGGTCAAGATAGCTTTTTGCACATTTCAGCAGCGAGAGCATATACCCTCTTTCAATGGCGGTGAAGCTTCCGCCGAAAAAGGCGATTTCTCCGCCGGAAACGTCCTTTTTCCCGTTCAGAGCGGTTTCGCAGGCGCTGATGACATCACCGGGCTCAGGCCTTTTGCCGGTTCCGGTGATGGTCTTCTGATTGCAGAAGCTGCACCTGTGGGGGCAGCCCTCATCGGGAATGAAAAGGGCAATGTTTATGTGCTTCATTCCTTTATGCCCATGAGTTCAAGCGCTTTTTTGGCGGCGGCCTGCTCGGCGCCCTTTTTTGAGCCGCCGATTCCGCTGCCGATAACATTGCTGTTAAGATGAACCTCCACCTCAAAGCTCTTATCATGATCCGGACCGCTTTCGCCGACAAGTATATATGTCAGATGCTCATCGGGATTCTTCTGAATAATCTCCTGCAGCGCGGTTTTATAGTCCTTGAACTTGGGCGTTTCATTGACCGCCTTTTTGAGAAAACGCAGAATGAACCTGCGCGCCTCCTCAAGTCCTCCGTCAAGATAAATGGCCGCAATAACAGCCTCAAACGCGTCGGCAAGAATTGACGGACGGCGGCGGCCGCCTGTATGCTCTTCGCCTTTTCCGAGCAGTATGTATTTGCCAAGATCGATCTCCTTTGCAAAGCCGAAGAGCGATTTTTCGCAAACGCACGCTGCCCTCCTTTTGGTCATTTCACCCTCCGGGAGATGGCTGAAATTATTGAAAAAGTAATCAGCCGAAACAACGCCCAAAACCGAGTCGCCCAAAAATTCAAGTCTTTCGTTGCAATCGCGCGAAAGCTGCTTTTCGTTTGCGTAGGACGAATGGGTAAATGCAACTTCAAGAAGTTTTTCGTTTTTGAATTTATAGCCTATTGTTTTTTGAAATTCGTCAAACATATACATGCCTCCTTTACGGCAGTTTAAGTTCCGTTATAACCTCTGCAAGCGAAGCAAGACTCCGTTTTGAAAGAGCGGCATAGCGCTCCTTTTTATCTCTTATCTTGGGTTCAATCGGCGGCAGAACGCCGAAGTTTGCACCCATCGGCTGAAAATCCGAAACGCTCTCGTCGCTGATATAGCGCGAAAGCGCGCCTATCATGGTCGTCTCCGGAAGAACAACTGTTTTTGCCCCTTTTATCCGCCTTGCCATGTTAAGTCCGGCCATGATTCCGGAGGCCGCGGACTCCATATAGCCCTCAACGCCGGTAATCTGACCGGCAAAAAAGAGTCCGGGTCTTTTTCTGAAGCCGAAATCGCCCGAAAGCAGGCGCGGAGAGTCGATATATGTATTGCGGTGCATCACGCCGTAGCGCATGAACTCGGCGTTATGCAAAGCCGGTATCATTGAAAAGACCCTTTTCTGCTCCGGAAACTTCAGGTTGGTCTGAAAGCCGACAAGGTTATAAAGCGTTCCGCTTTTGTTTTCCTTGCGCAGCTGAAGAACCGCCCACGGTCTGTGACCTGTTTTCGGATCGCGCAGACCGACCGGCTTGAGGGGGCCGAAACGAATGGTATCCTTTCCCCTTGACGCCATGACTTCTATGGGCATGCAGCCCTCATAAACATCTTTACGCTTATCGAAGGAATGAAGCTCGGCGCTTTCGGCGTTTATGAGCGCTTCGCGGAAAGCCTCGTACTGCTCTTTATTCATCGGGCAGTTGATATAGTCGTCCTCTCCGCCGCGGTCATAGCGTGAGGCAGAAAAGGAAAATTCGGGATCTACGCTTTCGGCCGTTACAATCGGCGCCGCAGCGTCAAAAAAGAACAGTCCGGTTCCGCAGAGTCTGCTTATGCTTTCGCTTAAGCTTTCGCTTGCGAGCGGTCCTGCGGCAATAATGACGTTGCCGTCCGGAATTTCGCACACTTCCTCGTGAATGACGGTAATGAGCGGATGAGAGGTTATCTTCTCCGTTACAAGAGCGGAAAACTTATCCCTGTCAACCGCAAGCGCGCCGCCGGCCGGAACCTCACATTCGTCCGCGCACTGCATACAGACCGAGCCGAGCAGGCGCATCTCCGCTTTAAGAAGTCCGGCAGCAGACTCAAGTCTTTTTGCTTTGAGCGAGTTTGAGCAAACAAGCTCTGCAAGAGTCGGCATATGATGAGCGGGGCTGAATTTTTTCGGCTTCATTTCATAAAGCTCGGTTTCAATCCCGTTTTCGGCAAGGCGCCACGCCGCTTCAACGCCGGCAAGTCCGCCGCCGATAACTTTAACTTTGCTCATAATTCCTCCTCAGCTTTTTAACCGTGTTGCACGCCGACCGCCAACAGTTATTTGGCTTTATAGCCGCACTTTTCGTCCAAACAGGCAAGAACGCCGCCCTTGCCCTTAAAGAGTGATTTTCCGCACTTCGGGCACTTCTGCTCGGTCGGTTTGTCCCAGGTCATGAAGTCGCAGTCCGGCCAATTATCGCAGCCGAAGAAGGTGTAACCCCTCTTGGACTTTTTGGCAATCACCTTTCCGCCGCATTTCGGGCAGGTTGCGCCCGTTTCAATAACATAGGGCTTTGTGTTTTTACATTCGGGATAGCCCGGACAGGCAAGGAATTTTCCGAATCTTCCGGTTTTGATAACCATCATACGTCCGCATTTTTCGCAGGGTATGTCGGTCTGATCCTCCTGAAGCTGAATCTTCACGCCCTGCATTTCGCCCTTAACCTTTTCAAGATTCTGCTCAAAGTCATCATAAAATTCATGCAGGAGCTTTATATAATCCTTCTTACCCTCGCCGACGCTGTCAAGTCCGCTTTCCATTTGCGCGGTGAACCTGGTATTGACAATTTTCGGGAACTTTTCTTTAAGAAGCTTTGTAATCGTTTCCCCGAGCTCGGTGGGCACAAGCTGCTTTGATTTTCTTGAAACGTATTCGCGCTTGACAATGGTTGAAATAATGGTTGCATAGGTACTCGGACGGCCGACGCCGTTTTCCTCAAGCGTTTTGATGAGCGTTTCTTCCGTATAGCGCGCAGGCGGCTGAGTAAAGTGCTGATTTTTGTTAATCTCGCGCTCTTTAAGGCTTTCGCCCTCGGCAATTCCGTCGGGAAGCTTACCCTTTTCCTCATCGTCGGCGTTATCGTAAAGAACGGTAAAGCCGTCGAACTTGACCGAATATCCGCTTGCGGTGAAAAGGCAGTAAGCACCCTCCTTTTCGTTTTTTCCAACGCCCTTGATTTCAAGCTTAACGGTATTCTGAACACACTGCGACATGAGCGAAGCCACAAAGCGGCGCCAGATGAGGTTATAAAGCTTATACTGATCGCCCGAAAGGCTCTCCTTGACGGACTCGGGAGTAAGGCTCACTGTTGAGGGTCTTATTGCCTCGTGTCCGTCCTGTGCGTTGCTCCTTGATTTGAAATAGCGCGGCTTATCGGGCATATATTTGTCGCCGTAAACCGAACGGACGTATTCATCGGTCGCGCTCCTTGCTTCTTCGGAAATTCTGAGCGAATCGGTTCTCATGTATGTGATAAGACCGACCATTCCGTGACCCTCTATATTAACGCCCTCATAAAGCTCCTGAGCAACCTTCATTGTTTTTTCGGCGCGGAAACCGAGTCTGCGCGCGGCCTCCTGCTGTAGGGTTGAGGTAATGAACGGCGGCGCAGGGTTCTTTCTTCTTGTTCCCTTTTTGAGCGAGCTGACGCTGTACCGTGCGTCCTCAAGGCGCGCAAGCACGGCGTTTGCCTGCTCCTCGTTTGAAAGCTTGAGCTTTCCGCTTTCATCGCCGTAAAACTGGGCGTTGACAACCTTTCTTCCGGCAAGGAACTTGCCCTCAATCGTCCAGTATTCCTCCGGAACAAAAGCGCGTATCTCATCCTCGCGGTCAACAATCATTCTCAGCGCAACGCTCTGAACGCGGCCTGCGGAAAGACCGCGGCGTATCTTCTGCGAAACAAAGGGGCTGAGCTTATAGCCGACAAGCCGGTCAAGAATACGGCGAGCCTGCTGCGCATTGACAAGATCGAGATCGACCTTGCGCGGCGCGGCCATGCCGTTTTTGACGCCGGTTTTTGTAATTTCGTTGAAGGTTACGCGGTTGCTTTCGTCAAGGTCAAGACCAAGCAGTGACGCAAGATGCCATGAAATTGCCTCTCCCTCGCGGTCGGGGTCGGTTGCAAGATAGACCTTATCACTCTGAGCCACAGCTTCCTTAAGCTCCTTGACAAGCTTTTCCTTTCCCTTTACTATGCTGTATTTCGGGGCAAAATCATGCTTGATATCAACGCTGAGGCGCGCTGCCGGAAGATCCCTGACGTGACCTTTTGAGGCCACGATGTTATAGCCCTTTCCGAGATAGCTTTTAAGAGTCTTAGCCTTTGACGGCGACTCAACAATAATCAGATCTGACATATCTTCACCTTTCACAAATCAGTGGTTTGTTGAATTTTTTTGCGCTTTTCAGGCGCCGGTAACTCTGTAATTATTTCCGCCGACGCAGGCAACATGGCCGCCGATTTCAAGCTCGGTCAAAGCAATGAGCACCTTGCTGACGGGCAGAGAACTCTCTCTGATGATGTCATCAAGAGGCGTGTCCTCGGTTTTCATTACATTATACACCAAAGCCGCATTTTTAGAAATACCTTCAGGCACGGTTTTTAAAATTTTTGCTTTTTCCTCACATTTGGGCGCTGCGGCGCGCGGTTTTTGTGCTTTTTTCACAGGAATTTTCTCTTGCGGCGCATCATTTTCACCAAAAGGAAATAAATCAATGCCGTCAAAAGGCGTTTTCGGTTCCCGGTTTGAAAATTCCCTCTTGCCTGCAAGCTCAAATCGATAGCGCTCAAGAATATCCTGCGCGCTGAAAACTGCGTGCGCTCCGTCAATTATCAGCTTGTTTGAGCCTGCATAGGAAACGCTTGAAACATCACCGGGAACGGCAAAAATATCGCGACGCTGCTTTTTGGCGTGGGCAGCGGTATTGAGCGTTCCGCTCCTGAGATTTGCTTCGATTATCACAACGCCGTTTGAAACGCCGGAGATAATGCGGTTACGCAGCGGAAAATATCCCTTTCCGGCCATAGTCAAGGGCGGATACTCGGTTATTGTTGCTCCGTTGCGCGTAACCTCTTCGCGCAGCGCCTCGTTTTCGCGCAGATAGCGCGAATCGTGGCCGCAGCCCATTACGAGAACGGTTTTATCCTTTTCGGCTATAGCGCTCCTGTGGGCAACGCTGTCGATGCCGAGAGCGCCGCCGCTGACGATTGTCACCCTGTTTTTTGCAAGGCCGCGCGCAATCTGCTCGGCAGCCTTGATGCCGTACTCGGACGGCTTTCTTGTGCCGATAACGCCGATGGCAAGGCTGCTTTCGTTAAGGCAGGAAATATCGCCCCTGACAAAAAGCGCAAGCGGATAGTTCTGAATGCCGAGAAGCCTTTTCGGGTAACGCGGATCATCGGGAGTAATAACGCTTATATAGTTCTTTTCGCAGTATTCAAGCACGCTTTCGCCGGCGCGGATATCGGTCTGCTTCAGCTTTTGAAGACCCTGAGCCTTAAGACCGAAAAACCCCTCGGAAAACGCGCCCGAAAGGCGCAGATCATCGTCCGAGGCTTCATATATCCTTTCCGCAGAGCCATAGGCCGAAACAAGCGCATTTGTGTTTGCACCGAAGCCCAGAGCGCTCTGAAGCCAGAGCCAGTATAATCTCTTATCCAATTTTTTCTCCTTATGCTTCTTTATCCTTTCATAAGCTCCCACATGACGAGAGCGGCGGCGACGGAAGCGTTGAGCGATTCCGCACGCCCTTTCATGGGTATCGTTACACTTTCGCAAGAGTCAAAAATCCTTTGTGAAACACCGTTGCCCTCGTTGCCTATCACGGCAATAACAGAGCCGCTCATATCGGCTTCGGTAATGAGCTTTGCGCTGTCTGAGGGCGTTGTTGCATACGTCTTGAAGCCCCTTGCCCTGCACTTTCCGATAAGCGCGCAAAGGTCGTCCGTCCTGATAACGGGCAGGCGCAAAAGCGAGCCCATGGCCGCGCGCTGAGCTTTCGGGTTATATATGTCGCAGCCGCTTTCGGTAATGAGCGCGGTAATTCCGAGTGCCTCGGCCGTACGGGCAACTGCACCGAGGTTCGAGGGATCCTGAACATTCTCAAGAGCAATGAATTTTCCGCTTTCGAGTATGCTTTCCTCATCGCGCGCAGGAAGACAGGCGCAAACGCAGAAAAAGCCCTGCGGAGTTTGCGTGTCGCTCAGCTTCAGCGCGGCGGCTTTTGATATGAGAAAGGTGTTTTCGGCTTTTGAAGAAATGAAACGAACGTCCGCCTCATGTTTTTCAAATGCATTTTGTGTGTAAAAAAAAGTCCTGACCGAAACGCCGCATTCCGCCGCGTCGCGGCAGAGACGAAGTCCTTCAAGCAGAAAGCTGTTTTTTTCCTTCCTCTCCTTTGCTGAGACGGCGAGCTTTGAGGCGGCCTTGATTTTTTCGTTCGAGGCGCTTTCGATAACGCTTGTCATATTGTTTTTCCTTTCATAGGCTCATGCCGAAAAACCGGCAGTCACCAAAAAAAGACAAATACGCCCGAGAGGATTTCTCGGACGCATAACAGTCAATTAAAGAGCAGCCTTTGCCTTTTCAACAAGAGCGGTGAAAGCGGCGGGATCGGCAATCGCAATCTCGGAAAGCATCTTTCTGTTAAGAGTGATGCCGGCTTTCTTGAGTCCGTTGATAAAAGTTGAATAGTTGGTTCCGTTAGCCTTGCAGGCGGCGGAAATTCTTGTTATCCAAAGGCGGCGGAAGTCGCGCTTTTTCTGCTTTCTTCCGATGTAAGCGTAATTACCGCTCTTCATAACGGCCTGCTTGGCTGTTTTGAAGAGGCTGTGCTTTGAGCCGTAATAGCCCTTAGCGAGTTTTAAAACTTTATTTCTTCTCTTGCGAGTCATCATTGCGCCTTTAATACGTGCCATGATAAAGTACCTCCGTTATAATATATTTCTCTGAAATCAGAAGTTGGTGAAAAATGGGCCGCACGGTCAACCGGCGGAAGTCATCTTATTTGTAAGGAATGAGACGTTTGATCTGCTTCTGATTTGTAACGTCGGCAACTTCTGTTTTGCGAAGATTTCTCTTGCGCTTGGTAGTCTTCTTGTTAAGGATGTGAGATTTGTAAGCATGACCACGGATGGGCTTACCGTTTTTGGAGAGCTTAAAGCGCTTTTTTGCTCCGCTGTGAGTTTTAATCTTAGGCATGATTTTTCCTCCTGTAATTACTTTTTTGTTTTCGGTGCAAGGAACATCTGCATTGAGCGACCCTCGAGCTTTGCCGGCTTTTCAACCGAGCTGAACTCAGAGCAGGCTTCGGAAAAGTTGCTCATTGTTACAAGACCGTTTTCCGGGTGAGCCATTTCACGGCCGCGGAAGCGGATTGAAACCTTGACCTTGTTTCCGCTTTCAAGGAAGCGCTTTGCGTGGTTGACCTTGGTTTCAAAGTCATGCTTGTCGATATTAAGAGAAAGGCGAATTTCTTTAATTTCGATAATACGCTGATTCTTCCTTGCTTCCTTTTCGCGCTTGGTCTGTTCAAAGCGATATTTTCCGTAATCCATGATTTTGCACACCGGCGGTTTAGCCTGAGGAGCGATTTTGACAAGATCAAGATTTTTTTCCTCGGCAATCTTCAGCGCCTCGGCGGCAGACATGATGCCGATTGCCTCGCCGTCTGCGTCGATAACACGAAGCTCTCTGTCTCTGATTTCCTCATTGATCTGCATTTCTTTGATAGCGATGTTCATACACCTCCAAAAAATCTGATAAAACTAAAGCGTGAACAGAGTTTTTCCGTTCACGCACAATACACTTAAAGAAGCTATTGACCTTCAAAAACAAAATTCGGAAGGTGAGAACGAAACAATGCTCTGCTTTGTTGCCTGAATATAATACTACCGTCTTTTACGTTTGTCAAGTAGTTTTTGAAATTATTATCGGCCGCTTTAAACAAATTATTAATTGCCGACAGGAAAAAGCCGCCTTACATTGCGCGGTCGGTAAGAACAATTTCGTTTG
Source organism: Clostridiaceae bacterium (assembly GCA_016293225.1). Classification (GTDB taxonomy): domain Bacteria; phylum Bacillota; class Clostridia; order Oscillospirales; family Acutalibacteraceae; genus UBA6857. The sequence goes on from JAEDEQ010000001.1 coordinate 67,462, forward strand.
CGTCAGTAAACGTTGCAATAATTCCGTCATGATTGACGCAGGAATAGATTGAAGCTTTCGCCGTCACGGTAAGATTCCATTTGACGTTCGGATAGATCTTTCCGAGGTAGTTTGTGACTATCGCAATCTTCGGCGTGAGTTTTTTGATAAAGCTTCGTGAGGACGAGCCGAAATAACCGTGGTGGCCGATCTTCAAAAGGTCAACGTGGCCTATCTCATCGCCGTACTTTTTTTCAAGACCCGACTTTGCGGTGAAGTCCGCCGCAAGAAAAGCGGTGCGCTCCCCTTTTTCCAGCAAGACTCCGACGCTTGCGGCGTTTTCGCCTTTGCCTGTGAGCTCTTGCGGAGTAACGGTGTTGATAAACCTGACCCTGAAATCGCCGAACATGAATTCTTTGTCCGGTAAGTTTCCGGTAACCGGAATGTCCTTTTCCTTCAGCGCGTCAATTATCCTGTTATAGGTCTGAATATTGCCCCAGCCGTTGCTTTCAAGGTCTGTGCCAACATTCGGGTCATACTCTTTAAAATACGCTTTTTTAATTACTATATCGTCATTTTTAATGATATCCTCAAAGTTTCCGTAATGGTCATAGTGGCAATGCGTTCCGAGAATAAAATCAAGGTGCGCCTTGCCATCCTTACCGGTTGCAACTTTTTTGATGTAATTGATAACATCGTCACGAAAACCGCTGTATTCGGTCTTTCTGCGCGGATCGTTGTTTCCCTCGCCGGAATCCACAAGCGCAAAGCGGCCGTTGCTTTCAATAAGCATGCAATCGGAGTTCGCCGTGTTTAAAAAGTGGATACGGTCGTCTCCGTATTTATAATCAAACGTCTCGGCTGAAAAAGAGTATTCCTTTTCATACTTATTGCAAATAACAAGCGTATAGATATCAAGGAGGAAAACCGAAATCATAACAATATAAGTAAGTCCCCTGACAATATCTTTTGCCAGCTTACCTTTATCAGAGCTTTTATTATTTTTCATAACTCTTTTGCTCATTTTTTAATCCTCCCTGCCGCAACGGAAAACACAACGCAGATAATCGCCGCTATGAAAGGGTCAAAGAAAACAAAGACGAGTGCGGAAACAAAAAACAGCGCAAGTCCAATAAAATTCTTTTCCGCAAACACAGGCGCGGCAAGCCTGAACGGAACCCTCTGCCAGGCCGAAACAATGAACACAACAGCAAGCGAATGCAGCGGAATTCTTGAAATTATTCCGGAGCAAAACACGGCAAACAGTGTGGACGCGGCAACGGCGGTCAATGCCGAAACGGAGGTATATTTCAGAATATTGCGCCGGGCAGCCGGAAAGCCGCCGAGCAAAGCCGAAACTGCGCCGCACGAGGCGGCCGAAAGGGAATCCTTCCTTTCCTGCGGCTTGAAAAGCGCCCAGACAAACGCAAGAGCGAACGCGCCTTTCATCACGGTCACAAGACCTTCACCGCCGGAAAACGCAGAAAAATCAAGAAGCGGCAAAAAGCTTTTTACGCCGGAAAGCACCGTCATATCGGAAAGCGCGCCGACTTCAAGAACGGGGGTTGAATTTTTATCAGGATTGAGGAAAAGGTTCAACACAAGCGGTATGATTAAGGAAACGAATTCCGCCGGAAGATACTTTGAAAGCTTTTTGAACCTGTACGGAAAGACTATCATTGCAAACAGGGTTACCGTGCCGAAGAAAACGCCGCGCCAATTCGGATGGAAACCTAAATAGCGGTAGTTTTTGAGCATTTCAAAGGTTGTGCTTCCCGAAGCGCCGATTCCGAAGTAATAAGTTGTCAGAAGCACCGTTATTGAAAACGCAAGTCCCATTGCCGCGCCGGCTTTAACATACGGCGGAAAGGTAAGCTGATTTTTTGAAAGCGAGAGCAGAACGCAAAGCACGGAACCAACAAAAACGGCAAGCGGTAAGGCGCCGTTTCCGGTCGCAGCGGCAACAAAAACCACCGGAACAAGCAAAAATGCGTTCAAGGAAAGCACCTTTTTTTTCAGAGCGACAGACAAAGCAAGGCAGACTATCGCCGAAACAAGGGCGTAATACACGTTGACCGAAAGGCAGGCAGCCGCTGCAAGCGCAGGAAGAAATACCTTTCCGGCGGCAGTGAGACCGAAAAGCATCTCGGAAAAAAGCTCTTTGTTTTTATATTTCATTTAATACACCTGTTTTTTAAACAAAATCATTGTTACTATACACGATTTATATTAAAAAAGCAAGAGAAAATAATTATTTACAAATTGAACATAAAAAAACCGCACAACAATATATTTTATATTGACAAAGCGTCTTTGAGTATTGTAAAATATTTATAAAGACAAATTTTTCAATAATAAGGAGAAAATACATATGCTTAAAAAAATCTTTTCTTTCTTTATGGCAATTTTTGCATTTTTTGCCTCCCTTTTCGGTTTCGGCGGAAATAAGAACAGCAAATGCTATATCTATTCAGACCTGAAGTACGGAACCGAGGAACGCCAGACGCTTGACCTCTATGTTCCGAAAAGCGCAGGCGGAAAAAGCTGCGGTCTTGCCCTTTTCATCCACGGCGGCGCCTGGATTAGCGGCGACAAGTCCTCTTTCAGCAAGGATACCCTCAAAAACATCTGCGAAAACATGGGCGTTGCGGCGGCAGCAATGAACTACCGCTATATCAGCGATTCCGTCAGCGTTCATGATATTATGGACGATATAGACAGCGCTCTTAAAGCAATCAGGGTAATCGGAAACGAAAAGGACATCAGCATCAACCGCGTTATGCTTTCGGGCTATTCCGCCGGCGCTCACCTTTCCCTGCTTTACGGCTATTCGCACATCACAAGCGCCCCGATGAAAATTGCCTGCATTGTTTCCAACTGCGGACCGACAGATCTTGCAGACCCGCAGTTCTATTCAGCAAATTCGTCCCTCGCCAGTCATGATTTCATTTATGACCTCATGTCCAAAGCCTGCGGATACAGGTTCAACAAAAGCACCTTCGGAAAAGCGTCTGCCGCCCTTGCAAAGGCTTCACCGCTGACCTACGTCACCTCCTCCTGTCCGCCGACTATCATCACGCACGGCAAGAACGATACAACGGTTCCCTATTCAAACGCCGTTGCCCTTGACGCAGCGCTTTCCGCAGTCGGCGTCAAACATGATTTTATCTCCTATCCAAACTCAGACCACAGCCTTGCAAACGATCCCGACTGCCAGAAAAAAGCCGACGAGCTCATCAACAATTATGCGCTCGCCTACCTTGTAAAATGATTTAAAATTCAAAACAAATAAAAGAGTTGCCGTTCGTTTGCGGCAGCTCTTTTTTTGCGTTGTATTATTTGGCTCTATGTCAATAGTTGGGGAAAAAGTTAAAATGAAAAATCCAAGCAGTC
>JAEDEQ010000030.1 GCA_016293225.1 Clostridiaceae bacterium
CAATTTCACTGCTTTCTATATGGTTTTTTCAGCAATTAAATTATACTATGAAAGCACCAACCGGGCAACCTTTTTCGGGTCGCCCGGTTGGTTTTTCTCTTCTTAGTGGGGTTGCCTTAGTGCGACAGCCCCTTTTTCATTATTTATAAAAGTAGGGGTCCTAGGTTTTTACGCGTTTTTTTAGACTAAGAATAATCTATACTTACCACAAAAAATTTGGTAAATCAAAATCTGACCCTTTTGTATCTTACGGACTTCTCCACTCACCTTTGACACATCTAATGTAACGCATAAGGAATACATCAGCTCATACACCTGCTGAGTGGGTGGCAATAAGCAATAATGTTTGCTTATTTGTATTTGCCACTAGCTTCAGGTGACTATAAAAATGTTTCTAATGACTTAAATCCCTCCCCATTCTTTATTTGAACTTAAAGTTTATGTACATATCCTTTTAATTTCATATATATTATATACTCAAAGTACATAGTTTGTCAATAGTTAGTTAAAGAAAAATTCATATTTATTTATTTATTTTCCAAAAGACCCACATACTTATACACTGTGGTTCTGCTCAGACCGCAAACCCTTGCAAACTCTGAAAGGTTCAGACTGCCTGACTTGAAAGACGGATAATGCCTGTAAAAAATCTGCGGTATCTGCTCAGCTGTTGTCTGAGGGCGACCGAGTTTTACACCCTTTGCCCTTGCGTTTGCCACTCCAGAACGCACGCGTTCTCTTATAATTCTGAGTTCAAGCTCTGCAAACCATTTTTTAATAGCAGGATAGCGACGACCCTTTGAGTGGCACTTACTTATATCTATTCTACTTTCAAGTTCACTAAGAACCTTTTCTCTTGTTTCTTTTTGTTCGTATTTTCCGATGTACCATTTCATATACTCATAGGTTAAACCATTGTAATGCTCTTGGGTTGAATTTACTTCTATATCATCACGGATTACAATTTCGTATGTTGGAAAACTTGTTGTATAACTGATAAGCATTTTAAATTCAGGATTTCTTGGGTTCTTTGATTTTTCAGCAAACCATTTATAAAGAATGATTTCATGATTTTCGTGGTCGAATCTTGCAGGGTTCTTTCTTACTTTTGCCATTATAAATTACCTTCCTTTCTCTGATTAAGCGGCTCTTGTGCCAAGCTCTTTTACTTCGGGGTACTCTTCAAGGAACCAACTTCTGATTTCAGGGAACGATTCAGAAACAAATTCATTGTTTTCATTAGCCTTAAGTCCTCTTTTGATGAGAAGTTCATTCATCTTTTCACCGTTTTTGTCATGCTTGCTATAATGCTTCAAAAAAGTTGTTAATTAGTTGCTTCAGACCTGTTGCTTTTCTTCTACTTTTGGATTATACTGTAATTGGTTTATTTGTTCGACTTTTATGGGTCAACAACTTGCTCGAAAAACCGAAATAATGATTATTAAAAGCAAGAAAAATGCTATGAAAATTGTACCTTAACGCCGTCAGGCGGGCTTGACATGCAAGGGGTCGGTGGTTCAAGTCCACTTGTCCTCACCAGTTAAAACGCTCCCGAAGCCTTTATTTACAAGGGTTTCGGGGATTTTTTTATTTTTATTCTGCCGCTGTCTGACAGACAAAAGTTGGGCGTTGGCGTGAAAATAAGCCCGCCGGAGAGGGCTTCCTCATCGCGGTGGGCGTGAAATCGTAAGGATTCAGTTGATATGAAGTTCGCGCTTTAAAGCTGCCTGCAAAACGGCAGAAAAATTGATGTTGGCTTTTTCGGCTTCATAGCAAAGCCAGCTCGGAAGAGTGCAGTTTTTCTTAACAGTCCGCATTTCATTTTTGCGGCGGTAGTCGGAAAAATCGACATCGACAAAGGTAATGAATTCGCCGGGTTCTGTTTTTACATTTTCAACATTGCTCGGAGACGGGAGCGGCTTGTTATCATCTTCCCAGGTAATACCCATTAAACCGATAGCGTCCCGTGCCATTTCAATGGCTTCGGTAATATCATTTCCCTCGGTATTGATATTGAAGTCGGGAATATACACAACAAAGCCGGGTTCATCAGGTATCAGTACAATCGGATATGAATTTTTCATAGATTTGTCCTCCTAAGTGTATTTTAAAAAGCAAGCGGAGATTATTGCTTATTTCAGCCCTCTCCTCTTTATTATTGACTTTGCAAGGTTTTCTTTAATCTCTTGATGTCTTGGTATTGATTCGTTATTTGTTCCGTCGGTATAGATATCATGTCCGCCCCCGTTGCGTTTTAAATACCAACCGTTTTTTACAAGCAGTTTTATTAAATCCGTTCTTTTCATCATCTGTCCTCCTTACATTTACATTATACGCCCTTTATGCGTATGTGTCAAGTGTTTATAAGTTTATTTTTTTGATAGGAAGTAATAAAAATGGCAACTTATCTCACTTATCCGTTCAAATAGGGATAGAAACACAAAAAATCGGCTGTCGTACTATGGCGGTCTTTATTAAGAAAAAAACAGCCGGGTAACTCGAAAGGGTTTGCCCGGTTGCCGCTTTTTAAAGTACAATGCTTCCTTTGAAAAATCTTATATTGACAGTTTTTTTGGTGTATGTTAATATTGTGTCAACAAAACATTGCGCAAAACTTTAATGAGGAGTTGTTGTCAATGAACAGAATTCTTGCGTTTATACTCAGCTTGGTATCAATTTTAGGAATTGGAAGTTATAACATCAAAAGCGAGATGATTAACCCGGAGCTCAGAGCAGTCGGTTCGGCAGTTAGGCTGATTTGGCCGAGCTTTAACGAAAAGAAATTCGTTTTTTGCAACAGCGCTCTTGATAAAATCGGCAAGGTATTATTCAAAACAAAAAATGCACAGTGCCGGGAAATATATCTTCCCCGTAACGACGGCACACAAATGCGTATGTGTCTGTATATCCCGAATGAGCAAAAGGAAAATGTTCCCGGAGTGCTTTGGATTCACGGAGGCGGTTACGCTATCGGCATTCCCGAACAGGACAGCTCATACATTGACGATTTGATTGAAAAATCGGGCTGCATTGTCGTTTCTCCCGATTACACCAGGTCAACCGACGCGCCCTATCCTGCCGCCCTTAACGACTGCTATGACTCACTCGAATGGCTTTGCGAGCATGCGGCGGAATACGGTATCCGCGACGATCAGATCTTCATCGGCGGCGACAGCGCCGGCGGTGGTCTTGCGGCAGCGGTAACGCTTCTTGCAAGGGACAAGGGTGAATTTTCAATCGCTTATCAGATGCTGGTTTACCCGATGTTAGATGACAGAATGATTACGGATTCATCACAAAACAATGACGCTCCTGTTTGGAACAGCAAATCAAATGAAGAAGCGTGGAAGCTTTATCTTGGCAGTCTTTACGGTACGGATAATGTTCCGAAATATGCCGCCCCGGCAAGGGAAACGGACTATTCAGATCTTCCGCCGACAATAACGTTTGTCGGAACTATCGACCCATTCTATGACGAAACGCTTCAGTATGCCGAAAACTTAAAAAATGCAGGCGTTGAAACTTGCGTGCAGGTCTATGAGGGCTGTTTCCACGGCTTTGATTTGTTTTCTTATACTTCGGTTGCACGCAAGTCAAGAGAGTTTCTGTTAGAAGGCTTTTCAAATGCGGTCAAGACCTGCTTTAAAGCTCAGCCCGTAACACATTAAAATAAATCGCGGAAAAATACGACCAAGGGTTATTAAGGGTTATTAAAGAGAACTACCGCTCAACTATCGGAACGGACGAGCTGACGGATATGCGTTCTTTAATTAATACAACCGGAAACGCCGCACCGTTTGCAAAAAACAGGTGCGGCGTTTCATGCCGAAGCAAGGCGTCAGCCTTTCGGTTCCTTATATTCCAGAGCCTCCTTGCTGTCGCAAACGCCCTTTGTTGTCGGGTCAACGAGAACGCCGAATGCCGTCAGTGCGGAAACGGCTGCCGAGCCGGCATTCACTGCCGCGTCTTCGGAAAAACGCGGAACAATTCCGAAAAGTCCCAGCACCGAATATACAAAAGCCATCAGCGCCGGAACAAATGTCAGCCAGAACATAGGATTCCTGAGCCGGACTTTCCAGTTTATCTTCATCCCTTTCCCTCCGTTTCTTTGCAGCTGCCTGCGTATATGCAGGCCGTTTCATTTTATGCCGGGAAAAAACGAACCGTTACGCAATAGAAAACCGCACGCTTGCTTTTCACGGCAAACATGCGGTTTTTGTGCGGATTGATATTACTGAAGCGGCAGAGCGCGCAGCCCGCTTACAAGCGTCTGTGCCGCAAGGGCGTTAGACTGCTTGTTCGGGTGTCCGTCAATGGCGCTGCCATAGGTCCCCATGTCAAAGGAAAGCGTGGAGCAACTGACGAAGCTGTCGCCGGTTTCGGCTTTGTATTCCCCGACCGCACGCTCAACAGAGGGATAAAGCGAATTGTTCATGTCGCCGAGAACGCAGAGAATGTAAGCTTTGCTGTTGCGCTGCCTGACAAGGTAAAGAAGCCGCTTATATTCATTTTCAAAAGCTTCAATGCTTCCCTGCGTGCTGCAGTATGAAGCGTCGTTTGTGCCGAGGTTAATAACAACAACATTCGGCGCAAAGCCCGTAAAGTCCCAGTCCGGCGCGTCGGTTGAATTTGAAAGGGTAGAATCATAGTGCTTGAAGATAACATAGTCGTTGGCCGCTCCGTTTGAGGAAAAGCCGGTAAAAACTCCGTAGCCGGAAAAGGCGACCGCATAGCAATCGGCGGCAAGCTCCTTTGCGGCAAGAAAAGCGTAGGTTTCGGAAAAATTCTCCGTCCTTGTTGAAAAGGCGGCGTTCGGGTTTTCCTCGTCAAGGCCGTAGCCGGCAGTTATTGAGTCACCGATAAATTCAATTTTCATCTGTCTTTGCGGCGCGGGGCAGATATCGCCCTTGGAATTTGCGGTTATCGAGCTTACGCCCACGGTGGAATACATCGACTCGGAGGCCTTGAGCAGCTGAACCTCCGCGTCTCCGCTTATTGCGGACAGGTCAACGGTGACGCTTTCGCTTTCGCCCTCAAGAACAACATCGGCCGCGGTTTCGCCGTTGACAAGGACAAGCACGCGCGGTCTGTGGTTATACGGCACTGAGGACGAGTTTCTGACAAGGCACTCGATTGTTGCGCTTTCCCCGTCGCAAAGGAAGGAAAAGCCGCTGCCGGACATTGAAAACCAGAGCGTTCCGTTTTCAAGATATGTTCTTCCGATATATTTTACAAAGTTTGAGTCAGGCATAAAGGACATTATACGGTTTTGAGCATCCTCGGGAAAGCGGGGATTGCCGGCGTAAAGCTTTGTGGTTGAGGACGACTGATTATCATTGCCGAAAAGGTTGCCGAAGCTGCGGCTGTCTTCAAAACGTTCGGCGTCAAAGTTGATAACGATGAAAACAAAACAGACCAGAATGACAAAGAACAGTACGACCGCAATAATACGCAGCGCATTTTTGTTCATTGCTTCACCTCCTGCTCCGGTTGCCTGCCGTGCGGCAGAAAATTAAGCCGTTTAAACGGCGTCGGAACAATATGCAGTATAATATCATATTATAGTTCTGAGGTCAAGCCGCTGTCTGCGCCGGGGTGCTTTTTGAAGTATGAGCGGAGTATAGCCTTTTCAAATCTGCGCCGAAGCTGCGGCTTGCTGCCGCTTTTTTCAATGTAGCGCAAAAGGATGCTTCTTATGCCGCAGCGGTTTGCACCCAGAATGTCTGTAAAAAGCTGATCGCCGACAAAAACCGCCTCCTCCTTTTCAACTGCGAGCATTTCAAGCGCTCTGAGATAGCCTTTCCTGAACGGTTTATACGCTTTGCAGATGTACGGCGAGTCAATGTTTCTGAGAAAGCGCCTGACCCTTTCTTCGTTGTTGTTTGAAAGGATCATTGTTTTAAGACCGAGCTTATGAAGCGCCGAAAACAGCCGCTCTGTTTCCTTTGTTGAGTCCTCATCCTGAAAAACGAGGGTGTTGTCAATATCAAAAATTACGGCCTTTATGCCTGAATCGTAAAGCTTTTTGAATTCGATGTCAAAAACGCTTTTAACATATTCGCAAGGATAGAATTTTTCAATCATGGCAGACTCCGAATTTAAATTACAGATTGCTTTCTGATATTTTAGCTTTTCTCTGCCCTTTTGTCAAACGCTCTCACCGTTTGGAAACCTATGAATAAAATGTTAGTGATTAGGGTGACGCATATAAGCCTGACCGAAGGGGGTGAAAGAATGAATAATAAATATGAACTCAGCTGTGTTGTTAAGAATTATCTTTCCTGCTACTATGAGATTCTTGACTGCATGATAGATAAAATGACGAAGGCGAAAACGGGCTGCAGTATCTCGCAGAATTTTATAAATCAGATGATACCGCACCATGAGGCAGCAATAAAAATGGCCGAAAATCTTTTGAGGTATACGACCTGCATTCCGCTCCAGAACATGGCAAACTGCATTATTACGGAACAGACCGAAAGCATTGAGTGCATGAAAAAATTGCTTTGCAAGTGCGAAAAATGTCAGAACAACGAGCGCGACATCTGCCTTTATAACCGCCGGTTTGACGCGATAACGCAGAGAATGTTTGACGAAATGGGCTTTGCCTGCGCGGATAACTGCCTCAACGCAAACTTTATCCGTGAGCTTATTCCTCACCATGAGGGCGGAATAAGAATGAGCAAAAATGCGTTGAGCTTCTGCGTTTGTCCGGAGCTTAAGCCTGTTCTTTGCTCAATTATTGAATCGCAGACTCGTGACGTGCGCGAAATGAAGCGACTGCTTTGCAAAATTATGCACAAGTTCTGAGCTGAAACCGCAAAACAAAAAAACAGCCGCACACTTACCGGAATAACGGCAGGCGTGCGGCCCTTTTATATTACTGATGATTAAACGCGGCCTTTTATCCGAGCAGATGCTCTGCGGCGTATGCACCGGCTTCGTCCCATGCCGCTTCACCCTCGGGGAGCAAATCACCGAAGAGCTGGAAAACGTGCCACATTCCGCTGTATTCTGTGAGTGTTACATCAACGCCGGCTTTCTTCATCTTTTCGGCAACGGTCAGCGACTCGCTGTAGAGAACCTCGGCCGTGCCGACCTGAATAAGCGTCGGACAAAAGCCGTCGAACTCGGCATACATTGGAGAAAGCTTCGGATCGTGCAGGTCTGCGTCTCCGGCATAAATCCTTACGATATCCTCAACGTCAAGCTCCTTGTCAACGCTTTCCCTGTAGCCGAACATCGGGTCCTTGTGGACGTTGGTCTTGTAGGATTCGCTCTCCGAGGCAAGGTCCGCCCAGGGAGACATTGTTATTGCCGCGCAGGGAAGCTCCCTTTTCTGATCGCGCAAAGTCAGTATCAGCTCAAGCGTGAGGTTTCCTCCGGCACTGTCGCCGACAACGATAACGTCCTCTGCCTTATAGCCACTTTCCATGATCCAGTCCCAGCAGTCAAGAACATCCTCAAGGGCGCCGGGGAAGACTGTTTCGGGCGCAAGGCGGTAGTCTATCATGACAACGGTTGCGCCGTCGCAGTACCGCGACCATTTTTCGGCCTGCCAGCGGTAAAGATCCATCATTCCGAAAATGAATGCGCCGCCGTGAATCTGAAATACGACTTTATTGCTGTTTTTGCTGTTCTTTTTTGTGAGCACCTCGGCGGTGCAGTTTTCAAGCTGAACCTTTTCGTATTTATAGCCGGGTGAGGGGATATATACGCTCGGAAAGGTCGAAATTTTTCCTGCCATCTTTCCGAAAATAGCTCCGCCGCCCTCCCGGTCAATGGTCTGCACCACGGCGCGCAGTCCCTCGCGCACAACAAGCGAGCGGAACGAAAGATCGGTATCCGCCGCAAAGGACGAAAGCAGTCCGAGAGATATTCCCAAAGAAATCACGAGAGCAACTGCTTTTTTGAATAGAATGTTAAGAGCTTTTGACATTTTTTTATCTCTCCTTACACAGTTAATATACACAACCGGAAGCTTTGTTACCGATTACAAAACATATTATAATATATGTTAACAAATTGTTAATTACACAGCGCAATAATGAACAAATTATTTCTTGCGCCGATTTGCCTTTCTCCTTTATAAAAGAATACTTTTTGGCTTTTTTGCTGTTTTTTATGATTTTTTAGGGCTTAATCTTTGTCATTCTTCACGATTGAAGAATCGGGGCGGCGGTGGTATAATATAATCACGATTTAAACCGCTAAAGTAAAAACCGGCTGCTTTGACTGCAAAGTTTCAGGCGGCGCGGTATTCAGGTATTATATTTATTATGAGGGTGAACATAATGTTTTCTAATGAAATGTATGAGCTTGGCGCTCACTCGTCGGTTATCAGAGAGATTTTTGAATACGCAAAAAAAAGGGCAGAGGTTGTCGGCCGGGAGAACATTTTTGATTTCAGCATCGGAAACCCCAGTGTTCCGGCGCCGGAGATTGTCAACGAAACCGTTAAAAGGCTTGTTGACTCCGTTCCCTCAACCGAGCTTCACGGCTATACCTCGGCAGTGGGCGACAACTCCGTCAGACAGGCGCTTGCCGAATATCTCAACCGTACCTACTCGACCCACTTCAGGAAAGAGAATTTTTATATGACCGCAGGCGCGGCGGCTTCGCTGACGATTACGCTCAATGCGCTTTATGAGCAGGGCGATGAGCTGATTGTTCTTGCTCCGTACTTTCCTGAGTATCGCGTTTTTGCCGAAAAAGCAGGCATGAAGGTTAAGGTTGTTCCCTCGGACGAAAAAACGCTTCTGCCCGATTTTGCCGCGATTGAAAGCGCAATCAACGAGCACACAAAGGCAATCATCGTCAATTCCCCGAACAATCCGTCCGGCGTTGTGCTTGATGAAGCCTGCGTTAAAACCCTCTGTGCCCTGCTTGAAAAAAAGCAAAGGGAGTTCAGCAAAAACATTTTCCTTATCTCGGACGAGCCGTACAGAGAGCTTGTTTACGGAAATGTTGAAGTTCCGTATCTCACGAAGTATTATAATAATACCATTGTCTGCTATTCGTTCAGCAAGTCGCTTTCTCTCCCCGGCGAGAGAATCGGATATATTCTTGTTCCGGACGAGGTCGCTTCCTCAGGGGAAATCTTCAAGGCTGTCTGCGGTGCTGGTCGTGCACTCGGCTATGTTTGCGCTCCGGCGCTGTTCCAGTTTGTTATCAGGGAATGCCTCGGAAAAACTGCGGATCTTTCGGTCTATGAAACCAACCGCGACTTGCTTGTGAACACGGTGACAAGGCTCGGCTTTACCTGTGCAAAGCCCGACGGAGCGTTCTATCTTTTCATGAAGTCGCCGGAAAAGGACGCCGCGGCGTTCTGCGAAAGAGCAAAAAAGTATGAACTGCTCTTTGTTCCCAGTGATTCGTTCGGCTTCCCCGGCTATGTCAGAATTGCATACTGCGTTTCAACCGAGATGATAAAGAAAGCAATTCCCGCTTTTGAAAAGCTTGCAAAAGAATATTTCTAAGGAGTAAACGATGGACGAACTGCTTGAAATCAGAGAAAAAATCAATGAAGTCGATAAACAGATGGCCGCCCTTTTTGAAGAGCGCATGAAGCTTGTCGGCTCGGTTGCGGAGTATAAAATGAAGCGCGGCATGCCCGTCTTTGACGAAAAAAGGGAAAACGACGTAATAAAACGCAACGAACAGCTTGTTTCGGACGAGGAGCTTCGTTCCTATTACGTCAACTTCCTCAAGGACACAATGTCCGTTTCAAAAAGATATCAGCACAAAATCCTTGAGGGTATGCGCGTTTCATACAGCGGAGTTACCGGAGCCTTTGCACAGATTGCCGTTGACAAAATCTTTCCGGATGCCATTGCCGTTTCGTGCAAGGATTTTAAAGAGGCATATGAGATGACCGAAAAGGGCGAAACCGACTGCTGTGTTCTTCCGCTTGAAAACAGCAACGCAGGCGAGGTCGGCGCGGTTATTGACCTGATATTTTCCGGCTCGCTTTATGTTAACGAGGTCTATTCCCTTTCAATCCACCAGTGCCTTGTTGCCCTGCCGGAGAGCGAGCTTTCCGATATTAAAACCGTTATCAGCCATCCGCAGGCGCTTTCGCAGTGCGAGGAGTACTTGAGAAAGCTCGGCGCTCAGAAAAAGGAATGCGTTAACACCGCCGTTGCGGCAAAAACCGTCCTCAAAAACGGCGATAAGACAGTTGCCGCCATTGCAAGCGCGGACACAGCAAAGCTTTACGGACTCAAAATACTCAAGGAAAATATCAACGAGAGCGAGACGAACACAACGCGTTTTGCCGTTCTTTCAAGGGTAATGAACAATTCAAAAAGCGACGGTTCAATCATTGTTTTCACCGTTCCCGATGAGGCCGGCTCGCTTGCACACGCAATCAATGTCATTGGTAACCACGGCTTCAGTATGCGCTGCATCAAAAGCCGTGCAATGAAAGGTCTGATGTGGACATATTACTTTTATGTTGAAATTGACGGCGATCTCAAGTCACGCAGAGGCTCATTCATGCTTGCGGAGCTTTCCGATTGCTGCGATAAGCTTAGGTTTGTCGGCTCATTCAACAATGCAAAGGCAGTGAAATAACATGATAATTCCGGTATCACTTGCAAACGACAGCTATGACATAATCATTGAAAAAGGCGCGCTCAAAAAAGCGGGGGAGCTTTTGAAAATCAAAGGCAAGGCTCTTGTTGTGGCGGACAGCGGTGTTCCCGAAGAATACGCCGAAAGCCTCCTTTCTCAGCTTGACGAAGCCTATTTGTATACCTTTCCTCAGGGCGAGGAAAACAAAAACACGGACACGCTCCTTGCAATTTGCAAAACGCTGCTTGAAAAGGACTTTACCCGTACCGACTGCGTGATTGCGCTCGGCGGCGGAGTAACGGGAGACATGGCAGGCTTTGCGAGCGCAATATATATGCGCGGCATAGATTTTTATAATATTCCGACAACTCTCCTTTCCCAGGTTGATTCCTCTGTCGGAGGAAAAACAGCGGTTGACTTTTGTTCTGCAAAGAATCTTATCGGTGCGTTCCATCAGCCGAAAAAGGTCATAATTGATCCGTTGTTGCTTTCAACCCTTGATGACCGTCAGATATCAAACGGTTTTGCCGAGGCGGTAAAGATTGCCGTGACAAGCGACGAGAAGCTTTTTGAAATTTTTGAAAGCGGAAAGGCGATGGAGAAAATTGAGGAAGTCATTTTCCGTGCCGTCAGTGCAAAACGGGATGTTGTTGAAAGGGATGAAAAGGAAAGCTCCCTGCGTCGCGTGCTGAATTTCGGCCACACACTCGGCCATGCGATTGAAAGCAGCACGGGTCTCGGCGAGCTGCTCCACGGTGAATGCGTTGCACTCGGAATGCTTCCGATGTGCGGCAGTGAAATCCGCCCGAGGGTTGAAAAAGCGCTTCAAAGCGTCGGACTCAAAACAGAGTACGATTATAACAAAGAAGCGGTAAAATCATTTTTGAAGCACGACAAAAAGGCGAGCGGCAACACCGTTAACATTGTCCTTTCGGACAAAATCGGCTCGTTTTATTTCAAAAAGGTCAGCCTTTCTCAGCTGGAGGAAATGATATGAAAAACACATTCGGAAATTCGTTTTGCGTGACTCTTTTCGGCGAAAGCCACGGACAGGCAATCGGTGCCGTGCTTGACGGACTGAAGCCCGGAGAGGAAATTGACCTTCAAAAAATCTCAGCTCTTTTGAAAATGAGAAAGGGCGCCGCCGCTTTTTCAACAAAGCGCAACGAAAAGGACGAATTTAAAATTGTCAGCGGCTTTTTTGAGGGTAAAACAACAGGAACTCCGCTTTGCATACTCATTGAAAACAACGACACAAAAAGCGCGGACTATTCAGAAATGAAGTCTGTTGCCCGTCCGTCCCATGCGGATTACACAGCGTTTCTGAAGTATCACGGCTATAACGACTACAGGGGCGGCGGTCACTTTTCAGGACGGGTAACGGCGGCACTGACTGCTGCCGGAGCTGTTGCCTTGCAGATTCTTGAAAGGCGCGGAGTAAAAATCGGTACGCATATCCTTTCCTGCGGTAAAGTGGGCGACAGACATTTTGAAAATTGCAAAGAGGATTTTGAAAAGCTTTCGTCACTTTCTCTTCCCGTTCTCGATGATGCGGCAAGAGAAAAAATTGAAGAGAGGATTACCGTCGCACGCAAGGACGGTGACTCTGTTGGCGGTGTGCTTGAAACGGTGGTGACCGGCTTCCCGGCTTCGGTTGGAGAACCATGGTTTGATACGGTTGAGGGAGTGCTTTCCCATATCCTTTTCAGCGTTCCTGCCGTTAAGGGCGTTTCGTTCGGCGCGGGCTTTGATTTCGGAAAAATGACCGGATCTGAGGCGAACGATCCGTTCATAATCAAGGACGGAAAGGTCATTACGGAAACGAACCGCAACGGCGGCATCAACGGCGGCATCACGAACGCAATGCCGATTGTCATCAACTGCGCCGTAAAGCCTACTCCGTCAATATATAAGACACAAAAAACAATAGATTTTGAAAAGAACGAACAGACCGAACTGCTCATCAAGGGCAGACACGACCCGGCGATAATTCACAAAGCCTCGGTTGTTGTCACGGCGGTGACCGCCATTGCGCTGCTTGACCTTTTAAGCGGACGGTTCGGTACCGATCTGAACGGAATTTGAACTATGAAATACGGACTTTTGGGCAAAAAGCTTGCCCACAGCTATTCTAAAACAATTCACGAGGCGTTTGCACCGTATGAATATGAGCTTAAAGAGCTGACGGAAGAGGAGCTTGACTCTTTTATGAAAAGGAAGGAGTTTTCCGCCGTCAACGTCACAATTCCGTATAAGGAAACGGTGATAAAGTATCTCGGCTTCATTGACGGCGCCGCAAAGGAGATAGGCTCGGTCAATACCGTTGTTAACAAAAACGGCGTCCTTTACGGCTATAACACCGACTTTTACGGCCTGCGCGCCTTGCTTTTGAAAAACGGCTTTGCGCTTGAGAACAAAAAGGTTCTCGTCCTCGGCAGCGGCGGAACGAGCAAAACGGCTGTGACCGTTTGCCGCTCGCTCGGTGCAAGGGAGATTTATATTGTTTCCCGAAGCGGAGAGGTTAACTATCAGAATGTTCTTTCGCTTCATAGCGATGCGCAGTATATCATTAACACAACTCCCTGCGGAATGTTTCCCGATAACAAAAGCAGCGCAATGAGCCTTTCGGGGTTTGATTGCCTTGAGGGCGTCTGCGATGTAATTTATAATCCGCTTCGCACGTCCCTTTTGCTTGAGGCAAAGGAAAAAGGACTCAGGTACTGCGGAGGACTGTATATGCTCGTTATGCAGGCGGTTAAGGCGAGCGAGCTTTTCCTTTCAACCGAGTATGACGAAATCACCGGCGATTCGGTCTACAGAAAGCTTGCAAAGGAAAAGGAGAACATTGTTCTCACCGGAATGCCCGGAAGCGGAAAGTCAACAATCGGTCTTCTTGTTGCAAAAATGCTTTGCCGTCCTTTTATTGACACGGACAGCCTGATAGTTGAAAAGACCGGAATGGAAATTTCAGATATTTTTTCAAAGTACGGCGAGGAGTATTTCCGTTCGCTTGAAAGCGAGGTCGTTGCCGAGGTCTCAAAAAAGACCGGAATGGTTATTGCAACGGGCGGCGGAGCAGTGCTCAAAAAGGAAAACATCAAAAATCTTTCCCAAAACGGAAAAATCTTTTTCCTTGACCGTCCGCTTGAACAGATT
Organism: Clostridiaceae bacterium; assembly: GCA_016293225.1. GTDB lineage: Bacteria > Bacillota > Clostridia > Oscillospirales > Acutalibacteraceae > UBA6857. Next base: position 13,732 of record JAEDEQ010000030.1, read on the forward strand.
GTTCCGACCTCGGACAGACCGCTGTCAAGCGATGAACTTTCTCTCAAAAAACGCTTTGAGGAGCGGTACGATATTTATAAAAGCACCTGCGATGAAAGAATACCTGTTGACGGTATTCCGGAACACGCCGCAATGCTTATTCTCGGAAAGGAAAAGTTATTATGAAAATTCTTGTCCTCAACGGACCTAACATAAATATGCTCGGAATAAGAGAACCGGAGCTTTACGGAACGGAAACCTACGCCACCCTGGTTGAAAAAATCAAAGCCTACTGCGAAAAAAAGGACATTGAATGTGACTTTTTCCAGTCTAACCATGAGGGCGCTCTTGTTGATAAAATCCAGGAGGCTTACGGAGTATTTGATGCAATCGTAATGAATCCGGCGGCATATACCCACACAAGCGTCGCATTGCTTGATGCACTCAAGGCGGTTTCAATTCCGTGCGTTGAGGTGCATATTTCTGATGTACCCTCTCGTGAGGCTTTCCGTCAGGTGTCATATGTCAGGGCGGCATGCTTCAGAACGATAACCGGTCTCGGAACGGACGGCTATCTCAGAGCCGTTGACGCAATAGAGGAACTTTTGAGGAAAAAGCAATGAAAGCAGTGATTGAAAAAAGCACGGCAGTCGGCTGTGTCGAAGTGCCGCCGTCAAAAAGCGTGCTTCACCGTATGCTCATCTGCGCCGCACTTTCAAAGGGAGAAAGCACAATTAATAACGCTTATTACAGCGAGGATATCCTTGCAACGCTTGACTGCCTTGAAGCAATGGGCGCAAAGATTGAAAAAACGCAAACGAGCGTTACCGTCAAAGGCTTTTCGCCGTTTGATATTCCGGAAAATGCAGTTCTTCCCTGCCGGGAGAGCGGAAGCACCCTGCGCTTTCTTCTTCCGCTTGCTCTGCTTTGCGGAAAAAGGGTAACCTTTACCGGCAGCGAAAAGCTGATGTCCCGTCCGCTTTTTGTCTATGAGGAGATATGCAAAGAGCAGAACATAATCTTTGAAAAGGGTAAAAACTCTCTGACCGTCTGCGGAAAGCTCAAAAAAGGCGAGTACAGCGTTCCGGGAAATGTCAGCAGCCAGTTTATTACGGGTCTGCTTTTTGCTTTGCCGTTTCTCGGCGAATCAAAAATTATGCTTACAACCGCTCTTGAAAGCAAGAGCTACATTGATATAACACTGTCTGTTATGAAAAAATACGGTGTATCTGCAAACTGGCAGAACGCCGGAACGCTTTATTTGGGTTCAGGGCAAACTTTTAAAGCGGTCGGTATGACTGCCGAGGGCGACTGCTCCTCCGCCGCTTTCCTTTCCGCGTTCAATCTTTTGGGCGGTTCTGTCACCGTTGGCGGAATTGAAAGCGACACGCTTCAGGGAGACAGAGTTTATAAGGAATACTTTGAACTTCTTGAACAGGGCACTCCGGTTCTTGACCTTGCGGACTGTCCCGATCTTGCGCCGATACTTATGACGCTCGCGGCATATAAAAACGGCGCAGTGTTCAAAAACACCGCACGGCTCAAAATGAAAGAAAGCGACCGCGGCGAGGTAATGAAAGAGGAGCTTTCCGCTTTCGGTGCGGATATTACGGTTCTTGAAAACGAGATAATTGTGAAAAAAGCGCCGCTTCATGCGCCCGACAGAGTTCTCTGCGGCCATAATGACCACAGGGTTGTGATGTCGCTTGCGGTTTTGCTCAGTGCGTTTTCCGGTGAGATTGACGGCGCGCAGGCAGTTGCAAAAAGCTTTCCGACTTTTTTTGAAGTGATAAAAAATTTGGGAATAAGAGTTGAATTGATATGATAATAGACAAAAAAACACGCTTTTTGATTGTCGGTCTCGGTCTGATGGGCGGAAGCTATGCCAGAGGACTGACTCAGAAAGGCTACCATGTTGACGCAATAGTCAACGACAAAAAATCAAAGGACTTTGCGCTGAGTCATGAAATTGTCCGGCAGTGTTCCGATTTTGTTGACGAAGAGCTTATCAAAAATGCAGATGTATTGATTTTTGCACTGTATCCGCACACATTCATTGAGTGGATTGAAAAGAACGGCGCGCTCATCAAAAAGGACGCGGTAATCACCGATGTCACCGGCGTCAAGGGCTGCATTGTTGAAAAGGTTCAGTCGCTTCTGCCCGAGGGACCGGAGTTCATCTCCGCCCACCCGATGGCCGGACGTGAGGTTTACGGTGTTGAAAACAGCGACGAGCGGATGTTCTTCGGAGCAAACTACATTGTTGTTCCGACCGAGAAGAACACGGAAAACGGCATTGAATGCTGCAAGCGTCTTGCGGAAATTTTAGGCTTCGGAAGAATTGTTGAGCTTTCCCCAAAGGAGCACGACGACCTGATAGGTTTTGTTTCGCAGCTTACTCACTGCATAGCCGTTTCGCTCATGACCTGCTATGAAAACGAACACCTTGAAAAATATACTGCGGACTCGTTCAGGGATCTGACGAGGATTGCAAATATCAACGAGGTACTCTGGAGCGAGCTGTTCTTTCTCAACCGCGATTCCTTGCTTCGTCAGATGGAGCTTTTTGAGTCTCACTTCCGTAAGCTTTATGAAAGCCTCAAAACCGGCGACAGGGACACAATGATAGAAATGATGAAAGAATCGACCGCAAGACGTAAGCTTTTCGATAAATAATTATTTAGAAATGAGGTTGTAACCATGAATATGACTTTCAAATGCAAGCTTCCGATTCCCCAGGAGATAAAAAAGCAATACCCCGCTTCCGAAAAAGCGGTAAAGATTAAAGAAGAACGCGACAAGGAGCTAAAAGCAATCTTTGAGGGCAGGGACAAACGCCTTGTTCTTGTCATCGGCCCCTGTTCCGCAGACAACGAGGACAGCGTGATGGACTATGTTTCCCGTCTTGCTCCTTTGCAGGAGGAGGTCAAGGACAAGATTCTTATTGTTCCCCGTATCTACACCAACAAGCCGAGAACAACGGGTGACGGCTACAAGGGTATGCTCCACCAGCCCGACCCAAGCGGAGAAAGCAACCTGCTGGGGGGCATTATCGCAATTCGCAAGCTTCATATGCGCGCGCTGAACGAAACCGGTCTCTCCTGTGCGGACGAGATGCTCTATCCCGAAAATCACCGCTATCTCAATGACCTGCTTTCCTATGTTGCCATAGGTGCAAGATCGGTTGAAAACCAGCAGCACCGCCTGACTGCGAGCGGACTTGATATTCCCGTAGGAATGAAGAATCCGACCGGAGGCGACCTTTCGGTAATGATGAACTCAATAACCGCCGCTCAGCATCCGCACGAATTTATCTACAGAGGCTGGGAGGTTCAGTCCCACGGAAACCCCTATGCCCACGCTATCCTCAGAGGATATGTCAACAAAAGGGGAGTAAGCCTTCCGAACTATCACTATGAAGACCTTATTAGAGTTTGCGAGCTTTACGCGGAAACAGACCTCAAAAATCCGTCGATTATCGTTGACACAAACCACGCAAACTCAGCCAAAAAGTACCTTGAGCAGCCGAGAATTGCAAAGGAGGTTCTCCACTGCTGCCGCCACAGCGAGGACATTGCAAAAATTGTCAAAGGTCTCATGATTGAAAGCTATATTGAAGACGGCTGCCAGAAAATAGGTGACGGCGTATACGGAAAGTCGATCACCGACCCGTGCCTCGGCTGGGAAAAAACAAAGCGGCTTGTGCTTGAGCTTGCCGACCTTTATTAATGAATAACCGATAAAACATGATCGTACTTTGGTGCAGCTTGCCAAAGTACGATTTTTTGTATTTTACTTCCGAAAACTCCGTGTTAACGCCAAAAAGTAAAAATGACCGTTCCTTTTTTAAAAAAATACTTGACAACGCTCAAAAATGAGCCTAAAATTAAAGATGTAACCGAACAAATGTTCGGAAGAACCAAGGAGTTTCGCATAAGAACGGTTAAGGAGGAAAACACGATAAATGCGATATCGTAATATTGAAGTATCATTTTTCGGAAAGGAAGATCATATTGACGCAGAACAGTTTTATGCAATTTGAAAGCATTTCGGCAAAAGAGGCGTTTGACGTTTGGCAGGCGCAGCAGAACATTGATATTGACGATTACATTCTCAGGCGGCGGCGCAGGGAGCTTAATGAGCTTGTCAGAAAGGTTATTAAAAACGAGCTTTGCGAAAAGGACAGGCTCCTTGTTGCGCTGCATTGGTACAAGGGAAAGAGCAAAGATGAAATTGCGGACATTATGGGTATTGACCGCTCAACGGTGTTCAGACGCTTTGATAAAATCAATGACATAATTTATGAAAAGCTTAAATATGCCATTGAGTACCGTTACGGCGACGATTTTTCAAAAAAAGCGATGATGCTCATCAAAAAGGACGTGTCGGCAACCGGCAGCCTGCGCGAGCTTGAAAGCATCGGAAACAGGCTTTTGCGGTTGCGCAGGGATCAGTATCTTTCGCGCAAGGACGTCAGCGAGTGCACGGGCATCGGGCAGGAGCGGCTTTCGCTCATTGAAAAAAGCGGAAAGGAGATAACAATGGCCGAGCTGAAAAAGCTTTCCTCGTTTTTCAGGGTATCAAGCGATTATATAGTTTTCGGAAAGGCTCGGGTTTTGCGCGATGAAAAAACCGGCAGACCGGTTTCGGTATGAAAGGGAGGGTGCTGATGAGAACTTTTGACGAGCTTTATGAGGAATACGCGGGCTGTATATCCGTGCAGAAAAGGGTGATTGAGTATTACCGCGAAAAGCTCAGGCAGGAGATTAAAAAATCCAACATGAAGGAAGTGAAAAGGCTCAACAGCCTGCTCTGCGTTCTCTATGCGGAAAAAAGCGAGCTTGAAGAGCGCGCCGCAGGCATCGGAGACTATGTGGCACACTCAAAGCCCCGGGAAAATATTTATCCCGGAAACAGCTGAAAAAGCAGAGCCTATGAAAGGGGCGTCTCTCACCCTCCGGAAAACCGAATCATATATTGTAGTGATTAATCTGTTTGATGAGGGTGAAAGAATATGAATTATATATACATCAAGTTTTCAAGCCAGACTCAGGGCGAAAAAGCGCGCTCCGTGCTCAAAAAGCACGGCGTTGACTCAAGGCTGCGGCGAAATCCGAATCCGAATCACAAAGAGGGCTGTAATTTTGCCCTTTTTGTTTTCGGCGATATCTTCCGAGCGTTTGATATTATTTCGGAAAACAATATTCAGACAATGGGCATAGAAAGGTTCGGTGACGGCAGATGATTTATCTTGACAACGCGGCAACAACGTTTCCAAAGCCTGCACAGGTCATATCCGCCTGCGTCGGTGCAATGCGCTTTTACGGAGCAAACCCGGGGCGCGGCGGCCACAAAATGTCCGTCAGGGCGGGCGAGACGGTCTTCGGCTGCCGCGAAAAGCTTGCGCAAATGTTTTCCTGCAAGGAGGAGCGGACGGTCTTTACGCTCAACTGCACCCACTCGCTCAATCTTGCGGTCAAGGGCGTACTCAAAAAGGGCGATCATGCAATAATCTCCTCGCTTGAGCACAATTCCGTTCTGCGTCCGCTTGAAAACATGAGGGAAAAGGGTCTGATAAGCTATGACGTTGCCGCGGTTGAGCCGCTCGACGATGAAAAAACCGTCAAAAACTTTGAAAGGCTTATCCGGCCGAACACAAGGCTTATCCTCTGTACCCACGCTTCAAATGTTTTCGGAACGGTTCTGCCCGTTAAAAAGCTTTCTGCGCTTTGCAAAAAGCACGGACTGATTTTTGCGCTCGACTGCGCCCAGAGCGCCGGAATTTTCCCGATTGACATGGAAAAGGACGGAATTGACATTGTCTGCGCTCCGGGACACAAGGGGCTTTTCGGCCCAATGGGCACGGGCATTCTGATGTTTTCAAAGAATATTGAAATTGAAAGCCTTGTTCAGGGCGGCACAGGCAGCCTTTCACTGCAGAAGTCGCAGCCGGGAATATATCCGGATTCTCTTGAAAGCGGAACGGTCAATCTGCCTGGCATTGCAGGCCTTTCCGCAGGGCTCGACTTCATCAAATCACGCGGAGGGGAAAGGGCAATCCACGAAAAAGAGACCTATCTTATGAAAATTCTTAAAGAGGATCTTTCCGTAATTAAAAATATCACCGTTTTTGATAATATGCATTCAAAAATATATTCGCCGACGCTGTCGTTTGTTGTGAACGGGGAACACAGCGAGCAGACCGCACAGAAGCTTGACGACAGAAACATTGCTGTGCGTGCGGGCTATCACTGCTCTTATCTTGCGCACAGCTTTTGCAAAACAACGCGAAGCGGCACGGTAAGAGTCAGTCCGTCGGTCTTTAATACGAAAAGCGACGTTAAATTTTTCGTTTTTTCCCTGAACTTAATTGCAAACAACGGAAAAATGTGATACCATATTATAAATTAAATATAGTGTTATTCTAATAAAATTTAAAGTTTATATAAAGCTATCGGCGTAATTTCAATACAAGGAAAACCGATTGCTCTTTTTAAAATCTTGGCTGGTGAAAATATGAATGATTTTATTGTTGCGGTGAAGGAGAACGCCGTAAAGCTTGTTTCGTCGCTCAGGTGGAACGATTTTCTTGATATATTTGTTGTTGCCCTTGCGCTCTATTACTGCATCAGACTGTTCAGGCAGACAAGGGCAACCCACCTTGTAAAGGGCTTCATTTTTCTTGCCGTCTGCTATCTTGTTGTTTCCGCGCTGAACATGACCGCAAGCAGCTATCTTTTCAGCAGACTTTTCAATGATATTGTTATTGTTGTCATTCTCCTTTTTCAGCCGGAGTTCCGCCATGCGATTGAAAGCTTCGGAAGGGGAGACTTCAAAAAGGTCACAATTTTTTCGCGCTCCTCGTCCATTGAACGCGAGGAAAAGCGCGCCGCCGTTTCCGCCGTTGTCAAGGCTGTTTCAAACATGAGCGAGGAAAAAATCGGCGCTCTGATTGTTTTTGAAGGCAAAAGCCCCCTCGGGGAAATTGTTGCAACGGGAAGCGAGATAGACGCAAAGATATCCGTTCCTATCATTGAAAAC
>JAEDEQ010000031.1 GCA_016293225.1 Clostridiaceae bacterium
AAGGCGTAAATTAATTCCCACTCGCCGTTGCTGTTTGCAGATGAAAGCGGCGTCCGAATTTAGATTTTAGATATTAGATGTTAGATGTTAGATGTTATCTTTTTGCAGAAAGCCGCGACTTGAAAAGCAGTTACTATATGTTTTTAAAGCGTAAATTAATTCCCACTCGCCGTTGCTGTTTGCAGATGAAAGCGGCGTCCGAAGGAAAAATGGGTTCAGCACAACTTAACTGTAGGCGCAATGGAAGCGAAATGCGGCTTTTCCCCCGCAAAGCCGTCATTTTGATTCCTTCTTGCGCCGTAGCCGAAGCAAAGTCCTTTTGGTTACTTTTGTGACGCATGACAAAAGTAACCCCAGCGGAGCGGACGGACAAAAACCACTTGCACTATTTACCCACAAAAGAACAACGTACAAGCAAAATTCGTAGGGGCGTCGCTTGTAGCCGCCCGAGTACTTTACCCATTTGCACCGTTTATCCACAAGCACTCATTATATAAAAATATCAATTACACGGAGATGATATAAATGCCGAAAAAAATTGCAATAACCACCGAAAGCGCCTCTGACCTTTCGGAAAAACTGCAAAAGCAGTACGATATCCATGTCATGCCGATGACGGTCATCATCGGCGATGAGGAGTATAAGGATAATGTTGACCTGACAACCAAAGAGCTTTTTGAAAAAAGCCGGCTTTATTCAAGTATGCCGAAAACCTCCGGAATTTCGCCGCACGAATACAAGCTTGTTTTTGAAACGCTGACCGAAAAGGGCTTTGATGTTGTTCATGTTGCGCTCGGCAGCAAAATTTCTTCATGCTTCAACAACGCGCTCTTTGCTTCAAACAGCCTTGAAAACGTTTTTGTTGTTGATTCCCAGAGCCTTTCCGCCGGAACGGCGCTGCTTGCTCTCACGGCGAGCCGGCTGCGTGAAAGCGGAGAAACGGCAGAGGAGATAGCGCGCCGGCTTGAAAACGAGCGGACAAAAATCAGCACAAGCTTTATTCTTGAGGATACGGCTTTCCTTTTGCGCGGCGGACGCTGCAAAGCGGGCGAAAAGCTGCTTGCCGACCTGCTTTCCCTCAGACCCACGATAGATATAACAGACGGCGAGCTTGTTCCCGGAAAAAAGTTCCGCGGAAAAGGTCTTGACGCCATGAAAAAATATATTGCAGAAAAGCTCACCGGCAGTATTGACCGAAAGCTCTGCCTGCTCAATTACACCTCGCTTTCCGAAGACGAGGTGAGCGAGCTTGCCTTGTTCACAAAAACAGAGGGAGGGTTTGAGTCCGTGATAACACAAGAGGCCGGCTGCTGCATTGCCTCGCACTGCGGCGAGCGCTGCATGGGCGTAATTTTTAAGCGCGGCGCAAACTAAATAAAGCCGGACAAAATCCGAATATTACGCCGCAGGCGCAAAAACGCAGCCGTTAATGCTATCCGGGCTGTGCTTTTTTGCGCTTTTGCGGCAGCCGGCGCTCACTTTTATTTGACAGCAAAAATCAACTGTGATACAATAGATATAATAACAGCGGTCAGACCGCGCTTTTTGCCAAGCGGCCGCGTGAAAGGGGAAATCAACATATGAAATGTCCGTTTTGCGGTTTTTCGGAAAGCAAGGTTATTGATTCACGACCGACGGACGAGGGAGAAAAAATTCGCAGAAGGCGTGAGTGCGTTTCCTGCTCAAAGCGCTTTACAACCTATGAGATTATTGAAAGCGTACCCATTATCGTTGTTAAAAAGGATAAATCGCGCGAAGCGTTTGACCGCGTAAAGCTTTTTAACGGTATGCTGCGCGCCTGCGAAAAGCGTCCGGTGTCCATCTCTCAGATAGAAAACGCTGTTGCAGACATTGAAGCCGAGCTTCAGAACTCGCTCGACCGCGAGGTCACCTCGGTACATATCGGCGAGCTTGCAATGGACAGGCTGAAGCTGCTTGACGAGGTTGCCTATGTCCGCTTTGCCTCGGTCTACCGTCAGTTCAAGGATATCAACACTTTCATGGAGGAGCTTGCAAAACTCCTCGGGGAAAAATAATTATAAAACGCATTCAGCGCAGATAAAAGTAAAAAAGCTATAATTCACAAACACCTGCAAAGGAAGGTCTTGTGTGAGTTATAGCTTTTTCTGTTTGCATTTATATGCAACCACCCATCAATCTAAAATCTGAAATCTAAAATCTAATTTGCAACATACATCTGCTTATACGGGTTTTTGCTGTCCGGCGTAATGACCGTGAACGGCGCGGAAAGCATCTCCTGCGTATCAAAGCCGAAAAGCCGGCAGAACCGCTCAATATACGGGCGAATCTCCGCCATGTCGCTTTCGTCCGCTTTTTTTGCGGTGACCTGCGCCGGGAAAAGTATCGAGGCTGTATTTCCGCGAATTATCATCTTTCCGCCGTGCATTCCCGTGCAGGGAAAGTTTCCGACTGTGGGCTTGCCGTCCTTTTGGAGACCGAGGACGATTATGAGTCCGCCTGCCTGGTATTCGCCGAGGAAGCTCCCCGCCCTTTCACCGATGACGATTACGGGCTTTTTTTCTTTGTACTCCTTCATGTGTATTCCGGCTCTGTAGCCTGCGCTGCCCCGAATGTAGATTGCGCCTCCACGCATTGCATAGCCTGCCGCATCTCCGATGTTTCCGTGAACAACAATTTCCCCGTTGTTCATTGTGTCGCCCACTGCGTCCTGCGCATTGCCGTTAACGGTAATTGTTCCGCCTCCGAGATAGGCGCCGAGCGCGTTTCCGGGAACGCCGCCTATTGTGATATTCTTATCCTTCATGCCCGAAGCGATGAAGCGCTGTCCGAGGCAGTTATCAATCACGCAGTCCCTGTCCGCACTGCGGATATACTCGTTGAGCTTTGAGAACAAAACTCCGTCTGCATTTATATGTGTCATTGAAGAACGCCCCCTAACTTTTCCTTGCGCCACTGCTTTGAAAAGGCTGAAAGATCGGCACATTTCTGAAGCCTTTCAAAGTCTACCGAAGCAATATCCGTTTTGTTCCTTATCATGCCGGTATATATTCCGGCGCGTTCGGTTTTTCCGATGAGAATGAAGCCAACAAGCCTGTTATCTTTGATATAAAGCTTTTTGAGCGCGTCTTCGTCCTTTTCTCCACAGACGTATGCGCCCTCAGACTCTTGCGGTCTGCTTCCGGCGGTCATGATGTGTACGCCGAAAAAGCCGATTGAATTCATCGGTATTGCGTTATCGAAAACCTGCTCTTTTCCTGCCATGTTCACTCCGGCGCAAAAGCCCTGCATATATGCATTGGGCAAAAGAGCCATAACCTTTGTGCTTCCGTCGGAAATATCGACGCTTTCGGTGCAGTCGCCTGCGGCATAAACGCTTTCAAGCGAGGTTTTCATGTGTTCGTCAACAGTTATTGCACGTCCGCATTTTCCGCCGGCGTCCGAAACAAGCTTTGCGTTCGGCCTTACGCCCACGGCAGTAACAAGAACGTCAAATTCAATTTCCTTTCCGCTTTTCATGAAAGCCTTGTTCGCTTCATAGCGCACCGCGCAATCGTTCAGCACAAGTTCTATTCCGTTTTCCTCAAGCCGCTTTTCCACCATAACGGAGCTTTCCTTGTCAAGTATTGTTGAAAGCACACGGTCGGCAAGGTCGCAGACGGTGATTTTTTTCACCCTTTCAAAAAGTCCCTCGGCGCACTTCAGGCCGATAAGTCCTGCGCCGATTATCAGAACACGGCTGTTTTTGTCAGTAATTTTTTCGAGCGCAAGAGCGTCGTCAAGCGTCGTGAAGCAAAGCTTGTTCTTCACCTTTTCAAAGCCGTCTGCCGGCGGAACAAAGGGCGAAGAGCCTGCGGCAACGCAAAGCTCGTCATAGGGAAGAACTGAGCCGTTGTCAAGTGTAACCGACTTTTTTTCACTGTCGATTTTTTCTGCTGAAATACCAAAAAGAACTTTGACACCGTTCTCCTCATAGAAGCTGTCGGGGCGGTATTTGATTCTTTCAAGGTCGGTCTTGCCCTCAAGATAATACGAGATCAGCGGACGGCAGTAGGTGTGGCGGTCTTCCTTTGAAACAACGGTGATCTCTCCGTCTTTATCCGCACTTCTTATTCCCTCTATGCAGCCGATTGCCGCAGTTGAATTTCCGATGATGAGATACTTTTTCATTGTTCCGTCACCCCTCCTCATAAACTATCGCCCTGTTCGGACAGCCCGAAACACAGGCAGGCTCTCCGCAGGAATTTTTAAGGCAGAGCTCACACTTCTGAACCGCGCCGTTTTCGCCGGGAACAACGGCGCCGAACGGGCAGACCAGAACGCACGTCAGGCAGCCGACGCATTTTTCATGATCAATGCAGACTGCGCCGTTTTCAAGGTGCAGCGCGCCCGAAATGCAGCTTTTTACGCAGATTGCGTCCTTGCAGTGGCGGCAGGAAACGGCGTAGGTAACGTCCTTTCCGCTTTCAACGCGGATTCGCGGATAAATGCTTTTTCCCTTGAGCTTTTCCATGCGGTCAAGCCCCGAATTTGCAAAAGCACAGTTATATTCGCAAAGGTGACAGCCGAGACACCATTCTTCTTTAACAAATACTTTTTTCATTCTCCTGCGTGTGAGATACCGAGGATCTCAAGCTCCTTTCCCGTCAGGTTAACGCCGCGCAGCATAAGTCGGTTTCCGCGCAGTGCTTCAATAGAGTTGATTCCCATTCCGCCAAGCAGCTCCTTGATTTCATGCCGCCATGCGGTCATGAGGTTGACAAGGCGCTGTTCGCCGATTTCCGGATTGAGCCTTTTTACAAGCTCCGGGCGCTGGGTTGCAATGCCCCAGTTGCATTTTCCGGTCTGGCACGTTCTGCAAAGGTGACAGCCGAGCGCAAGCAGGGCGGCCGTTGCAATGTAGCACGCGTCCGCGCCGAGGGCTATTGCCTTGACAACGTCCGAGGAGGAGCGGATACTTCCGCCGACAACAAGCGAAACGTTGTTGCGTATGCCTTCATCGCGCAGTCTTTTATCAACCGCAGCCAGCGCAAGCTCAATAGGAATACCAACGTTGTCGCGTATCCTTGTCGGTGCGGCGCCCGTTCCGCCGCGGAAGCCGTCAATGGCGATTATGTCCGCGCCGCTGCGTGCAATTCCGCTTGCAATCGCCGCAATATTATGAACGGCGGCGACCTTAACAATTACGGGCTTTTTATACTCCGTTGCCTCCTTGAGTGAATAGACAAGCTGGCGCAGGTCCTCAATGGAATAGATATCGTGGTGCGGAGCGGGCGAGATTGCGTCCGAGCCCTCGGGTATCATGCGCGTTTTTGAAACATCGCCCACAATCTTTGCGCCGGGCAGATGTCCGCCGATTCCGGGCTTTGCACCCTGACCCATTTTTATCTCTATCGCCGCGCCGGTGTTGAGGTATTCCTCATGCACGCCGAAACGCCCCGAGGCAACCTGAACGATTGTGTTTTCGCCGTAGCAGTAAAAGTCCTCGTGCAGTCCGCCCTCACCGGTGTTGTAAAGTATGCCGAGCTTTTTTGCCGCCCTTGCAAGGCTTTCGTGGGCGTTATAGCTTATTGAGCCGTAGCTCATTGCGGAGAACATTACCGGCATTGAAAGCTCCAGCTGCGGCGGAAGGTCGGTTTTGAGCTTTCCGTTTTTGTCGCGTTCAATTTTTTCCGGCTTTTTTCCGAGGAAGACCTTGGTTTCCATCGGCTCGCGCAAAGGGTCAATCGGCGGATTCGTTACCTGGGAAGCATTGATGAGAATTTTGTCCCAATATACCGGGAAGTTTTTCGGGTTGCCCATTGACGAAAGCAGAACGCCGCCGCCCGTTGCCTGCTTGTAAATTTCCTTAATAGTGTCCGTCTGCCAGTTTGCGTTTTCGCGGAAAGCACAGTCGTTTTTAACAATCTTGAGCGCATGAGTGGGGCAAAGCGAAACGCAGCGCTGGCAGTCAACGCACTTTGCCTCGTCGCACATCATAAGTCCGCTGTCGGAATCAAAAAAGTGAACCTCGTTGGCACATTGCCGTTCGCAGACGCGGCAGGCAATGCAGCGGTCATAATTGCGCATAACCTCAAAATCGGGAAAAATATATGAAACACCCATTAATACATACCCTCCTTGACCTTTACGATAACAGGCTCTCCGCCCATCGGAGCATAGATGTTTGCAGCGTCCGGTTCCATGGCGCGGATTGCGGCCTCCTCGCTTGCAACAAAAACCTTGTCGTCCTTTTCGCCAACAACCATTGAGCGCAGCTTGAGCCTGTCATTGAGAGCCATCATTCCGCCGCTGAAGCCCAGCACGATTGAGAACGGCCCGGTGATAAGGAAACCGGAAAACATTGTGCGCAGATAGGAAAGCTTCTTTTTCGTCTCCTCGTCCTTGCTTTCGATTGTGCTCCAGAACGGCGCGGCAATAACCGAAGCGGTCTCCTCAAGAGTAAGTCCCTGCCGCCTGATGAGGTAATCTGCAATATAGGTTATGACCTCGGTATCGGTCTGAAGCGTGCATTTGTAGCCGAACATTTCAATAAAGCGGCGGTTCGCGTCATAGGAGGATATTTCGCCGTTATGAACCACGGAGTAATCAAGCAGTGAGAACGGGTGCGCGCCGCCCCACCAGCCGGGGGTGTTGGTCGGATATCTTCCGTGAGCCGTCCAGCAGTAAGCCTCATATTCCTCAAGGCGGTAAAAGCGTCCGACATCCTCCGGATAACCGACAGCTTTGAAAACGCCCATGTTCTTTCCGCTTGAAAAAACATAGCAACCGGGAAGACTTGTGTTAATGCGCATGACCGTTCGGGCAACATATTCCTTTTCATCAAGCTGCAGCCTTGAAAGCACGGAGGCAAACGGAGTAACAAAGTATCTTCGGATTATCGGAACATCGGTAATTTCCGGTATCTTCCTTATCGGGATATTCTCCGCCTTAACAATTTCAAAGCTGTCCTTGAGAAAGCGCTCGCACTTTTCCTTTGCGTCGCTGTCGTTATAAAAAATGTGAAACGCATAAAAATCCTTGTATTGGGGATAGATTCCGTAGCCGGCAAAGCCGCCGCCGAGACCGTTTGAGCGGTCGTGCATGGTTGCAATTCCCTTTATCACAGAATCACCCGTCATTCTTTTTCCGTCCCTTGAAATGACCGCCGCAATTGCACAGCCGGACGGTATTCTGATCTCTCCTTCAAGTTTCATACTTTGTTGTCCTTTCCGAAAAAGTTTTATCGGGCAGCCTGCTTCAACCGGCACGTTTTTGTTCTGCCTACGGGCTGCTTAATGAAAAAAAGCAAAGGCGTCCATCGTAAAAGGGGGCTTCCCTTCTATGAATGAACGCCTTTGCTCACTTATACTTCAGGATTATATCACAGCAAAGTCGAAATGTCAAATACTAATGTAATTTTTTGTGGAAGGTCAACAATTTTTTTCACCCGACAGAGACAAATCGGCTGCCCCTCTCCGCCAAAAAGCGAAAAAACAAAAGACGGCTTTCCCTTTCCTGTCCGGGGCAGCGCTTTCGGTCTGCGCAGCATGGCAGATTATTTTTCTCCATTGTAAACCAAAACTGCTTTTCTGCGGCTATAATATTACCCGAAGCCAAAGAAAAAGGAGCGGTGAAAAAAATGAATGTTCCTCTTGCCGAAAAGCTGCGGCCGAAAACCGTTGAGGAAATGGTCGGTCAGCGCCATCTGCTTGCCGAGGGAAAGGCTCTGCGCAGAATAATCGACAGCGGCGAAATTCCGAACCTTGTTTTTTACGGGCCGTCCGGAATCGGAAAAACCACCCTTGCCTCAATAATTGCAAGCCGCACAAACAGAAAATTCTGCAAGCTTAACGGAACAGTCGCTTCAACCGCCGACATCAAGGCCATTGTTGCAAGCCTTGACACCTTTGAAGCGCCGAACGGAGTTCTGCTTTATCTTGATGAGATTCAGTATTTCAATAAGAAGCAGCAGCAAACCCTGCTTGATTATATTGAACGGGGTTCAATCACCCTCATTGCCTCCACAACGGAAAATCCGTATTTCTATATCCACAATGCCATTCTGAGCCGCTCAACCGTGTTTGAGTTCAAGAGCGTCACCGGAGAGGAGATCATGCCTGCGGTTGAAAGGGCCTTCTCCTTCCTTGAAAAGGAAAAGAACATCAAAATTGAAAAAGAGGACGGCGTTACAAAAAGAATTGCCTTTTCCTGCGGCGGCGATGTGCGAAAGGCGATGAACGCGGCGGAGCTTTGCGTTCTGAGCACCCCCGTTGAGGACGGAAAAGCCCTCATAACCCTTGAAAGAGCCGAGGAGCTGACGCAGAAAAGCTCCATGAAATATGACAAGGACGCGGACGAGCATTACGATATCCTTTCCGCTTTCCAGAAGTCCATGCGCGGCTCAGACCCGAACGCGGCGCTGCATTACCTTGCAAGACTGCTGGAGGCCGGCGACCTTCCCTCGGCGGCAAGGCGGCTCATGGTCTGCGCGTGCGAGGACGTGGGTCTTGCCTATCCGATGATAATCCCCATTGTTAAAGCTGCGGTTGACGCGGCGTTCATGGTCGGTCTGCCTGAAGCGCGGATTCCCCTTGCGGACGCGGTTGTCCTTGTTTGCAACAGTCCCAAGTCAAACTCCGCCTATCTTGCCTATGACGCTGCGGCGGCCGATATCCGCAAGGGAAACAGCGGGCCGATTCCGCGCACGCTCCAGAACAAGCATTATGACGGAGAGGACAGCGCGCGCAAGGGGCAGTTCTATAAATATCCGCACGACTACCCGAACCACTATGTTCCACAACAGTATCTTCCGGACGCGATAAAGGACAAAACGTACTACACCTACGGCGAAAACAAAAACGAACAGGCCGCAAAGGAGTACTGGAGCAAAATCAGGCAGAAATAAAAAAACACCGCCCTGTTACGGCGGAGAAAAACGAGATATAAATGCGAAATGACCCTTGACTGCTGCCTTTCTTTACAGGCTTTTGTTGCAGTCAAGGGTCATTTCTGTGAATTCTTGGTATCTAACATCTTTTTTAACCTTCGCTTTCTACGAATTTTCGATGCCGTTCCTTCTCGTGTTCTGCTTTCTGCATTATGTTTTGTTTTTTTCCATAAGCGGGAACTGCTTCATGCTCGGGCTGAATAGAATTTCGGTTCGGTCATCTTTTCTGGGGTATCCGGTTATTTTTTCTCGGTTTCATTTAAAGTTTGTTTGCAAAATTATTTTTAATGTTCACTGAATAAAGGTTTTTGCCAATCTATGTCAATATTTTTTGAAACCGAAAAGCTTTTGCCGGATTTTTTACCTGTACACCGGTATCATTCCTTTCTTTGTTTAGATTAGGTTTTTTACCTGTACATTGGTATCACCCTTTCTGTCTATAATATATCAAAAGCTACCTTTCTTTTCAATTCGCAAAATTCACGAAAGAAAGAGCTTTAAAATGTGCAGGTATACAAACTTTGCTTTTCAGCGGATATCTTTTGGTTTTTGTATTGACTTGAAGCGTTAAAGTGTAATATAATTAAAATGTTGCGGGGCAAAAAATGCCCCCTTTTTTTAATGTCTGCAAAAAATAATTGTAAAATTTGCTCATATGTGGTATGATATGGCCGAAAAAGGAAGTGGATAAAAATGGAAGTCCGTGTTATGGAAAACACTTTTGAAATTTCAAAAGCAGTCTCGTCAATAATCATTGATGAAGTTAAAAGGAATCCGGAAGCCGTGCTCGGCTTTGCCACAGGAGCTTCGCCCGTTGAAACCTATAAGCGCATGATCGAAGCCTATGAAAACGGCGAGGTCAGCTTCAAAAGCATTACAACCTTTAACCTTGACGAATACTGCGGTCTTACGCGCGAGGATGAAAACAGCTATTTCTGCTTTATGAAAGAAAACCTTTTCGGCAAAACCGACATCGATTTTGCAAGGGTTAACTTCCTCTCCGGCGATGAGGCCGAAAGCGAAAAGAGCTGCCGCGAATATTCAGAAAAAATTGCCGCCGCGGGGGGAATAGACATTCAGCTGCTCGGAATCGGCACAAACGGCCATATCGGCTTCAACGAACCGTCGGACAGCTTTTCCGACGGGCCGTTCAAGGTTAAGCTCACCCAAAGCACAATTAACTCCAACAGCAAATATTTCAAGGACAAAAAAATGCCCCGCTACGCGCTGACAATGGGTATCGGCGATATCATGAGGGCTAAAAAAATCCTTCTCATCGCCACGGGCGAAAGCAAGGCGAACGCCGTCTTTAAAATGATAAAAGGCGAGGTTACCCCCTCCTGCCCGGCGTCCGTGCTTCAAAACCACAGCAACGCCGTCATTTATCTTGACAGGGAAAGCGCAAAGCTTTTATGATATTAAGCATTTAACAAGAGGAAATAAGAATGGCTAAAGAAGTTTTGAAAACCAAACCCGAAATCGTTTTTGCCGACGTTACCGACGAAAGAACCGTTGAGCTTTCGTGGAAAGAGGTCAAAGAGGCCACCGGCTATAATATTGAACGCTATGACCGCGAAAAGGACAAGTTTGTAAAAATCGGCGCGGTGGACGCCGGAGTCACCTCCTTCACCTGCAAAAAGGAGGATAAGGACGGCGTTTATCAGTACCGCATCAATGCGCTCAAAACCGTTGAGGGCAAGCTGCGTCCGCTTTCAAAAAAAGGCTCTGCGCGCGCGGTCAACATCTCTTCCGTTCCGGCTGTCAACATCACCAGAATTGAAAGCCCGTCGTTCGGAAAGGTCCGCATCACCTGGGAAAACGATAAAAATGCCGCCGGCTATGTTATCAACCGCCGCCTTGAGGAAATGAATGAATCCGTTGTGCGCGGCGAAACAAAGGCAGGGGAGCTTTCGTTTACCGATAACACCGCAACCTCCGGTCAGGTGTACTATTACAACGTTCAAAGCTACATTTCCGACATGAGCGCCGCGTCCGGCGGCTCGTCATCTTTCCTTCCGGAGGCGCGCATATACAGCAACACCGGCAGGGAGGAGTGCTTCGTTTGCGTTGACAGCACCGAAATACTGCGATTCAGGCGCGGCCTTTTTAAAAAAGTTTCCTTTGAATACCGCATGACCGCAGGCGTTTCGTGCTATATCCTTTACAAAAGCAGCACAAAGGACGGAGAGTTCAGGGAAGTTGCGCGCACCGAAAACGGCACGACTCTTACCCTCGAGGACAAGGGTGAAAGCGGCGAAAGAGCCGCATACTACAAGATTGGCTGCTGCAAAACAGTAAACGGCAAAGAATGGTTCGGCAAAAAGACCGAAAGCGTGCTTGTCAATTATATGCTTTGAACAAAGTTTAACTTTCTGATGTGAAAAGTATTAAAAAATCTTGACTTGCTTTGCTTTTATGGTTATAATGATAATAAGACATCTTATAATAAGGAGGATACATATGAATAAAACACTTAAAAAACTCATCGCTTTTGTTCTTGTGCTTACTCTTTCGCTTTCGGCCTTTTCCGGCGCATTCAGTGTTTTTGCCGAGGATACCACCGTTGCCGAGGATATTGACGAAGAGTATTCAAAAACAACTTTCCTTGAACTGATCGTTCGCTTCTGGCAATCGGTAGGCGCTTTCTTCAAGTACATTTTCTACGATGTTTTCCTCGGAAAGCCCGCTCCGGAAATTCCGCCCGTTCCGAACAACCGTTACTTTTAAGTAAAACGCAATCAACTCCAAACGGTCTGCCTCTTTCTGCGGCAGGCCGTTTTTTCTGCGTAAAAAATACAATTATATCTTGAAAAAATCCGATTTTTGTGTATAATCAGTGTGACCGGCGAGACTCGCACCGGCGTTCTGCCTCACCGGCTCCAAAGGCAGTCTTTTGCCGAAAATTTTCAAAAGAAGTGATTTACAATGTCAAAAATTTTTGCTCACAGAGGCTTTTCGGGCAAATATCCCGAAAACACGATGCTCGCTTTTAAAAAAGCGGTCGAAATCGGCTGCGACGGTATTGAGCTTGACGTCCACCTCACCAAGGACAATGTGCTTGTAATTATTCACGACGAGGACATCAAGCGCACCGCAAACGGTCAGGGTCTTGTCCGGGACATGACCTTTGAAGAACTGCGCAGGTTTGATTACTCCGCAGGCTTCAAGGGTGTTTACGGCTTCAATGAAATTCCGACCCTGCGCGAATACTTTGAGCTTGTCAAGGATACCGACATTATCACAAACATTGAGCTCAAAACCGGAATTTTTGAGTATCCTACAATTGAACAGCGCGTTATTGACATGATCCGCGAATTCGAACTTGAAAAGAAGATTATTCTTTCCTCGTTCAACCATTACTCGGTTCTGCGCTGCGAAAAAATTGCTCCGGAAATCAAGCGCGGCTTCCTTTCGGAAAGCTGGCTTATCAATTACGGAAAGTATACCGCCGAAAACCGCGTTCAGTGCTGTCACCCCATTCACTGCTTCCTTTCGCCGGAAACAGTCCGGGAAATGCATGACGCCGGCTGCGAGATCAATACCTGGACGGTCAACGAGTATGACGATATCAAGCGCCTTTCTGCAATGGGCGTTGACGCACTTATAGGCAACTTCCCGGACAGAATGATTGAGGTTCTCAGATAAAACCGAAAAAAGCAAGAGACTGCCCGCGCGGACAGCCTCTTATTTTTATTCGCCTTTAATTTTTCAGACCATTTTGAGCAAGGCGGGAAGCTTCATAACGGCGCTGCCGAGCCCTGCAAGGATTTTTCCGGCACCCTTGACCGTACTCTCTCCATCGTTGAGAATCATGAGAAGTCCGTTTGCCATTTCCTCGGTAAATACGCCGCTGCTCATGGTGATAAAGTTCCTGATAGGAATCTGAAGAGCCATTGCCTTGACCATGTCAACGGTTGAGTTGCTCTCCTTGAAAACAAGGTTGAGCGCCTTGTCAATAACGGTATTGATTCTTCCGCCCCACTTTGAGTCCTTGGTGCGCTCAAGCGAGTCAAGCAAAGTAAACGGCTCGTTTCCTCTCACCGGGGACGGGATTTCATGACCGAGAACGGCGGTGAAAGCTTCATCGGAAACCGACTGAACATCTCCGGTGTAATATTCGGGAGCGACTGCCCTGTAATCGGGAACGGTAACATTTTCCGCGGTAGATTCTACGGTAACCTTACCCTTTAGCTTTATATCGCGGCTTGAAGCGCCGACAAGAATTTCAAAATCGCCGCTTTCAACGTGCCAGTCGTGAATGTTCACATTGTAATACGCAAACGCGCGCTTTGAAAGCTCAACGGTAACCGTCTTTTCCTCGCCCGGCTCAAGGAAGGTTTTGGAAAAGCCCCTGAGCTCCTTTGACGGACGGTAGATTGTGCTTTCGTTGTCTGCAACATAGACTTGCGAAATCTCCGCACCGGCAACGGAACCGACATTTTTAACCTTGAACGAAACGGTGAGAGTCTCGGTATCCTTGAGCTTTTTCTTTGAAAGCTTCAGACCGGAATACTTGAACTCAGTGTAGGAAAGACCGAAGCCGAACGGGAAGAGGACGTCCTTCTTTGCGGTGTCATAATATCTGTAGCCGATATAGACGCTGTCTCTGTATTCGGTAGTCATAACCGTTCCGGGATAATAATTGACGCACTGGGTATCCGACAGCGAGAGCGGATAGGTTTCCGCAAGCTTTCCGCAGGGGTTCTGCTTTCCGGAAAGAATGTCCGCAACCGCTTCGCCGCCCGCCTGACCGCCGAGATAGGAGTTGAGAACACCCTTGACCTTCGAGAGCCACGGCATTGTTACGGGCGAACCGCCGGAAAGGACAACAACAACATTATCGCAGACCTCGCAGATCTCCTCTGCAAGGCGGTTGTGGGCGGCAGGAAGCTCAAGCGTTGTTCTGTCGTAGCCCTCGGCTTCATATTCCTCTGTAAGGCCGATGAAAAGGAGAACAACGTCGCTCTTTTTTGCAAGGTCGCAGGCGTCATTGATGAGAAGCTGCGAAATTCCGCTGCTCTTTTTGTCGTAGCCGGGAGCATAGCGAGGCTGAAAGCCCTCTTTGACAAGTGCGCTGAAAGCGTCCGAAAGCTCGGTCGGATTAATCTGCGAGGAGCCTGCGCCCTGATAGCGCGGAGACCTTGCAAGCTCGCCGATAACGGCAATTTTCTGACCCTTTTTAAGCGGAAGAATGCCGTCGTCGTTCTTGAGCAGCACCATTGACTGCGCCGCAATCTCGCAGGCAAGCTGATGGTGCGCTTTTTTGTCGTAGGTATAGCAGCCGAGACTCTTTTCAGACTTGAAAACAAGGTCAAGAAGTGCGTCAACGCGCCTGTTGAGCATTTCAACCGAAAGCTTACCTCTGCGCACGGCGTCCGCAATCTTTTTGTCGTTATAGCCGCCGGAGGTGGGCATTTCAAGGTCGTTGCCGGCAATGATGCCCTGAACGCGGTCGTTTGCTGCGCCCCAGTCGGTAACAACAACGCCGTCAAAGCCCCATTCGTCGCGCAGAATGGTCTGCTGAAGCTCCTCGTTATCGGAGCAGTAGATACCGTTAAGCTTGTTATAAGCGTTCATAACGGTCCACGGCTTGCCTTTTTTAACGGCAATTTCAAAAGCGGTGAGGTAAATTTCACGCAAGGCGCGCTCATCAACAACGCTGTCAACCGACATACGGCGCATTTCCTGGTTGTTGGTTGCAAAGTGCTTGAGCGAGGTGCCGATACCCTTTGACTGAACGCCGTTAATGAGACCTGCCGCAACCTCGCCGGCAAGGAGGGGATCCTCGGAAAAATATTCAAAGTTCCTTCCGCAGAGCGGAGAACGCTTCATGTTGACTCCGGGGCCGAGGAGAACGCTGACGCGCTCGGCAAGGCATTCTTCACCCAGAGCCTCGCCCATTTTATAAAGCAGCTCGGGATCCCACGAGGCCGCTGTTGTTACGGCAGTGGGAAAGCAGGTTGCCGGAACGGAATTTTCAAGACTTGAGCCTTTGCTCTTCTCATCTTTTTTTCTCAGACCGTGAGGGCCGTCGGTGAGCATGACAGACGGAATGTCAAGGCGTTCAATGCCTTTTGTATGCCAGAAATCCTTTCCCGAGCAAAGAGACGCTTTTTCTTCAAGAGTCAGCTTGTCTATAATTTCCTGATACTTCATAATTTACCTCCATAATAAATTATATCGTTTCAATTATACCTGTTATTTTTCCGCAGGTCAACTGTTTTTTGGCAGGTGCAGACATATTTATACCGGAATTTGCAAATACAGCCCGGCATTATCAATCCGGACCGCTTTTGCTTTGTATTACAACAAAAAAAGCTGCTCTGAAAACACATCAGAACAGCCCTTGGTAACATATTCAGTCGGAGATTTTGCTCAAAAATGCTTTAAGTCGGTCGGACTGAGGATTTTCAATAACGTCCTTTGCCTTGCCCTCCTCGGCAATAACGCCGTCGTCCATAAAGATTATGTAATCGGAAACCTCCTTGGCAAAGGTCATCTCATGGGTAACGATGACCATTGTCATGTGCTCGGCGGCAAGCTCGCGGATAACCTTGAGAATTTCCCCGGTAAGCTCCGGGTCGAGGGCGCTTGTCGGCTCGTCAAAAAAGAGTATCTTCGGCTCAAGAGCCATTGCGCGCGCAATGGAAACGCGCTGCTGCTGTCCGCCCGAAAGCTCGCAGGGATAGTTTTTTATCTTATCCGAAAGCCCCATTTTTCCGAGTATTGAGAGGGCTTTTTGTTCAATCTCTGCATAGATTTTCTTTTTGTTTTTCTTAAAATCCGGGCGTTCCTTTGCCTGCAGCTTCATTGCAAGGGTAACGTTGTCAAGCACATTATACTGCGGAAAAAGGTTGAACTGCTGGAAAACCAGACCGATTTTAAGCTGTTTTTCCCTTTTCTGCTTTGGGGTAAGGGTTTCCTTGCTTTCGGAATCGAAGATAACGTCGCCGTCAACGGTTATTTTTCCCTTATCGGCAGTTTCAAGGAAGTTGATGCAACGCAAAAGCGTTGTTTTTCCGCTGCCGGAGGAACCGATGATTGAAAGCACATTACCCTGCTCAAGCTCAAAGGATACGCCCTTGAGAACCTTGGTGCTTGAGAATGCCTTTTCAATGTTATGTACTTCAAGAATTGCCATCGCCTTTTCTCCTCCTCAGCTTTTGAAATAGTCCAGCTTCTTCTCAATTCTTCCGAAAAGGAGAGTAAGAATGCCGTTAAACGCAAGATAATACACTGCCGTGAAGAACAGCGGCCAGATCTCGCCCGAAATTCCGCGCGAGGACTTCATGAAAGCCGAGCCTGCCCAGATTATTTCCTGAAGCGCGATTATCCTTGAAAGAGAGGTGTCCTTGACAAGGGTGATAATCTCGTTTGACATCGGCGGAACAATGCGCTTGATCATTTGCAGGAGAGTGATTTTGAAGAAGATTTCCCGCTTTGTCAGTCCGAGCACCTGACCGGCCTCCTGCTGTCCTTTCGGAACACCCTGAATGCCGCCGCGATAGATTTCGGAAAAATAGCACGCATAATTCAGTATAAAAGCAACGCTGCACGCAATGAAGCGGCCGCCCTCGCCTGTACCCCAGATGTTGTTGCCCATAATAAGACCGGGGAAATAATAAATTATCATAATCTGAATCATGAGGGGCGAACCTCTGACTATCCACACAACCGTTTTGACAAGACCCGACAGGGGCTTGAAGCGGGACATTGAGCCGAAGGAAATTATCAGACCGAGCGGAAGTGCTCCGGCAAGAGTGACAAAAAACAGCTTTAACGTTTGCAGAAAGCCGATATTCAGCGCGTCGAATACCACGGGAAACTGTGCGGCAAAGTTATCAAACATAGCAAAACTCCTAATACGGTGTTGATTAAAAACGGCGCAACAGAGGGCTTTGCCTGAAAGCCCTCTGTTTGCAGAATATATTATTTAAAATCTCATTTAATGAGAGCTTCCTGAACGCCGTAGGTTTCGGCAAGCTTTTCCATTGAACCGTCTTCAAGGCTCTTTGCGAAGAAGTCGTTGAGCTTTGCGGCAAGATCTGAGCCCTTGCGGAAGCCTACGCCGTATTCCTCGCTGTTAAGCTTGATGTCGGTGGTCTTGAGTGTTGCAAAGCCGGTTCCCTCTCCGACCATTGCGCCGGCCATGAGGGAGTCGATTATTGCCGCGTCGCTGGTGCCGCTTGCAACCTCGGTCAAAGCGTCGGACTGCTTTTCAACCTCGGTGAACTTGAAGCCGTTGGCTTCAGCCATTTTCTTGCCTGCGGAGCCGTTTTCAACCGCAAAGGTGAGCTTTTTGCAGTCCTCAACGGTCTTGACGGAATCAACCTTGTCTGCCGGAAGAACAACAACCTGAGCGTTGTTGCAGTATGCTTTTGAGGTTTCCATTGCGGCTTTGACGTCGTCGGTAAGGGTCATGCCGTTCCAGACGCAGTCAATGTTTTTGCCGTTGAGGTCAATGATCTTGTTATCCCAAACGATTTCAACAAATTCAACCTCAACGCCGAGCTCTTTTGCAAAGGCTGTTGCAAGGTCTGCGTCAAAGCCTACCCACTTTCCGCTTTCCTTGTCCTTGTAATCCATGGGTTCAAATTCGGTGATGCCGACAACAAGCTTGCCCTTGTTCTTAACATATTCAAGGTCGCTGTCTGCGGCAGCGGCCGAGGTGTCGCTTGAATCTGCGGGGGCAGAGGTTGTGGGCTCTTCATTTCCGTTGCAGGCAACGAAAACAAAACCGATTGCCGCAACAAGGACGGCAAGCACGAGTGCGATAATTTTTTTGCTCATAATAAACTTCTCCTTATAAGCCCTGCGGGCTTAAATTATATTAGCGTGTTTTATACGTCCCACGCTTTACTGTGATAACATATTAACACGTTAATATAACCTTGTCAAGGGTTTTTCCAAGTTTTTTGAAAGTTTTTGTTTTTTATCAGCCGGAAGCGAAAAAACGCCGCCTTTGCGGACAAAAACCGAAAAAGCTGCCTGCCGAAGAGCCCCCTGCACGGCATATAACAGCCGAAAGCGCGCCGAAAAAAAGAGTGCGACAGCCGCTTTCCACGGTTGCCGCGTTCTCTTATCAGAATTTGTTCTGCTGCTGTTCGTTCTGTCGGCGATTCTGCTGCTGTTCGTTCTGCTGCTGCTGACCGTTCTGCTGCTGCTGGCCGTTCTGCTGCTGCTGACCGTTCTGCTGCTGACGGTTAATATTCTGCTTTGCCATACATTTTTCTCCTTAATCGGTTTATTGGGAAAAAACTTTCCCGTATCTAAGTATGTGCAGCTTGCCTGTGATAATTCTGCCGACTGTCTATGAATAATCTGTCAATTTGCACAAGACGGCAAACTGACGTAAGCTTTCAGTCTCCGCAAAAAATAAAAGGCTATAATTCACAGTCGGCAAAGAATAAAAACGCTTATTGTGAATTATAGCTTTTGTTTAACTGCAATTAAATCAGGTCATATCGACAAGGTGCTTTACAAGGATAAGAAGTTTTGTAATCAAGTCCATTAAAGCTGCAACCTTTTCCATTGTGACAACCTCCTTCAGCATAGGTTTGGCACTAACCACATCTATACTATAGCACCCTGTTCACACAATGTCAATAATCTGTTCACAAAACAACAATTAAAAAATCTTAGTTTTTTTGAGGTAAAACTGACTTATTTCTGCCTCTCAACAAAGCGGATAACATCGCCGACGGTCCGGAGATTCATCGCGTCGCGGTCGGAAACTGTAACGTTGAATTTTTCCTCAATATCTCCGGCAAGATTGATAAGCTGAAGCGAGTCAAGCGCAAGGTCGTTTTTAAAGCTGGTCTCCTCAGTGATTTTTTCCGGTTCAATATCGGTATATTCCGAAAGGATTGCAATAATTTTTTCAAGCATGGCTTTTATCCCTCAAATCTGTATATTTTTTATATTCCTCCTCAACGTTCTTTCTGATAATCTTCATTGTTGAGGTTTTTTCAAATTCATGGCGTACTGCCATAACGTCGGCAATACGTTTATAGGCCGGAAGCCTTTCATTTAGCAGATTAATCTCCTGCGAGACCTTTTCAAGCATTTTATCATCGTTTTCGTTTTCAAAAAAGCCATCCTTAATGCTTATCGCAAGGGCAAGCAGCTTTACCGTTTCGCCGTTCACATGTCTGGTATGTTCAAGGACAACGGCCTCCCTGATGAACGGACAATTCTCAGTAAAAAATGCCTCAAGGACTTCGGTATAAATGTTCTTTCCGTTATCGAGAATGATAAGATTCTTTTTCCTTCCGGAAATATATATGTTTCCCTTTTTGTCCGTTCTGCCGTAATCGCCGGTCAGAAACCAGCCGTCCCGGAACGAAAGGGCAGTGGCTTTATCGTCGTTGTAATAGCCGCCTGCAATGTTGCTGCCCCTTATTGCAAGTTCGCCGACTCCGTCGGCGTCAGGAGAAAGGATTCTGCATTCGGTGCAGCTTACGCATTTTCCAACGCTTTCGCAGTTGCGGATAACATCAGCGTTGATGGCAACAAGGGGCGAAGCCTCCGTCAGCCCGTAGCCGATATATATATTGAAGCCGAGCGCCGAAAGGAAGCGCGCCCTTTCGCCGTTCACCGGCGCTCCGCCAACGGCCATCATCGGGAAACGGTAGCCGAAGCTTTTGCGTATTGACGAAAACAGGAGCTTTCTTATGTCTATTCCGGCTTTCAGAAGCATTCTGCTGAGCTTTGCGGCTTTCATAAGCTTTTTAAGCTTTCCGGCCGCGTCCGCGCTTTTGATTATCTGTTCGTATATGTCGTCCATAAGCAGAGGAACGGCTGCCATACCTTCCGGCTTGAACTCGAGGAGATTTTTTTGAAAATGTCTCAGGCTGTCGTTGATATACAGCACCGCGTTCAGGCACAGAGCCGAAAAAACGCAGCACGAAAGCTCATAGGTATGGTTCATCGGCAAAACGGACATTGCGCTGTATACATGCTCAATAACGCCGAGAGCCGCGTCAACATTTGAGGCAAAATTGCGGTGAGTCAGCACAACGCCCTTGTTTTCCCCCGTAGTTCCCGAGGTAAAAACAATTGCCGCCGCGTCACCGGGCTTTGCGCGAAGTATGCTTTCCTTTTCCTTTACGCTTTCAAGAAGCTTTCCGCCCTCGAAAATGAGGTTTCCGAGAGAAATGCTTTCTCCGCAGTTTTCGCCGTTCAGGCAAACGGAAAGGAAGCTTTCGTCCGTTTTACATTCGAGCGCGGCATTTTTATATGTCCTGCTGAAAAAAACAGCGCTGCAGTCCGCTTTTTTGCAAAGCTTTGCAATCTCGGAATCGTTAAGCTCCCTGTCAATGGGAACGGCAACGGCGCCGAGACAGCTCACGGCAAAAAACGCAACCAGCCAGTTGTATGAGTTTTCGCCGACTATTGCGGCGTGCTTTTTTTGAAAGCCCAGACTGTTCAGGAAAGCGGCAGCGCAAAGGACATCGGAGAAAAAATCGTCAACGGTGTGCGTAACGGTGCTCTTTCCTACCTTTTCAACAATGCAGTCGCGCCCGCGGTAATACCTGT
>JAEDEQ010000115.1 GCA_016293225.1 Clostridiaceae bacterium
CATATCACGTTCACATTGGCGACACAATGTCTCATTAATATATATGAGTACAAAAAATTGCACAAAATTTTCTTTGAAAGGACAGAAAAAATGGTCGGAATAGGTAAATGGTCCGCAAAAGTCAACACTCTCGTTTTCAAGGGTGAAATTACTGTTGACATCAGAGACAACAACGGAGAGTATGACATTGAGTTTCATCTTCCCGAAAAATTCAAAAATGTTGAAATCAAATATCATGATGTTCATGCAGAGGGCAACACCATCTATGGCAAGGGAGAGATTACCCTCCTGCCCGGAAAAATGATGGATGCCGCTGTCACCTTTGAGGGCGACACCATGACCGGCTCGCTCACCCTGCCCTTCCTCGGCAACAAGGAAATTAAGCTTAAGGACGGCCACAGAATCGGCTGATATTTATAATATTAATAAAAAGAAATGATGTGATATGAAATGATTGAATCCGGTAACTATAACTGCTTTGAATTTTACTGCGCAGCGACTGAGCAATACGGCGATTTTGACACTGTTCAACACATGGACAAGCGTGTTAAGCGTTCCGAATTTATTGCCGAGGTTGAAGCTTTGGCCGCATATTTTTACCATGAACTCGGTCTCAGGCGCGGCGATGTTTATACCATCTTCTGTCCAACAAACGTTGAAAGCCTTGTAGGCTTTTATGCCCTCAACAAGCTTGGCGTTATTGTTTCGTTCGTCCATCCGCTGCTTCCGCCCGAGATGCTCAAAGAGTACGTTATAACCGGCCGCTCAAAGGGCGTCATGATCCTTGATCTGCTTATCAAGAGCCATGTTAAAACACTCAACGAGCTCGGCGTTCCCGTTCTGCTTTGCAGAAATTCCGATTATGCCGCTCCCGTGAAAGCGGCTGCAACAAGGCTTGGAGAGGGACTTATTGAGGCAATCTTCCCAAAAATTAAAAATTGCGAAAGCTATTCTTCGGCACTGAAGAAATATGCAGGCAAAAGCGTTCCCGGTGTGAAGAACAACGCTTCGGACATCGCCGTTTATCTCAACGGCGGCGGCACCACCGGCAAAAGCAAAACCATTATGCACACAAACAAGGCTATAAACGAGCTTGTTTACAAAATGGGCTATATTGATGAGATTCAGATTCCCGGCGAGGAGGCCGAAATCATCATTCTTCCGTTTTTCCACGCGTTCGGTCTTTGCGTTGCGGCTCATATGGCTCTTTGCAACGCGGCCAGAATCATACCTCTCATGCAATTTAACGCAAAGCTTGTTGTCAAGCTTTATCAGAACAACCGTATTGTCGGCATGGGCGGAATTCCGAATATGTTCAAAAAGCTTTACCGCGCCAAGGGCTTTGACGGTCCCCACCTTGCAAACACAAGAATGATGTTTGTCGGCGGAGACGACCTTTCGCCCTCGTTCCTGCATAACTTCAATGAAATGCTTGAACGCAACGGCACTTCGGCAAGACTCAGGCAGGGCTACGGCCTGACTGAGGTTTGCGCCGCCTGCTGCACCAACACAAACTGGGTCAACAAGGACGGCTCAATCGGTAAGCCGCTTGAGGGTATCCGCATGGAAATCTGGGACGATAACTGCAAGCCTCTCCCTGCGGGTGAGGTTGGCGAAATCTGCATTTCCGGCTCAACCGTTATGGCCGGCTACCTGACCGAAACGGGCGAAAGGGGCGTCGGCCTTTACTATGACGAGGACGGCACCGCCTGGGTAAGGAGCGGAGACCTCGGCTACTACGATGAGGAAGGCTTCTTCTTCTTTGCCGGACGCAAAAAGCGCCTTATCATCATCTCAGGCTACAATGTCTATCCCGTTGATATTGAAAACCTCATGGACACCCTCCCCTTTATCAAGGAAAGCTGCGCAGTGAGGGGCGAAAGCGAGGGCAAGCCGCTTGTCAGGCTCTATGTTTCTCTCAAGCACAAGGGCAACGAGGACGAATTCCGGGCGAAGATTATTGAAACCTGCGAAAACAACCTTGACAAGTTCTCCGTTCCGCGTGAAATTGTTTTTTTGAACGAGCTTCCGCATACACCGCTTGAAAAGGTTGACTTTATGGCATTGGAAAAATTATAATAATTTAATGCCGCAACATTTACCGATGATACATTAAAGAAAAGGCTTGCCGGTTTCTCTCTTTCGGCAAGCCTTGTTTTATTATGCTTTATTCGATATCGTATATTTGCTTGAATCTTCTGTGATTGAGCAGATGCACAAAAACGGAGATCAGAATAATTCCGACCGCAAGACCGGCGGCAATGCGCGCAGTCTGCTTCAGCGCCTCATTAAACTGCCCCATCTCCCCGACAATAAAGTAGTACATTGTATAATACAGCTTCCCACCGGGAACCAGCGGAATAATTGAGCAGGCAAGATAGGTTGTGTTCGGAGATTTTGTTATCCTTGCCATGACCTCGGAATAAATTGCGCCGAAAAGCGCCGGAAACAGGTTCTGAAAAAATTCATGGCGGAAATGCTTTAAACAGACAACATACACAACGCAAACAAGTCCGCCGCCAAGTGTTGCCCAAAGTATTTTGCTTTTGCGCACCCTGAAAAGCAGCGCGAAACCGCAGGCGCCGGCAAGACCGGAGATAACTATAGTCAAAGCCTCTTTAAGTTCCATTTTCAGACTCCTTTCAAAAGAAGGATCGGAACAGCAAAGCCGCAGGCGATCGCAAGTGCAATTATCATTGTTTCAAGAAAGCGCATAAGGCCGCTCATAACGTCGCCGCAAAGCATTTCACGGATTGAGTTGATGAGCATCAGACCGGGAATGATAAGCATTATGTCACCAATCATTATCATATCCGCATTATCGGCAAGGCCGAAATGCACAAACAAAAGCGCAAAAAAGCCGGAAAGCGCCGAGCAGACCGCCGTGAAAAACAGCCTGTTCATTCCCTTGGTTTTGATAAAGGAATTCATAAGATATATCATTACCGCAATGGGAATCGTGGCAAGGGAATCGCGCCACGAGCCGCCGAAAAAGATTGCAAAAGCAGCAGCGGCAAGAGCATTTCCAAAGCAGGCGGAAAGGCGAAAGCGCTTTTCCTCGCTGTTAATTTTTTCAAGCTCGCTCTGCGCCGTGGCAATATCGGGGTGCTCAAAGCAGATTTCCCTTGAAAGGGCGTTGAGCTGCTCAAGCCGACCGAGGTTATTTGAATAGGCGTAGATACGCCTTGACTGGGTATAATCATTTCCATCCGCGTCAAAGGCGGTGACGGTCATCATTGAAATGATTGAAAAGACCTCAACCCGTTTCATTCCGTAAGCATAGCACACGCGGATTATCGTTTCCTCAACGCGGTTCATTTCGGCTCCGCATTTAACCATGCTTTTTCCGAGATCCATTGCAAGGCTCAGCGCCGCTGCGGCTCTCACTTTCGTTTCCTGCACACACATTCCTCATTTCATTGCCGTGTAGCTCTCTGATTATAATACGCAGCCGAAAACAAGTCAAGAGCAGCCGGCGCGATTTGAATGGATTATGATGGATTTTTTTCTTTATGTTTGCTTATTATATTGCCGTTGTATTTCTTTTATGTTGTTCCTTTGTGGGTAAACGGTGCAACGGGCAAAGTTCTTGGGCGGCTTCGAGCGCCGCCCGTACGGATTTTGCTTTTATGTTGTTTATTTATGGGTAAAAAGTGCAAATGGTTTTTATCCGTCCGCTCCGCTTGGGGTTACTTTTGTCATGCGTCACAAAAGTAACCAAAAAGACTTTTATACTCCGCGAAAGAGCGACCCAAAACAACTCTGCTTTGCAGAGCTTGTTTCGGGTCCCACGTCTTCTTTCGCGGCAATTAAAGCTCTGTTAAACCCAACGAAAGAAACAGTACGGGCTGCTGCCTTTCCTTTTTTGTTTGCGCTACATTACAGTTTGCGCCTTGCTCACTTGAAAAAATAGATAGCTTATCTTTTTTGCAGAAAGCCGCGACTTGAAAAGTAGTTACTATATGCTTTTACAATGTAAATTAATTCCCACTCGCCGTTGCTGTTTGCAGATGAAAGCGGC
>JAEDEQ010000116.1 GCA_016293225.1 Clostridiaceae bacterium
GAGGACGCCGTGTGCGATATGTATCTTCAAACGTGCGAACGGCTCAGGGAAAGCGGATTTGAGCATTACGAAATTTCAAACTTTGCCCGTCCGGGTTTTCAAAGCAGGCACAACAACAAATACTGGCTTTGCGGAGAGTATCTCGGCCTCGGTCCCTCGGCGCACTCGTTTCTGGGCGGAAAGCGTTTCTTTTATAAAAGCGACCTTGCCTCATTTTTGAAAAGTGAGCCGCCTGTTTTTGACTGCGAGGGCGGAACAAAAGAGGAGTTCATAATGCTTGCCCTGCGGCTTTCAAGGGGGCTTGTTTTCGCCGAATATGAAAACCGTTTCGGCGAAAAGTTTTCCGAGGAAAAGCTCAGACAGGCAGAAAAGCTTCAAGAATACGGACTTCTCAAAATTGATGAGAAAAAAATAAGCCTTACTGAAAAGGGCTTTCTGCTTTCAAATTCTATTATTGCAAAGCTGTGCTGATTTTCAGCCGCATTGTTTTCGTTTTGAAAAAGTTTATATCTGATTAAAAGGAGTGCTTTCAATGAAGCCGTTTGGTCTTGTTCTTGCCGGCGGAGGCGCAAAGGGCGCTTATCAAATAGGCGCCTGGCAGGCCATGCGCGAAATCGGAGTCCGCTTTGAGGCAATCGCCGGCGTTTCAATCGGCGCCGTCAACGGCGCTCTCATTGCCGCAGATGATTTTAAGGCGGCGAGCGAAATGTGGAACAATATTTCGCTTGACAAGGGCGTAAATTTTTCCGAGCCGCTGCCCGACCCCGAAAACCTTTTCAGCACCAAAAACTGGGGCGTACTTTTCAAGGAGGTTGTCCGCAACGGCGGCTTTGACGCCTCCCCTGTCAAGGACTTTATCTCAAAATATATTGACGAGAAAAAGGTCAGGGCAATAAAAATTCCGTTCGGCCTTGTCACCGTTCAGATGACTCAGGGCGTGACCGCGCGCGAAATTTTTCTTGACGAGATTCCCGGGGGACAGCTTATCGACTATCTTCTTGCCTCGTCAAACATTCCCCTTGCAAACAACATCGGTCCCGAGGGAGAAAAGTTCCTTGACGGCGGCGTTTATGACAACACGCCCGTTGCAATGCTCAAAAAGCACGGCTTCAACCGCCTTGTTGTCGTTGACATTGCAACAATCAGGGGCGTAAATCACAGCCTTGATTTCCTCAATTCCAACATTGTCTATATCAGACCGTATAACATTGACGATCTGGGCGCGTCGTTCGACTTTGATTCCGAAATTGTTAAAATGCGTATGCAGATGGGTTACTACGACGCAAAAAAAGCTTTTTCCTATCTGTGCGGAAAGATATACTATTTTTCCCCGAAAACATTCAGAAACATGGTTTTTGAATACGGCGCCGATACGGTCTGTCAGCTTGAGGAGCTTGCGTATGAGCTTAAGGTTGACCGGCTTTGCGTTTACACCCAGAAGCAGTTCCTTGCGGCTGTCAAAAAGGCCTTTGACAAAAAGAACTTTGAGGAGGAGGAAAAGGTCAAAGAGCACGAAAAGGAAAAGAGCAAAGACAGGGAAAAACCAAAAGAAAAGTCTAAGGATTCGGATAAGGACAAAGAAAAAAAGGAGGGCTCCCACGGCTCGCTTCTCCGTTTTCTCTTCCAAAAAAGGGACGAAAAGGAGTTTGACGAAGCAATCGCCCTGCTCCAGAATTTTCAGTAACAAAACAACCGCACATTTGCCGAAAAAAGCAGATGTGCGGTTTAACTTTACGTCTAACAACAAGGCTGAAATTGAGCGGCTCAGATAATTCCCTGGAACATCATTGCGTTTGCAACCTTTTCAAAGCCTGCAATGTTTGCGCCGGCAACAAGGTCATAGCCGAGACCGTTTTCCTCGGCGGCTCTTGCGCTTTCATCGTGAATATTCTTCATAATGGCATAGAGCTTCTCGTCAACCTCCTGTGCTGTCCAGGTATAGCGCATGGAGTTCTGGCTCATCTCAAGCGCGGAAACAGCAACGCCGCCTGCGTTTGCAGCCTTTGAGGGAGCAACGCCCTTGAGGTTTTTCTTGAGATATTCCAAAGCTTCGTTGGTTGTCGGCATATTGGAAACCTCAACATAATACTGCGTGCCGTTTGCAACAATCTGCTTTGCCTCTTCAAGGCCGACTTCGTTCTGGGTTGCGCAGGGCATAACGATATCTGCCTTAACACCCCAGGGCTTTTCGCCGGGGAAGAACTTTGCGCCGAATTTTTCGGCATAGTCTTTAAGCTTGATATCCGAGCAGGCGCGGATCTTCAGGAGATAGTCGATCTTTTCATCGGTGTTTACTCCCTCTTCGTCAAGAATATAGCCATCGGAACCGGATATTGTGATTACCTTTGCGCCAAGCTCGTTGAGCTTTTTGATAGCGCCCCAGGAAACATTGCCGTAACCGGAAACAACAACTGTTTTACCCTTAACGGTGTCGTTAAAATGCTTAAGCATTTCAATAGTGTAGTAAACAGCGCCGTAGCCCGTAGCTTCCGGACGGATATATGAGCCGCCGTATGACATGCTCTTTCCGGTGAGCACGCCGTTTTCAAAAACGCCCTTGACGTGGCGGTACCAGCCGTAAAGGTAGCCTATCTCTTTTTCGCCTACACCGATGTCGCCTGCGGGAACGTCGATATCCGGACCGATGTGCTTGTAAAGCTCGGTCATGAAGCTCTGGCAGAAGCGCATGATTTCAGCGTCGCTTTTTCCGTGGGGGTCAAAGTCGCTGCCGCCCTTTGCGCCGCCGATGGGAAGACCGGTAAGGCTGTTTTTAAAGGTCTGCTCAAAGCCGAGGAACTTGACAAGTCCCTGGTATACCGACGGATGGAAACGAAGTCCGCCCTTATAAGGTCCGATAGCGCCGTTGAACTGAACCCTGTATCCGCGGTTCACACGAACCTTGCCGCTGTCGTCAACCCATGTTACACGGAAAGAAACAATCCTTTCCGGCTCAACAAGTCTTTCAAGCAGAGAAGCCTTTTCAAACTCGGGGTGCTTTTCAATATACGGTGCAAGCGAAGAGAGAACCTCCGTAACGGTCTGAATAAATTCAGGCTCGCCGGCATTTTTCTTTTTAACGTCATCAATGACGCGGTTTATGTAGTCCATTTTTATACAACTCCTCAGACGGATAATACCGAATACACAGGTATTACCGCTTTAAATGATTACAGCAGTAATTGTATCGCAATTGATACATTCAAGTCAACGATAAAAACAAACAAAAAAAAGTCCACTTTAAAAGCAGACTTTTAACCGTTTTACCAATGAGCCGCGGCTCACCTCAATGAGCCGATATTCACTTTGAATATGCGTTCCTCCGGCTTCGGCAGACGGTCGGAATTTAACGAAGGGAAAAATGCCTTGGTCAACTGAACTGAACTGCCCTTCCTTTTTCAAAAGCCGCCTGCATAAAAACTTGCGGCGGCTTCTGCTGTCAGAAATTATTCCTCTTCAAAGGAATCCTTATCGAGTCCGCACCACGGACAAACCCAGTCTTCGGGAAGGTCTTCCCATGCTGTGCCGGGAGCTACGCCGTTATCCGGATCGCCAAGCTCGGGATCATATACATAGCCGCAGGGGCAAACATGCTTAGCCATAAAAGTTCCTCCTAAAATTATTTGAAATATCTGTTGAGAAGGCCATCAAATGCCTTGCCGTGTCTTGCTTCGTCACGAGCCATTTCATGAACGGTGTCATGGATAGCGTCAAGGCCGAGTTCCTTTGCTTTCTTTGCAAGCTCGGTCTTGCCGAGGGTTGCGCCGTTCTCTGCGGCAACTCTCATCTCAAGGTTTTTCTTGGTGCTGTCGGTAACAACTTCACCGAGAAGCTCGGCAAACTGTGCTGCGTGCTCGGCCTCTTCATAAGCGGCCTTTTCCCAGTACAGGCCGATCTCCGGATAGCCCTCTCTGTGGGCAACCCTTGCCAT
>JAEDEQ010000032.1 GCA_016293225.1 Clostridiaceae bacterium
GCTGTTCCCGCAACCTGCAGCTCAACCGGTCTTACCGAGGGCTATACCTGCTCAGTCTGCGGTCTGGTTGTTGAACAGGAAGTTGTTGAAAAGCGTCCCCACACGGAAGTGATTGACGCCGCCGTTGCCGCAACCTGCACCGAAAAGGGCAAGACAGAGGGCAAG
Organism: Clostridiaceae bacterium; assembly: GCA_016293225.1. Taxonomy (GTDB): domain Bacteria; phylum Bacillota; class Clostridia; order Oscillospirales; family Acutalibacteraceae; genus UBA6857. The sequence goes on from JAEDEQ010000032.1 coordinate 166, forward strand.
CACTGCTCGGTCTGCAACACCGTAATTGAACCGCAGAAGGAAACGGACGCTCTCGGCCACGATATGGTAGTTACCAAGGAAGGCTACGCAGCAACCTGCACCGAAAAAGGTTTCACTGATGCGAAAAAGTGCTCTCGCTGTGACGTTGTTGAAGAACAGACCGAAATTCCGGCAACCGGACATACTCTTGTTACCGAATACGGCAGAGAAGCCACCTGCACCGAGGACGGTCTGAGCGACCGTGTTTTCTGCCAGGTCTGCGGCTATGTTGAAAAAGAGCAGGAGGTCATTGAAAGCTTCGGCGGACATGAGGATCTCGATAACGACGGCTTCTGTGACCGCTGCGGAACAGAGGTTGAAAAGCCGCAATCCGGTAACACCTGCGACCATATGTGCCATAAGGGCGGTATTGTCGGCTGGCTTTGGAAGAGTATCCTTTGCCCGATTATCAAGTTCTTAGGCATTGAGCAGAAATGCAAGTGCGGCGTAGACCATTGGACAAAGTAAACTGAATTTCAGGAGGCTGTTCTGTGTTTTCGGAACAGCCCCTTTTTGCGCCTTTATCGCAAAAGAATAACCGCACGTTTTGCAGCATTCAGAAAACGTGCGGTTTTTATTGTAATACGGCAAAGTCCTCTGCCTTATTTTTCCCATTTCATAATGGTTTTGCCGAAAGCTTTTTTGGTGTCGAGCTCAAACGCTTCGTTCATGTCCTTGATTGAACGCACAGGCTTGACAATGCCCACCATGTGCGAAAGATACTCGATAATTTCGGGATATCTGTCATACATATCAACGGTTTTTACAAAGTCTTCGCGGCCGCTTCGGCTGCTTCCGAACATACGAAGTCCCTTTTCAAGAATCATTCTTGTGTTGATGGGAACGGGGTATTCCGAAACGCCGAGGATTGAAATTGTTCCCTCGGGGTTGATATAATCTATAATCTGGTTGATGGCCACCTGCGAGCCGTTGCCGCCGACGCACTCAAACGCATGGTCAATATGCATATCGTCCGGAATTTCCGTTGTGAGGAAGGTTTCATCAACAAAGGTGAAGTCGGCAAGCTTTTTCGGAACAACGCCGAAAACATAGATTTTTGTTTCGGGGAAAAATTTCTTGAGGAAGATGCTGGTCATATAGCTGAGGTTTCCGTCGCCCCAAACGCCGATTACATTGCGCCTTTGGTGGGCTATTTTATCAAAACGTGAAATTGCGTGAACGCCTACCGACACAATTTCGGTGAAAGCGGCAATCTCATCAGGAATACTTTCCGGAAGCAGAACAAGGCGGTCGGCAGGAAGCTGAACATATTCCTGCATGAAGCCGTCAAAGCCGCTTGCGCGGAATTTGCTTGAGCGCAGGTAATTTTCGGCAATAACCTCGTCCTTTTGGGTCGGCGTGTTCGGGACCATCACGACCCTGTCGCCGGGTTTGAACGAACCGTCCGGAGCATAAACGACCTCTCCGATACCCTCGTGAATAAGAGCCATGGGGAGCTTTTTGGCAAGCACCTTGGCGTCGCGGGTACCCTGGAAATACCTTTGATCGGCGTTGCAGATGGAAAGATAGGTCGGCTTGACGATAACGTCCTGAGAAAAGATGTCGATCTCATTGAAAGCAATTTCAATCTTTCTCGGCTGAGTCAATCTGTAAACTGTATTAAGCATTGCGTTTTTCCTTTCATGTCACACCGTTCAGTCGGCGATTTCCTCATCAAGGAGGGCTTTTGCAACCCTGAGGTCATACGGATAGGTGATTTTGATGTTGTGAACCTCGCCCTGAATAAGGCGGACGGGGAAGCCTTTCATGCTGAAAATTTTGCAGGCGTCGGTAAGGATGCTCTTTTCATCATCGGTAAGGCTTTCATAAAGCTCCTTGAGCTTTTTCGCCTTAAAGGCCTGCGGAGTCTGACCCTGATAAAGGCGGCTCCTGTCCGGAATGGAGCTGATGGTTTCCTTGTCTGCGCTTTCAACAATGGTGTCCGTTGCAGGAACAACCGTGTCCGTTGCACCGAACCTGATTGCGGCGTCGATGTTTTCGTCGATTATGCGCGCGGAAACAAAGGGACGCACCGCGTCGTGAGTAACAATGACGGTTTCATCGTCAAGGCCGTCGGTTTCTTCAATATACCTGACGGCGTTCATGATGGTTTCGTTCCTTGTTGAGCCGCCCTTGAGAACGATTACGCGCTCGTTTTCGGGCAGGTGCTTTGCAAGAATGTTCTTTGTGTAGCTTACCCACTGATCGGGGCAGAGAATTATTATCTTTTTGAATGCGCTGTTGACATAGAATTTTTCAACAGTGTGAACGATGATGGGCTTATTCTTGAGAGTCAGGTACTGCTTCGGCTTTTCAAGGTTTCCCATTCTGCTGCCGATGCCGCCGGCGGCGATTACTGCGTATATCATTTTTTTCACCTCAAAAAATTAGTTTTGGAATGTTGTATTAATAACAATTAATTTTACTCCATATCGCACGTTTTGTCAACTTTAAAAACCCGGCTGCGGCGCGGTTGCGCTCATTTTCAAAGCGTGAGACTGCGCTTTTTGCAAAATCCGGCCGGAAGCAGTCTGAATGCCGATAATGAATTAACAATGAATTTTCGTATAATAAGGAAATATTTTTCCGAAACTTACTTGAGTATAGACTTATTTTGTTATATAATGATATAACTCATACTTTGATAACTGCAATTTTTGTCTGCCAATTTTACATTTTATCGGGAGGGAGAAGCGATATGCTTTTTTCACAGGATATAGGAATCGACCTCGGAACGGCCAACACGCTTGTCTTTGTCAAGGGCAAGGGCATTGTTATCAGGGAGCCGTCCGTTGTTGCCGTCAATGTCAGCGCAAGACCCGGCAAGGTGGTCGCCGTCGGCAACAAGGCCAAGGAAATGATCGGCCGCACTCCCGGCTCGATAACAGCCATGCGTCCGCTCAAGGACGGCGTTATTGCGGATTTTGACGTAACCGCAGAAATGCTGCGCAAATTTATTCAGAAAGCTATGGGCAATTCTTTTTTTGCAAAGGCGCGCGTTGTCATCTGTATTCCCTCCGGTGTTACCGAGGTTGAAAGGAGAAACGTGCATGACGTTGCCATTGAGGCCGGCGCAAAGTATGTCAGCCTTATTGAAGAGCCTATGGCGGCGGCTATCGGCGCAGGACTTCCCGTCTCCCAGGCCATCGGCAGCATGGTTGTCGATATCGGCGGAGGAACGGCGGAGGTTGCGGTTATCTCTCTCGGAGATATAGTGACCTCGCGCTCGGTCAGAACTGCCGGAGACAGCTTTGACAGCGCCATTATCCAGTATGTCAAGAAAAAATATAACCTCCTCATCGGTGAACGCACCGCAGAGGACATCAAGATTAAAATCGGCTCGGCCGCCCCTTATGAGGGCGAGGGTCAGATGGAGGTCAAGGGCAGGAACCTTGTTGACGGACTGCCGAAAAACGTTACCGTGACCAGCGAGGAAATCCGCGAATCGCTTTCGGACTGCGTGGGCCAGATTGTTGAGGCGGTGCGGGAAACGCTTGAAAAAACGCCGCCGGAGCTTTCGGCGGACATCATCGACCACGGTATTATGCTCACCGGCGGCTCAGCGCTGCTGCGCGGTCTGGACAAGCTCATTGCCGATGAAACGGGAATGCCCGTCAATATTGCGGATAATCCGCTTGACTGCGTTGTTGACGGCACCGGAATTTATCTTGAATCCGACGTTCTCGGCTCAATCGGAAAAAGACTATGAGAAAGGAACGGCAAGGGCTCAAAAAGCCCTTATCCGTGTTGAATAAAAATGCGAAGGTTTTTTAAAAGCACACGGTTTAAAGCTTTTGTGCTTGTGATCTGCGCGCTGCTTGTCGGGGCAATTCTTGCCTCAGTTTCCTCAAGCGCTTCCTCGCCGTTCACAAGCATTGTTTCGGTTGCTTTTTCGCCGCTTCAAAAGCTTTCAGGCGCAATTGCGGACAGGTTTGAATGGTTCACCTCCTCTTTTGCCCGTGTTTCAACGTATAAAAACGAAAACGAACAGCTGCGCGACAAAATTGCCGACTATGAAAAAAAGCTTGCCGATTACGACGAGATGAAGCACAAAATTTCGGCATACGAGGAAATGCTTGAGGTTAAGGAGGAGAATCCGGAGCTGAAGCTTTGCCGTGCGGAAATCATCGGTACCGATTCCGCCGACGTTTTTTCCTCGCTTATCATTGACAAGGGCAGCAGCGACGGCATTGCGGTCAACGACCCGGTTGTCAGCGGAAATTATGTTGTCGGAATTATTAAAAAGGTCAATCCGACCTACAGCGTTGCCCAGTCGATACTGAACCCGGCGGTAAACATCAGCGCCATTGAAAGCGAAACGCGCGAGACTGCTTACGTTACCGCGGCAACCGAGCAGTCGCTTCAGGGCAAGTGCATTATGGCCGGACTTGAAAGGACAACCGATATTGCTCCGGGAGGAATTGTTCTGACCTCCGGCATCGGCGGCGTCTATCCCAAGGGCTTGATTCTTGGAACGGTCACACAGGTTTGCGACAGTGATTATGACCTGACAAGCTATGCCGTGATAACGCCCGGCGCAAAGATTGACGAGCTTGAAGATATTTTTGTCATCACCGATTTCAAGGGTCAGGGTGTTGAGCAGATTGAACGAGAGGACTGAAACTGTGAAAACCTTGCTTTCAAGCTATAAAAAAAGCCTTTACATAAGAAGAGCGCTGCTGGCTCTTCTTGTTGTGCTGACTGCGCTTTTTCAGAACACAAGGGGCGCCCTTTTGCAGGTGAACGGCGTGCGCGCAATGCCTCTTGCGGTGCTTGTTGCCGTTATTGCGCTTTTTGAGCGCAGCCTTGCCGGCTTTTTCTTCGGTTTTCTTGCCGGCGTTCTTTGGGACTTTGCTTCCGCCGGCGGCGACGGCTTTTTTGCCGTTGTGCTTTGCCTTGCGGGCTTTTTGTGCGGCGCGGCGTCAAGCTTTCTGCTCAGGACAAACGTTTTTTCCGCGCTTGCAGCGTCGTTTGTCTCAATTCTTCTGACCCTTTGCGCATACTGGTTCTGCTTTTTGTTCCTCAAGGGCTATGACCCGTCGGCAAAGCTGCTTTTGAGCTATTATCTTCCCTCGTGCTTTTACACGCTTATTTTTGCACCGATATATTATTATCTGATAAAGGGGCTGAAAAATGCTCTTGACGGCCCCAAAAGATTCGTCACGGATTAAAACCTACATTCGGAGCGCTTTAGATTTACGCAATTTTTTAAGGAAAGGATGGTCGCGTTTTTATGAAAGGAAAAGTCAGCAAAAAAAGGAATACGGCTGTCATTATCCTGATTGCTGCCGTTTTTGCCGCGTTCCTTTTTAAGCTTTGGGATATTCAGGTCGTCTCTGCAGGCAATGTCAGGCAGGAGGCTGTTAAGGGCGTTGAAATTGACGTTGAACCCGTCAGGGGAGAGATTCTTGACCGCGACGGAAACACCCTTGCAACCAGCAGGCAGGTAAGGACGGTCGTTTTCAATTACTTTACCTTTCCTTCGGGAAGCGAGAGCGAGAAGCGCAATAAAATCATTTTTGAGCTTCTTTCGCTTTTTGACCGCGCCGGCGCAGAGTGGGTTGACGAGCTTCCGATAAAGGTGAGCAAAAGCGGAAAGCTTTATTTTGCAAAGGGCAAGGAAAACGAGGTTTCCTATCTTCGCTCCTCGGCTTTTCTTGACCTTAACCCGTATGCAACGGTGCAGAACTGCTTTGACGCCCTTGTGCAGAAATATTCGCTTGAAGCCTATCCTCTTTCGCAGGCAAGGGACATTGCCTCGGTCTATTACTCAATGGTCAAGGACGGCTTCAATTCCGGCACGCCCTATGTTTTTGCAAAAGACATTTCCGCCGCGCTTGCTTCGGATATCAAGGAAAAAAGCGATGTTTTTACCGGCGTTGACGTTCAGATAAAGTCCGAGCGCGAATACCCGGACGGAACCGTTGCCGCCCATGTGCTCGGCATTGTCGGCGCCATCAGCCCCGAGGAATACGAGGCAAAGAAAAACGAAGGCTATTCGCTTAACGATACCATTGGAAAAAACGGAATCGAATATGCCTTTGAATCGAATCTCCGCGGAGAAAAGGGAAAAAAGCGCGTTACCACCGACTCCGACGGAAACACCACGGAAAAATACATCACTCTTCCCCAAAACGGCGATACCGTTATTCTCACTATCCGAAAGGATCTGCAAAAGGTTGCCCAGGACGCACTTGAAAAGCTTATTCTCGGCTTCAAGGAGGACAATGCAAACGTAACGGGCGGCTCCGTTGTTGTTATGGACACCAAAAACAACGATATCCTTGCCTGTGCAAGCTATCCGTCATATGATCTTTCAAAATATTCAAAGAATGCGTCAAAGCTCAATTCCGACCCGGACAAGCCGCTCTGGAACCGCGCGCTGATGAGTACCTATACGCCCGGTTCAACAATCAAGCCGGCAGTTGCAATGGCGGGGCTTGAGGAAAAAATAATCGATAAGGATACCGTTATAACCTGTAACGGCATTTATACCCATTATAAGGACTACCGTCCCACCTGCACAGGTTACCACGGAAGAATGAATGTTATTTATGCGCTTTTTAACAGCTGCAACATTTTCTTTTATGAAACCTCGCGTCTGCTCGGCATTGAAAAGCTTAACGATTACTTTACCATGTTCGGACTCGGCGAGGAAACGGGGGTTGAAATCGGCGAATCAAAGGGTATTGTTGACTCGGTTGCGTTCAGGACGGAGAAGGGTGAGCTCTGGACGCCCGGTCTTACCATTCAGGCCGGTATCGGCCACGGCGACAACCAGTTCACGCCCGTTCAGCTTTGCTCCTACGCTTCGGTAATTGCAAACCGCGGCGTCCGCCACAAGGCGCATTTTGTCAAGTCAATTATGAAATCCGATTACAGCGAAACCGTATATACCGCGCAGGATCAGATTCTTTCCGAGGCAAACTTCAGCGATAAAAACTGGGATCTTGTCTATGAGGGTATGCTCCTTGTCGGAACGGAAAGCTACGCCGATTTTTCCGGCGTGCCGGTCAAGGTTGCCGCAAAAACCGGAACCACAACGGTGCAAAAGGCCGGCAACGGCAAAAGGGAAAAGAACAACGGTCTTATTCTGGCTTTTGCGCCGTATGATAACCCGCAGATAGCGGTGTCCGTTGTTGTTGAGGGCGCAACAAGCGGCGGCTCAACGGCTCCCGTTGCCGCTGCGATATTGGAGCAGTATTTTGCCGCTCCGCAGGGCGAACAGACTGCGCAGACAGAGGGAGTATTGCTCAGATAAGGAGATAAAAGCATGGCAAGAAAAATTGTTTTTGCGTCCGGAAAGGGCGGAGTCGGAAAAACAACCCTGACCGTTGCGGTGGGTAAGGCGCTCGCCGAACGCGGACAGAAGGTTCTGCTGGTTGATTTTGACGATCTTCGCGGCATTGATTTGCTTGTCGGCGCTTCGGAGGCGGTCGTTTATGACTGGGGCGATGTTCTGCTCGGCCGCTGCAGTGTTGAGGAGGCTATATATAAGGCAGACGGACTGAGCGTAATGTCCTGTCCGCGCAAATACGGCGAGGCTACGCCGAAAAAGGTCAGAGAGCTTATCGGAAGCCTTGATAAACGGTTTGACTATATCCTTTTTGACGCACCGGCCGGCATCGGACGGGGAATGCAGCTTGCCGCAGCCGCGGCAGACAAGGGAATACTGGTTGCAACACCGGACTATGTCTGCGTCCGTGGAGCCTTTACCGCTGCGGACGAGCTTATGGAATGCGGAGTAGGCGAGGTAAGAATGATAATCAACCGCGCCGTGAAAAAGGCTATCAGACAAAAGAAAATGCTCAATATCGACGCCGTTATTGACTCGACCGCGGTTCAGCTGCTCGGCATTGTTCCGGAGGACCCGTATCTGCGCTTCGGCGCAATGGGCGTTTCGGTCTATAAAAAAGGTCAGGCTTCATACAAGGCGATTAAAAATATTGCCAAAAGATTATGCGGTGAAAATGTCCCCTTGAGTTTTACATAATTTTGACACACATTTTGTCAATATTTTTAAAATCCGCTTGAATTATTTTCAAAGGTTTGTTAAAATAAACAAAAGAAATGTTAAACTGCGGCGAATCGGCTCGATAATACAAAAAATCAGCTGCGGCTTTTGCCGCTTTACAGGACGCATCTTGCTTGAAACGATTGCTTCCGCTATATACAAAGAAACGAATTATTTTTAGGGAGAAGATGAATCAATGAATATTGCACTCATTGCGCACGACGCAAAAAAGGAGCTTATGACTCAGTTCTGCATTGCATACTGCGGAACGCTCAGCAAGCATAACCTTTGCGCCACCGGAACGACCGGAAAGCTTGTTTCGGAAGCAACAGGACTGAATATTGCTAAGTTTCTTGCCGGATATCAGGGCGGCGAGGAACAGATTGCGGCAAGGATAGCCTGCAACGAGATTGACCTTCTTCTCATTTTCCGTGACCCTCTCAATCCCAAGCCGGGCGAGCCGAACGAAGCAAACCTTTTAAGGCTCTGCGATGTTCACAACATTCCGGTTGCAACCAATATCGCAACCGCCGAGGCGCTTATTCACGCGCTTGAGCGCGGCGACCTTGACTGGCGTGACATCGTTAACCCGAAGTGATTTAAAAAGAATTTAACCTTTCACTGACCGGCAAGTACGGTTTTCAAAATTTTCCGGGAATAACATAAAGGCTATGACTGAAAAGAGTAGCCCCGAAAAGCGCCCAGAGAGGGGAGCATAAGGCTGAAAGCTCCCTGCGCAGTTTTTTTGTGGGTGAAGACATTCACGAGCCGGCTTTTTGCCCGTTTGCCGCGTTAAGGTGTTCAAGTGGGGCGCATTGCGCCCAATCTGGGTGGTACCGTGGAGCATTGCTTCATCCCTGTTCTGAGTGGGAGAGAGCAATGTTTTTTCTTTATAAATATATTTCAGGAGGCTGAATATGGCACTTATAACAAAATCAATCAAGGGTACGCAGGACGTTCTTCCGTCCGAGAGCCACAAGGTTCGCTTTGTTGAGCAAACCGCCCTTGAAATTGCCGGGAACTGCGGTTTCCGGGAGATCAGAATCCCCGTTTTTGAACACACTGAACTTTTTCAGCGTGGAGTCGGAGACACAACGGATGTTGTTCAAAAGGAAATGTACACTTTTCTCGATAAGGGCGAACGCTCAATAACGCTGCGTCCCGAGGGTACGGCCGGCGTTGTCAGGTCATACCTTGAAAACGGATTATATAACGAAGCAATGCCGCAGAAGCTTTGCTACCTTGTTTCCTGCTACCGCTATGAAAAGCCGCAGGCGGGAAGACTGCGCGAGTTCCATCAGTTCGGCCTTGAATGTCTCGGAACGGCTTCGCCCGCCGCAGACGCGGAGGTCATCAGCATTGCAAACGACATTTTTTCTTTTCTCGGCGTGAGCGGCTTGCAGCTTGAAATTAACTCCATAGGCTGCCCGGAATGCCGCAAGGAGTATCACAAGGCGCTGCACGATTACTTTGAAAGCAGGAAAGAGGAGCTTTGCCACACCTGCCTTGAAAGGCTTGAGCGTAACCCGATGAGGATTCTTGACTGCAAAAGTCCCGTCTGCTCTGAAATTGCAAAGGGCGCGCCTAAGGTTACGGACTTCCTTTGCGATGATTGCAGGGCGCACTTTGAAGCTGTGCAGGGCTATCTTAAAGCGATGGAAATTGAGTTTACCGTCAATCCTTCAATCGTCAGAGGTCTTGATTATTACACAAGAACCGTTTTTGAGTTTGTTTCAACCGGAATCGGCGCTCAGGGTACGGTTTGCGGCGGCGGACGCTACGACGGCCTTGTTGAGGAGATAGGCGGTGCGCATACCCCGGCTCTCGGTTTTGCAATCGGTATTGAAAGGCTTATGCTCCTCATGGAAAAGCAGGGCTTGCCGTTCCCAGAAAGGGAAAAATGCGCTCTCTATATTGTAACAATGGGCGAAAAGGCAAGCCTTGAGGCGGCAAAAATTGCGTCGGCGCTTCGCAAAGAGGGCGTTGAGGTTCAGTTTGACGTTGTCGGCCGCTCGGTCAAGGCTCAGATGAAATATGCCAACAAGCTCGGCGCGCAGTTCACCGTTGTTCTCGGCGACAGCGAGCTTGAAAGCGGCGTTGTCAGGCTCAAAAACATGGAAAGCGGCGAGGAAACCGAGGTTGCACTTTCGGATTTTGAAAATGCTTTTCTGCGTGCAAGCCTCAGCGAAAGCCTCAAGGGGCTTGAGGAGCTCGGCGTTGACGCAGACATTGATATTGATGAACTCATGAACAAAAACTTATTTTAAGAGGTGTAAATAAATGGATACCATGAAAGGACTCAAAAGGACCGGTTACTGCGGTTCGTTCAGCGCAAAGAATATCGGCGAAACCGCCGTTGTCTGCGGCTGGGTACAAAAGCAGCGCGACCTCGGCTCGCTCATCTTTATTGACCTGCGCGACAGGACGGGAATTGTTCAGCTTGCCTTTGACGACCACACGGACAAAAGCGTTTTTGAAAAGGCGTTCACCGTCCGCAGCGAGTATGTACTTATGGCAAAGGGCGTTGTCCGTGAGCGTTCCTCAAAGAACCCCGACCTTCCGACCGGTGAAGTTGAAATTGATGTTTCCGAGCTTCGCATTCTCGGCGAAAGCGAAACTCCGCCGTTCGATATCATTGAAAACTGCCCGACAAGCGAGCTTACAAGGCTTAAATACCGCTATCTTGACCTGCGCCGCCCCGACCTTCAGAGGAATATCCTCATGCGCCACAGGATAACAAAAATTACCCGTGACTATTTTGATGAAAACGGCTTTGTTGAAATTGAAACCCCGATGCTCATAAAGTCAACGCCCGAGGGTGCAAGAGACTTCCTTGTTCCCTCAAGAATCCATAAAGGAAGCTTTTATGCTCTTCCGCAGTCTCCGCAGCTTTATAAGCAGCTTTCAATGGTTGCCGGCTTTGACCGCTATATGCAGATTGCCCGTTGCTTCCGTGACGAAGACCTGCGCGCCGACCGTCAGCCGGAGTTCACCCAGATTGATGTTGAGATGAGCTTTGTTGAAATGGAAGATGTTCTTTCAATGATTGAGGGCTTCATGAAAAAGCTTTTCAAGGAGGCGCTCGGCGTTGATATCGACGAAAAGCTTCCGCGCCTGACCTATAAGGAGGCAATGGAGCGTTACGGCTCCGATAAGCCGGATACCCGCTACGAAATGGAGATTTTTGACCTTGCCGAGGAAGTCAGAAACTGCGGCTTCGGCGTGTTCTCCGGCGCTGTTGCAAACGGCTCAAGGGTTTGCGGAATTACCGCAAAGAACGCATACTCCGTCCTTACAAGGAAAGAGCTTGACAAGCTTACCGAATTTGTAAAGGGAATCGGCGCAAAGGGCATTGCCTGGGCAAGATACGCCGAGGACGGAACGGTAGCCTCCTCGTTTGCAAAGTTCATGACAGAGGAGGAAATGGCGGCAATCAAAAAGAAAGCCGGAGCCGAAAACGGCGACGTTGTTCTCATCATTGCCGACAAGGAACGCATTACTCTTCCCGTTCTCGGGGCACTGCGCCAGAACATTGCCAAGAAGCTTGACATCATTCCGCAGGACAAGTATAACCTGCTTTGGATTGTTGAGTTCCCGTTCTTCGATTGGGACGACGAGCAGGGACAGTTTGTTGCAATGCACCATCCGTTCACCGCCCCGCTTGAGGAATGTCTGCCGTATCTTGAAAGCGACAAGGCAAACGTCAGAGCAACGGCATATGACCTTGTTCTCAACGGAATTGAGCTTGCGAGCGGTTCAATCAGAATTACCGACCCCGAGCTGCAAAAGAGAATTTTTGAGCTGCTCGGTCTTTCCGATGAAGAAGCATATGAAAAGTTCGGCTTCCTCACCGACGCGTTCAAATACGGTGCACCCCCGCACGGCGGAATCGGCATCGGCCTTGACAGACTTTGTATGCAGCTTCTTCGCCTTGACACTCTCCGGGACGTTATCGCTTATCCGAAGGTTCAGAATGCGAGCGAGCCTATGACCGAATGTCCGGCGGTTGTTGATAATGAGCAGCTTGCTGAACTCGGAATTGCAACCGTCAAGGAAGAGAAATAAACATTCTGTTAACGCATTGTAAAACAGATGTTAAATGTTGCCAAAAACATTTGACATCTGTTTTTGTTTTATGTATATTTTAACAAAGGTATTTGTGGCGTTGGGGAACGCCAGCCTTGAAAAGAGAAAAGGTTTATAGAAAGGGGATCATCTTGCAATGATTTCGGCAAAAAATTTCGGTCGAACCCTGCTGTCCTCTCTGATGTCAGCATTTTTGACCGTTCTTTCCGTTCTGACTGTCGGAACAAAAACTCATGATCTTCCCGTAACGCCGGAGGATTTTGAGCCGGTTTTGCGTTTTGCGGTTTGCAGCGATGTCCATTTTAAAAATGACACCGGGCTTGAAGCAAAAGGAGAAGAAGCGGGTGAGGAATATGAGAAATATCTCCGGGAGGTTGATGTTCCCGGTCAAAGACTTGCCGCCGCAATTCAGATGGCATATTCCTATTCGGAAAGCTATGACGGATATAAGGGCCTTGACGCCTTTGCTGTTGCCGGTGACTTCACAAATAAGGGCGCACCCGAACAGTATGAGGCGTTCAACAAAACCTGCAAGGAGAATTTTAAGGCAGGAACTCAGCGTATCGTCTGCGCCGGCAACCATGAGTATATAATGTACGAGGACAGTGACAGAACTGAGGGCGCAAGAGTTTTTGAAAAGTACATAGGCTCTCTCAACAATCACTATGTTATCAACGGCTATCACTTTATCTCCGTTTCGTACGACGATAAGGTTGAAACCTATCTGAAGTCCGGCGTATGGCTAAAAAAGGAGCTTGACAAAGCTGTTGCCGATACGGGCGATAAGCCGATTTTTGTTTTTCAGCATCCGGCGCCGTTTCTCACTGTCTACGGTTCGGTAAAATGGGGCGATCCTACCATTTCCGCAATCCTCAGTTCCTATCCGCAGGTTGTTGATTTCTCCGGTCACTCCCACTATCCGATAAACGACCCGCGCTCAATCTGGCAGGGTACATTCACGGCTCTCGGCTGCGGAACGCTTGCGTATTTTGAAACGGAGCTTGACACCATCGCCGGCAATTTCCCCGGAGATGTTGAGCAGGCAGCTCAGTTTTATTTTGTTGAAGCCGATAAGGACGGCAACCTCAGAATCAAAGCCTATGACCTGATAACCAATCAGTTCCTTGTTGAATACTACCTGACCGGTCTTGCACAGAAGAATTATCCCTATTCGTTCCTGAATCTCAGCAGGCTTGACAGCGCTCCCGTTTTCAAGGCCAGGGAGGGAATGTCAACCTTGCTCAACGAAAACGGCGAAACAGTTCTTTCGTTTGACGGCGCAAAGGACAGGTTTGTTGCCGAAAGCTATAAGCTGACCGTCAGTCAGGGACTGAAGAAGGTTTTTGAGGATAACTTTTCCGGAAAGTATATGTATCTTTTTGAAGATGACAAGTACAGCATCAACCTCGGCAAGCTTGAAAGCGGAAAAAAGTATACCGTAACGCTTTACGCTCTCAACGCTTTTGCAAAGCCCTCAAGGCTTCAGAGGTATTCGTTTACGGCTGAGTAAGGCTGAACTTTTGATTTAACGATAAGAAAACCGCGCGTTCAATATTTTCGGACGTGCGGTTTTTGTCATTCCCTCTTTTTAGTCTGCATAAAGATTTAAAAGGGCAGGTGAGACGAGTGGTAATCAGAATTCGGTATAAAAACGCAATTTCTCTGGTTCTTCTTTTTGCTGCAATCGGGATTGCGGTGGGTATTGCTTTTTCCTTTGTTCAGGCAAAAACCGAGGGGACTGAAAAAGCGTATATAAAATGGGTGGAGCTTAATGCAAGTCTCAGGGCGCTTGAGGATACAATGGAGCTTGATATAAAAACTCACGATTCGCTCTATCACATAAGCTGGATAGACTCGCTTTCATATCTTGCCGTTAAAAACGGAAACAACTGGAGCGGATATAAAAAGAAAGACCTTCAAAAAATGCTTGACGCGCTCGGCGACAGCAACACCATTGAAGACCTTGTCGGCGAAAACAAGTATTTTTCATATTATAAAGAGGCGTTCGCGGCGGCTCTGGGCGGACTTTTAGGAGAATACGAGCGGCAGGTGCCGGACGGAAACGGCGGAAAAACCGTTCGCTCCGGCTACGGGCTTGTTGCCTACAGCCCGATTGCCGAGGGCTTTTCCTACAGCCATTATGACGACTTCGGCTCCTCGCGCTCCTACGGCTACCGCAGAAGCCACCTCGGAAACGACCTGCTCGGCAATGTCGGAACACCGATTGTTGCGGTTGAGGGCGGAGAGGTTGAGTGCATCGGCTGGAACCAATACGGCGGCTGGCGGCTGGGTATACGCTCGTTCGATAAAAAGCGCTCGTATTACTACGCGCACCTGCGCAAGGATCACCCTTATCACAAGGATATTAAGCAAGGCTCGCTCGTCAAAGCGGGACAGGTAATAGGCTACATGGGAATGACGGGGTATTCCGCCAAGGAGAATGTTAACGGAATGAACGTTCCGCATCTGCATTTCGGCTTGCAGCTCATTTTTAACGAGAGTCAGAAGGAGGGCACAAATCAGATATGGCTCGATGTTTATCAGCTTGTTAAGCTCCTTTCAAAAAACCGCGCAACCGTTATCAAGGACGCGGAAAGCGGCGATTATTTCAGGAAGTATGATATTATTGACAAGCGGTACCCGGAAGAATTGCGCTCCTTTTTTGAAGATTAAACCGATATTACAAAATTAATCGCACGCCCGGCTTTTTCCGTCAGGCGTGCGGTTTTTATGGGTTTTATCTCAGCGTCTGCACCTGAAGCTTTTTGACAAGCTCTGCCGAAAGCTTGTCAAGCTGCTCCTGCGAGGGATTGGCGCTGATTTTTTCAAGCTTTTTGTCGTATTCGGCGTGCGTTGCCTCATCGGTCAGGGAAAGCAAGTAATAGAACGTATCGGTGTAAATGCCCATGTAGGGCGAAAAAGTCTTTTTACCCCAGACCGCTTCTCCGTCCGCACTGCTTCCGGTGAAGCAAAGCGTACCCTCGGAAAGCTCGCTGTCCCAGGCAAGGACGGGGTATATTACAAACCTTTTGCCGTCAAGCTCAATTTCAAACGAATCCTTATCCTTTTTTGCAAAGTAAAGGTCGGAAAGCGCTCTGCCGGATTCAATGTCGTTTCGGCTTATCGTTACGCCGTTGAAAAGCGAGACAACCTGCGAGCTGTTGCAGGAAAGCGCGGTGTAATCGCTTTCGTTTGCGCCCTTTTCAAAAACAACAACGTCCCAGTTGCCGAACATCTGCTGCGCCGTAACGGTTTTTTCAAGCTTTTCTCCCGCGTATGCCTCGGGAACCAGGAGGGGACGGCCGTCCTTTGTCCATTTGAGCTGGCGCAGCTCAAGGCTCGGCAGAGCGTCAACGGAAAGCTCGTTCCTGTCCGCTTCGGTCTGACCGGTCATAAGCTTTCCGTCCGCTTTGAAATAAAGCTGCGACTGAAGAGCCATAACGTATTTTCCGTCCTCGGTTTTTATCACGCATGGGCTTCCCGGAGAGGCCTTGCCCGAATTTGTGTACGAAACCTTTCCGCTTCTGCTCCGGGTGAAGCTGTAGCCTGCGGCGAGAAGCTCGCCCTTGGAGTATTGGTTAAGCTTTTTTGAGGAGGAAAATTCCGAAAGGCTGTTTCCGCTCTCGTCAAGATACGGACCGTCAATCTTCCTGCTTTTTGCGGCTCGAATCTCATAATTTTTTTCCTCAACGCCGTAGGTGATGAAAAGGGAGTAATATCCGTCGCGGTAAAAAATATCGCAGGCGGAAACAAGGCTTCCGTCACTCTTTGAAAGCGAGGGAACCCGGCCGGGCTTTGCAAGCAGAACACCGGCATGAAAATCGTATTCGCCGTACTTGTGGACGGTGGAAATTTTTTCGCCGACAGAATTAATATCGCTGTCCGTTTTCAAAAGCCCCGTGTTCCTGTCAAGCTCAAGCAGGTAGATGCCGCCGTTGATTGTTTCCCTGCCGAAGTATGACCCGTAAACGAGATACATTTTTTCATCGTCAGTCAGGATAACCGAGGGGTGGACGGCGTTGCTTTCATCGTAATGAGCGTCCGTTACCTTCGTTTTTCCGTCTTCAAGCTTGCTGTCCCTGTGGTAGCCGCAGCTTGAAACAACAAGGCCGACCTCGTCCCATTTTTTGTTTTTGACCGAGGCTTCCAGATCCTTTGTTGAAACGCAGAAGATTGCTGATTCGTTTGCTCCCTGAGTTTTTGAAAGGGAAAAATAAAGGTAATATGTATCGTCAACCTTAACAATATCGGGCGCAAGCGGCGTTCTGTCGTTCAGCACCGAGGAATAGGCAAGGTTGGAGTTGTAGCCGTGGGCTTTTGCCCAGTCCCGGACGCACCTGAACTGCGAAAAGTCCATTACCTCGGACGATTCCGCGGAAACGGGCGTGTCAAAGTAGGTCGTTCTGCTTGTCCAGTTGAGCAGATCCTTTGAGCGCGCAACGGCGTTGTCGGAGCCGAAGGCGTAATAATAGCCGCTCTTTTTGTCAAAGATAATGCTTGGGTCTCTGAAGTTGTACGCGCCTGCCGAGCCGAGATACGGCGTTGAGCACAGCGGCGAAATGGCGGGAGCGGACGGGTAATCAAGCTGCTGAGCGTTGGTTTCTGTCGTTGGCCTTGCGCCTTTTTTAAAAGTTGCAATAACGTTGCTGTTTTTCTTAACCTTGAAGCGGTACTGAAGCATTCTCACGTCGTCGGTAACGTCTGCACCGTTGACGGTGAGGCGGTCAAGCGTATAATATGCGGATTCGGTACGTTCGGGATTAATGTTTACAATCAGCGTTTCCCCGGACTTGCATGTAACGCGGTATTTGCTGTCCGTTCCGACTGCGTTGCCGTTCGCCACGCTGAGCATTCCGTGCTCGTAGCTTTCAATGAAAACCTGATACTCAAAGCTGTGGATATATTTGAAATAAACGCCGACAAGCGAGCCGACGAGCACCAGCGCGATGGAAAAAAACAAAAGAAATTTTTTAAACATCGTAAAGCACCTTTCAAAATAATTATTCGACCGTCAGCGAGGAGATAATGTTTGAATAGATTGACACGGCGCCGGAAAAAAAGTTCCTTTTAACAATTTCAACCTGGGACGCGTCCGCAACAAAAATGGTCAGACTCATCAGCTGAATGCCTACATCGTTCACGCGGAAGGTTACATAATAGCCGCCGTCCTTTTCCTCGGTTGAAACCTCACACTCATTTTTGATTTTTTCACGGGTGAGGACAGCGAGAGCGGCGCTGACCGCCTTTTCGCGTATCGAGCGGGGAAGCGAGCGTTCAATGGAGGAAACCTCATATTTTGTTTTGTGGGTGACGGAAAAAAGCTCGTCCTTTTCTCCAAGCTCGGAAATCACGGTTCCGTTTTTAACAAGCTCGTTGAGAGCCTCATTAACCTCAAAGTAGTTCGCAATAGGGTATTCCTGCAATATATCGTTGATTTGCGAGCGCGAAAGGCTCCTGTCAACCATTTTAAGCAGATAGCACAAAAGCAGTTTTATCTCTGATTTTTCCCTCAGTCCGCCGGGAGCAATCCCCTCGCTGAAAGTATCGCTTTGCTTTTCCATTATTTGTTATCCTCCGAAAAAGAAAAAGAGTTTTTTGAATATGCATAATATATTCTAACACAAGAGAATCATAAAATAAAGACATTTAACAAAATTCATACATATTTTGCTCAGCTGCTTGACAGAACCGGACGGCGCATTTAAAATTAATGTTAAAGCATTTATTGTTGTGTTGTTTTTGTTGGGGGTGCTTAAATGGCAAACAAATATTCAACAGTCCTTTTTGACGCCGATAATACGCTGCTTGACTTTGACATGGCGGAAAAGTGCGCGCTGAGGAGAGTGCTGACTGAGCTTGGCATTGACGCCACAGAGGAGACGACGGCGCTGTACAGCAGGATTAACCTTTCATACTGGCGTGCGTTTGAGCGCGGCGAGGTGACAAAAGCCTACCTGCGCACGGCACGGTTCAGGGATTTGTTTAATGAGATAGGCTTCAAAAAGGAGGTTGACGTCACACGCGTTGCGGATTGCTATCTGTCCTACCTCGGCGAGGGCGCGTTCCTGCTTGACGGCGCGCTTCCTCTTTGCCAAAGGCTGAAAGAAGAGGGCTATTCGGTTCATATAATTACAAACGGAATTGCCGCAACGCAAAAAAGCCGCCTTGCAAAAAGCGGCCTTGACAAGGTTATTGATAAAGTGTTCGTCTCGGAGGAGATTGGAGCGCAAAAGCCGTTTCCGGCGTTCTTCGAGTACGTTTTTGAAAATATTGACGAAAAGGACAAATCAAAGCTTCTTGTTGTGGGTGATTCCTACAGCTCGGACATCAAGGGGGCGTGCGGCGTCGGTCTTGACTGCGTGTGGCTTAACAGAGCAAAAGAGGAAAACACGCTTTCGCTTCCGATAACAAAGGAGATTGAAAGCCTCGCAGAGCTTTTTGAGCTTTTCGGTCTGTAGGCTTTTTGTGTAAAACTGCTTTTTGATATTGAAAAAGGGGCGCCGGCATCAGCGGCAGCCCCCATTTTTTTCATTTGCAGTAATTTTCAATGGCTTTTGCAATGAAAGCCGCAGTTCCCTCGCCGCCGGCTTTGTCAATGTTCTTCCTGAAGCGCTCGTCTGCAACATACATCTGACCGAGGCCGGAAAGAATTTCCTTTGTGCAGGTATAGCAGTTTTCGGTGATAAAGGACTGAAGCTTTTTCACGCAGTCTTGCGCCTGCTCGCAGTCGGGTGAAAGAGTGCGAAGCCTGCCTGCCTCGCGGAAGATAGCTTCCATTTTGCTGAAGACATCGGTTTTTTGGCTGTCCGTTTTTGCCGCTGTTTTGTTTTCATATTCCTTATATGCGGCGGTCTGACCCCATTTTTGCCGTGCCTCCTCGGCATATTTTTCAATTTCGGTGTTGTCAAAGGCGGAAAAATCCATTTTAAGTACTCCTGTTTTCATAGTGTCACGGGCAAGGGAGATAAGCTTTTCAATGTGTTCCCTTTTCATCTCGAGTAGCGTTATCTGCTCGTTCAAAGCCGAAATATAATCGAAATCCGGATTTTCGAGAATGGCTTTAATTTCCCGGAGCGGAAACTTAAGCTCGCGGAAAAGCAGAATGCTCTGAAGCTTTGCAAGCGAAGAATCGTCATACAATCTGTAGCCGGCGCTTGTTACGGCGGACGGTGAAAGCAGACCGATGCTGTCGTAATAATGCAGTGTGCGCACACTGACGCCGGAAATTTTGCTGACTTCGTGAACGGTTTTCATTCTCTTTCCCTCCCGTGCAAGCTTAGAATACACTATGACGTTACGTCAGAGTCAAGACCTTTTTTAAAAAAAGTTTATTTTTTTGTCTTTGTTCTTGATTTTCGTCTGAATTTAATAATGTCAAACAAAATGATGCATATAAAGCTTTATTACTGTGTCATTTATACAAATTTAGTTGACAATGGGAAAAATATTTATTATAATTATGTAAAATCACTGATCTTTTTATTGGGGTGATTTTTAAAAGCCTTTTAAGAATGTAAATGTATTAAGGAGGAAAATCGGCATGAAGAAAACAACAAAAAAACTTTTTTCGC
>JAEDEQ010000117.1 GCA_016293225.1 Clostridiaceae bacterium
TTTTGTCACAACCGACAAAAGTAACCCCAGCGGAGCGGACGGACAAAAACCATTTGCACCGTTTACCCATAAAGGAACAGCATAAAAGAAAAACCCGTACCGGTTTTGCCCGGCAAATTAGCCCCGTTTTAAAGTACACTCAACAAAAAAGGCTGTCACGTTTTGCGACAGCCATAACAGCAGTTATATGGTATTCAATTTTGTTTCAGCGCGGCTTCAACAAGACCGACAAAAAGCGGATGCGGCTTGTTGGGTCTGCTCTTGAATTCCGGGTGGAACTGAACGCCGACAAAAAAGTCGTTTTGCGGAATTTCAACCGTTTCAACAATGTAATCGTCCGGCGAGGTACCGCTGATGACAAGACCGGCTTTTGAAAGCTGCTCGCGGTATTCGTTGTTGAACTCATAGCGGTGGCGGTGGCGCTCAAAAATTTCCGTCTGTCTGTAGCAGCGGTACATCTGCGTGCCGTCCTTAATCTTGCAGGGATAAGCGCCGAGGCGCAGTGTGCCGCCCTTGTCGGTTTCATCGTTCTGGTCGGGGAGGAAGTCAATGACCTTGTGCGGCGACTTGCTGTCAAATTCGTTTGAGTTTGCGTCTGCAAGACCTGCAACGTGGCGCGCAAATTCAATAACGGCAATCTGCATTCCGAGGCAGATGCCGAGATAGGGCAGGTTGTTTTCGCGGCAGTACTGCGCGGTGATAATTTTTCCCTCAATTCCCCTGTTGCCGAAGCCGCCGGGAACAATAACTCCGCCGCAGTCGGAAAGGATTTCGGCAACATTTTCCCTTGTAACGGTTTCCGAGTCAATCCACTTGACCTCAACGAATGACCCGAGCGCGTAACCGGCGTGGCGCAGAGCCTCCGCAACGGAAAGGTAGGCGTCGTGCAGCGCAACGTATTTGCCGACAAGACCGATGGTAACGCTCTTTTTGCGGTTGTGAATTTTGTTTAGCATATCGTTCCAGTCGCTCATGTCGATGTCGGGCGCGTTGATTCCGAGCTCGCGGCAAACGATGGAGGAAAAGTTGCTTTTTTCAAGCATTATCGGCGCTTCATAAAGCACTGGAAGAGTAAGGTTTTCAATAACGCAGTCGGGCTTAACGTTGCAGAACATTGAGATTTTTTTGAAGATGGACTCCTCAAGCGGTTCATCGCAGCGCAGAATGATGATGTCCGGCTTAACGCCCATGCCCTGAAGCTCCTTGACCGAATGCTGGGTGGGCTTTGACTTGTGCTCGTCCGAGCCGCTGAGGAAGGGGACGAGGGTAACGTGAATGAAAAGGCTGTTTTCGCGTCCGATTTCAAGCGAGATCTGGCGGACAGCCTCAAGGAACGGCTGGGATTCGATATCGCCTATCGTGCCGCCGATTTCGGTGATGACAACATCGGCGTTGGTCTTTTCCGCAACGGTATAGATGAAAGCCTTGATTTCGTTTGTGATGTGGGGAATGACCTGAACGGTTGAGCCGAGGTATTCGCCGCGGCGCTCCTTGTTGAGCACGTTCCAGTAAACCTTTCCGGTGGTGAGGTTGGAAAACTTGTTGAGGTTTTCGTCAATGAAGCGCTCGTAGTGGCCGAGGTCAAGGTCGGTTTCCGCCCCGTCCTCGGTAACATAGACCTCGCCGTGCTGATAAGGGCTCATTGTTCCGGGGTCAACGTTTATGTAAGGGTCAAGCTTCTGCGCCGCAACCTTGAGTCCCCTTGCCTTGAGCAGGCGGCCGAGCGAAGCGGCGGTGATTCCCTTTCCAAGACCGGAAACAACGCCGCCGGTGACGAAAATATACTTTGTTTGTTTCATATAACCCAGCTCCTTAAATTTATGCGTTTAAAAAAGTTTTATTATTTGTCATATGTTCTGATAATTCCCTCTGCCACCTCGCGGCGCGAAAGGCGGGTATCCATGGCCTGCTTTTCAATATAATGGTGCGCGTCGTTTTCCGTCATGTTAAGGTTTTCAATAAGCAGCCACTTTGCTCTGTTGACCGTTCGGATATCGGTCATTTTTTCAATGAGCGATCGGTTCTTTTTCTCCATCTTCGCAAGCTTTGCGCTCACGGCGGTGAGAAGCTTCAGCGCGCCGTAAAAAGCCTGTCTGCTGTTCGGTCTTGCAACGGTAAGAACGCCGGAATCCTCAACCTTGTGGGCAACGCGCTCAAAAAGCTCGGCCTTAACAACAAGCATAACGCCCATGATACCCTCTGAAAGGTCAAGCGCAAGCTCGGTTCCGAATTCATCGGAAAGGGGAGTGTTGACAATGACGATGTCAACGCTTTGGGAAAGGAGAACGCGCCTTGTTTCCCCGGCGTTTCTCGCGTGGCAGACTATCTCGTATTCGTCGGGCGGAAGAAGGCTTGAAAAATAGTCGTGAATCTTTTCGCCCGAGGAGGCAACAAGAACACGGTATTTATTTTTTCCTGCTGCCATGAGCTTCAACTCCTTAAATTATTCGGTTAAGTCTTTCGGCAGGTGGGCTTTAACAAATTCGCTGTTTCGTGCAATTTCCTTTGCCTCGGCAAGGCTTTGCGGAAGCAGCTGCAAGCCCTCGGTCACGCTCTCGTCCGCGGTAAAGAGGTTTGCGTTCACGGCCTCGGGAGCGGAAAGGGCGTTTTCAATGCCCTCAAGTCCGGCATAGATGAGAAGCGCAAAGGCAATGTACGGATTTGCCGTAGGGTCGGGGGAGCGCAGCTCAATGCGTTTGTATTCGCCCTTTGCGGCCGGAATGCGGACAAGCTGGGAGCGGTTCTCGTGCGACCAGGTGATATACTTCGGCGCCTTTTTTTCGCCGAGTCTGCGGTAGGAGTCCTCGCTCGGATTGAGGAAAGCGGTAATTTCCCTGACGCGGTTCATAACGCCGGCCATAAAGCCGGGGGTAACGTCTCTGCCGTCGGCGGACTTCACGGACATATTGATGTGCATTCCGTTTCCGCTTTCGTTTTTGAGCGGCTTTGGTGAAAAGTCTGCAAAAAGGCCGTTGTTCATCGCGCATGCCTTAACAACCGTAATGAAGTTCATTGCGTTGTCTGCGGCGGTCACCGCGTCGCTGTAGCGGAAGTCAATCTCATTCTGACCGGGGCCCTCCTCGTGGTGGGAGCTTTCCGGGCGGATACCCATGTCGTAAAGATTGAGGCAAATTTCGCGGCGGATGTTTTCGCCCTTGTCGTCGGGTGCAACGTCCATATATCCGGCGTTGTCGAACGGAATTTTCGTGCTGTTTCCGTTCTCATCGGTCTTAAAAAGGTAAAACTCAAATTCGGAGCCGAAGTTTACGGAAATACCCTTTTCGGCGGCTGCTTTTACCGCGTCTTTAAGAATTTTCCGCGGGTCTTTTTCAAACGGCGTACCGTCGGGGCGCCTGATATCGCAGAACATTCTGACAACCTTTCCCCTTGACGGTCTCCACGGCAGCACATTGAACGTTGAGGGAATGGGGAACAAAAGCAGATCGCTTTTGACCTCGTTTCCGAAGCCCCTGATTGCGGACGCGTCGAAGGAGATACCGTCCGAAAACGCCCTTTTCAGCTCCTCGGGCATTATGGAGATGTTCTTCTGCCGTCCGTAAACATCGCAAAAGGCAAGGCGGATGAACTTCACGTCCTCCTGCTCAATAAAATCAAAAACCTCGTCTCCTGTGAAAAGCATCACTCATTCTCCTTTCAATAAACAGCCGGAAATTCCGGGAAATTCCGGGAAATTTCGTCCTTACAAGCAAAAAAAGGGGACGCTTACCGACGGGGCTCCTCGCCCGCGCCAGTAAACGTCCTTGTCTACGGATGTTAATTATACTTGATTTGAGTCCGCTTGTCAACCTGTTTGCCGGAAAAACGAAAGCGTTCGCGGATAAAAAATCAGGGGTTTAAAAAGCCGGTTTTTTGTCGGTTTTTCCGAA
>JAEDEQ010000033.1 GCA_016293225.1 Clostridiaceae bacterium
CAGGTCGTCCGCCTTAACGGGAGCGCCTGAAAGATATTCAACACCCTGAAAAACGGCGATGGTTCCGTTGACCTGAACGTTTGCGCCCATTCTAACAAGCTGATCAACATATTTGAAGCGGTTATCCCAAACGCTCTCGGAAACAACGCTTGTGCCGTTTGCAATGGAGAGGATAACGCTCATCTGCGGCTGCATATCGGTCGGGAAACCGGGATGCGGCATGGTTTTGATGTTGCACTTTTTAAATTTGCCGTCCGATTCAACACGGATCGAATCGTCATATTCCGTTACCCTTGCGCCGCACTCGATAAGCTTTGCGGTGATCGACTCAAGGTGCTTCGGAATAACGTTTTTAATGAGGACATTCCCTGCGGTTGCCGCCGCGGCAACCATGTAGGTGCCGGCTTCAATCTGATCGGGAATAATTGAGTATGTGCAGCCGTGGAGCGAGGATACGCCGTGGATTTTGATAACATCGGTGCCTGCGCCGCGAACGTCCGCGCCCATTGCATTGAGGAAGTTTGCAAGGTCAACAATGTGCGGCTCCTTGGCGGCGTTTTCAATTATAGTAAGTCCCCTTGCCTTGACTGCGGCAAGCATAATGTTAATGGTTGCGCCCACGGAAACCTTGTCCATATAAACCAGACTTCCGGTCAAACGGTCGGCATAGGCGTTGATCATTGCGTTTTCAACAACGGTTGCCGTTGCGCCCAAAAGCTCAAAGCCCTTTATATGCAAATCAATCGGACGGACGCCGAAGTTGCAGCCGCCGGGAAGGGCAACCTTTGCACGTCCGTATCTTCCGAGCAGCGCGCCGATGAGATAATAGGAGGCGCGCAGTTTTTTTGTCATTTCATGGGGAACGATGTAGGAATTGACATGGCGCGTATCGATCTCAATGGTGTGCTTGTTAATGTACTTCACCAAAGCGCCCATGTTGCTGAGAATTTTAACCATGCAGCTGACATCGCTGATATTGGGAATATTTTCAATGCGGCAGACGTCCTGCGCAAGCAAGGTTGCGGGAATAATAGCAACGGCGGCATTCTTTGCGCCGCTTATATCAACCGAGCCGCACAGCCTGTTGCCGCCCTTTATTATAAGCTTTTCCAAAACAGTTCTCCTCTTTTCACCGCTCAGTGCGGAATAGCATCTCAAAGCTGCGGCAGACGGGCAGAACGCGCCGGAAAGCCGAACTTTGCACGCAGCCGTCCGTTGCCGTAAAAACAAAAGCACCCGGCGGCCGCCCGATATATTTGACCCGGCTTTGAAAAAAGGTTCAACCGTCAGCCGGGTATAGATGTCCTTCAAACCAAGCTATTATATCACTACGCAGGCCAAAAATAAAGCCCTTTTCAACATTTTGTTAAAAACAGACAAAAACTGTTTGACATTTTAACGGTTTTGTATGCCATTGTGTTTTTTTCAGGGCGACTTTTTTCATCGTTATTATTATTTGCCGCGTGCTCTTTTTGAACCGTTAAAATTATAGGCAGCCTATGATTAATTGTGCTTTGTGGGTAATCATCGGAAGTTCGGTTTTTTATTTGCGCGCGCGGAAAAATCAGTTGATTTTAACAATATTTTTCATTACGACCTTTCCGAGCATCGGAATTTTCATGAAGGCTTTAACTCTGCCGTTTTCTTCAAAGGTGATTTTTGTTTCAACGGTTTTGTTTTTCATAACGGATATAGAGCCTGTTCCGACAAGGGAATTGCCCTCCTCATGAATTTCATCGAATATTATCTTAACGCCGTTCATCGGCGAGGGCAGCCGGATATCGACCGCGTAGACGCCGTTGTTGCAGTCAATATCAAAAAAGACGGGTCCCTTAAGTACGACTGTTGAAATTTCGCCTTTCCATTTTCCGATTCCGAGCATTGCCTTTTTCCCCCTTCAAATTTTTCAATCAATTATAATATTTTTGCGTCTGTTCGTCAAGGGCGACCTGACAAAATTGTTATTGACATTAAACCTGACTGCGGTTATACTTGAAAAAAAGAGCCGTTCCGGCTTTGTGAATATTCAAGGAGGAAAACGAAAATGAAAAAAGGCAAAAAGGCGGCAAAGATAATCGGCTGCGTTATACTTGCTGCGGCGCTCGGAACGGGCGTATGGCTTGCTTCGGTACGCATTGCGTCAAAAAAGCATAATCTCATAACGCTTGACACGTCTTCCGTTCCAGAACCTGTTTCAGGACCCGAAAGCGAGGGCGACGTTCAGCTCAGCGAGGTTAAAATGCATTACGCGGTCTACGGCAAAGGCGGACCCGCGCTTGTGCTTATCCACGGAAACGCACGCAGTCACAAGGACCTTGATGAAACCGCAAGGTATCTTGCAAACAGCTACACGGTCTACTCCATTGACAGCCGCTGCCACGGCGAAAGCAGCGACCCGGGCGTAATTTCCTACGACCTCATGGCAAAGGACGTTAAGGAATTCATTGAAAAAATGAAGCTTGAAAAGCCCTATCTTGTCGGCCACAGCGACGGCGCAATAGTCGGCCTTACGGTGGCTTACACCTATCCCGACCTGCTCGGCGGCCTTGTTTCCTGCGGTGCAAACAGCCGTCCGGATACCTTCAAGCCGCGCTTTACAATCTACGTCAAAATCAACAACAAGCGCCACCCGGACAAGCTCAACGACATGATGCTTGAACAACCTCAGATGACAAAAGACGACCTTGCAAAAATCAAGTGTCCGACCTATGTTGTTGCAGGCGAGTTTGACATAATGGACCTTTCGGACACGGTGTTCATTCATGAGTCGATACCGGGAAGCAAAATTGCCGTTGTTAAAAACGCCGACCATTCCACTTACATAATGCACAACGGAAAGCAGGCGTATGCGCTGATTGATTCTTATCTCAAAACTCTGAAATAAAAACGGAACAGCCCTGCCGTTCCGCCGTAAAGAAAAAAAGGAGCTGTCGCCTGCCGGGCGACAGCTCCGAAATTTTTGTTCAGCTTGCAAGCGCTGCCGCAAGCGAGGTATCGCCGAGGAAAGTGTTCATGTTATACAGGAACAAAACGTGGGTAAACTGAGTTTCAGCCATAACGCCCTTGAGCGAGTCGGAAAAATATCTCGGGTCAATAACGACTATCTTTGAAAAATACGGCGTAAGCATAGGCAAAAGGCAGTTTGCATAGGAATCCTTGAAAACCAGCAGCGACGCAGTTGTTTCCGCCGCCGTTGAAATGATAACCTTGTCGTAATTTCCGCCGAGGAAAACCTCGTACTGATTCTTTTGCAAAAGCTTGTCCTTTTCAAAAAACGTTGCCGTTTTTCTGCCGGAGGCTTCATAAAGCACCGTGAACTTGCCCTCCTGCTTTTTCGGCACGCAGATTTCAATCTTGTCCGCTCCGTCGTTTACGGCGGCGGTTGAGGAAAGCGTACCCCGGAACGAGTCGGAAACGGTGTAGAACGAATAGTTTTTATCTCTTGCTCCGAGTCCCCACTGAGCGGCAAGGTTTTTGAACGCAAGATACGCCGCGCGGGTTGTCCAGTGGTGATCGGTGCGGTAAAAAAGGGCGTCCTTATCCTTTTGCTTTTCAAAAATCGTCTTGCAGTCTATCCACGAATATGACGAGAGCGCCTTTTTTACGGCGGAAAAAGCCTCGCTCCTGTCCGGGATTTTAAGCGCCTCAGGCAATTTGTCCGGCAGAATATCCGAAGCATTCGGGGAGAGAATGAACGCCTTTTTGAGCCTTTTGTTGCTTTGCGAAAACTTTGCAACAGCCCCCGTCAGCTCCGCGAGCTTTTTGCTGTCAACCCTTGCAGGCTCTTCAAAAAGGAAGTTGTCCTTGCCGATATAAACGCCGTTTTCCTGTGTTTTTCCAAGCATACGCTCAAAGCCGCTTTTAAAAGCTATCAGCTTGTCCCTTAAAGGGAACTGGTCGTTAAAATAGGTTTCAAAGCTTTTCATGAACGAGCCGTCAAAAACAGAGGAAAGCGTAATTGCCGGAAACTGCTTCAGCACACGGTTTTCGCTCTCGGATTTTTCCCGGTCGGGCGTTGCAACGGCAAGGGCAAGCACGCCGAAAACAATCAAGACAAACACGGCCGAGGTTACGGCGCAGACTGCTGTTACCCGCAGTTTTTTATTCTGTTTTTCGTTTTTCCGAACGGAGCTGTCTCTCATTTTTCAACCTCTCAGAATCTGAAATAAAGGAACGGGTTATATGTGCTGCTCACAATGAAGACGATGCAGAGGAGGAACACCGCAATATAGCCTGCCGCCTGAAACGCAAGCCGCAGCGGGACATTGCGCAAAGTCGGAAGCTTTTTGAAAAATCCGAGCGCACTGAGGCTCATGACGGCAAACGGGAACATATTGTTCAAAAGCAGATATGCCGTGTTGTCCGAAGCAAAACCGTTTGCGCCGAACATTGCACGCAGGAACTCGCCTGCATCGGAAAGCGTTTCGCTTGAGAAGAAGACCCAACCGATGATGACAATGAGCATGGTGATGACACGCCGGACAAAACGGGGAAGCTTTTCATGGAGATTTTTGAAAATATACTTTTCGGAAACAAGCAATAAACCGTAGAACGCGCCCCAGGCAACAAAGTTCCAGGAGGCTCCGTGCCAGAGACCCGTAAGCGTCCAGACAACCGCAATGTTGAAAATTGTCCTTGCCGTCCCTTTCCTGTTGCCGCCGAGCGGAATGTAGACATAGTCGCGGAACCAGCTTGAAAGCGAGATATGCCACCGGCTCCAGAAGTCCTTGATGCTGACTGCGCAATAGGGAAAATTGAAGTTATGAACAAGGTCAAAGCCGAACATTTTTCCGAGTCCTACCGCCATATCACTGTAGCCGGAAAAGTCGAAATAAATCTGAAGCGTATAGCAAAGGATTGCAAACCAGGCGTTGACCGCACTGAGCGAGGAAACGCCGTCCGAACAAATCTGGGTATAGACCGCGCCGATAGTGTTTGCAAAAATAACCTTTTTTCCGAGTCCCCTTATGAAAAACAGCGAGCCTGCGGCAAATTTGCGGACATTGTGCTCGCGGTACGAAAGATACTTTTCAACATCGTTATACTGAACGATGGGACCTGCAATAAGCTGCGGAAACATTGAAATATATGTTGCAAAATTAAGCAGGCTGTGCTGCGTTTTGCAGTCGCCGCGGTAAATGTCGATAATATACGACATGACCTGAAACGTATAAAACGAAATTCCGATTGGGAGCGCCAGCGGCTCATATTTGATACCCAGCGAGAAAAGCGAATTGAGGTTTTCAACAACAAAGCCCGAATACTTGAAAAATCCGAGCACAAACAGATTGAAAATGATGGCGCAGACAAAGATGCGCCGTCTTGTTTTCGGCTCGTCTTCATGGCTTTCAAGGTCAATTCCGGCGTTATAATTATAAAAGATACTCAAAAGCATCAGCACTATATAGACCGGCTCGCCCCATGCATAGAACACAAGACTTGATAAGCAGAGCACGATATTCTTTTTTGTAAACTCTTTTTGCCTGTCCTTCCGAAAAAACGGAACAAAATATAATAACAGCACTGCCGGAAGAAAAACGAACAAAAAGGTTGCACTGCTGAAAACCATTTTCAAACTCCTTTAATTTTACATTGAAATCGGCACGCCGCTTGCTTACAGTGCCTTTTTAAAAGCTTTAACAATCTTTTCGGGCGAATCGTAAACGGTATAAAGAATGAATTTCCCTTTTTTGACCAGAACGTAATTTTCCAGAAGCGCGCTCTGCTCGGGCGCATAGTTTTTGAAAAGCGCCTTTTTTGATTCCACGCGGCTTCGGATAAGCTCGGTAATTTTCTGCACGTCCTCGGTGCTCTTCACTTCAACCAGAAGCAGCTCGCGCACCTCCATTACAGAATCGGACGATATATATATGACGTTTTCAACGTCCTTTGCACCAAAGGAGAACTCCTTGACAAGCACCTTGTCGTCGCGCACTTTGAGTACCTCAAGGTCAACCTGTTCAATAACAGGTTCAAAAACCTGCTCGGCCGTTTTTGAAGAGCCGATATTCCCTGCAAGCATTGCGACAATGAAGACGGCAAGAAGCACCGTGCAGAGAATCTCAAAAAAGCGTTGCTTGCTCATACATAGATCTCCATTTCTCTCATAATGAATTTAAGCCAGTAGTCGTAATAGAACGAATAGGAAAGGTGAATACCGTCCGCGCCGTAAAAATCATGGCCCTTAAAAACGCTTGAGGAGTCAAGATACTCAACGCCAAGCTCCTTGCTCATTTGGGCAAGGCGTTTGTTATAGCGCGAAACATACTTGAACCTGTTGGCCGTTGCAACCGAGGTATCAACCGGAAAAAGGAGACTGACAACAATGCGCGTGTCCGGAAGGCTCTTTTGAAGCTTTTTAATATCCTTTGTGTATGTGCTTATAAAGCTGTCAACATGATACTGTTGGTCGCCTATCATGTTCAGTCCGTAGTGCAGAATGAGCACCGGCGGACGCACGGAAATGAGCTTCGGCATAACGGACTCAAGGTGGGAAAGGCTTGCGCTGACCTTTGCAAAAATATGGTTGCTGTTGAGTATGCCATAGGCTTCAAGCCCCTCCATGAGGGAATCGCCGGCAACATATACCTGCGAAAAAACCTTACGGTAGGAAAGCTTTCCTTTTTCAATAAGCTTAATCTGCTTTTCAATAAGCCCCTGCACGGCCTCGTTCCGGCGAAATTCCTCCTGCTTTTTCTGCGCGGCGGCAACCGCCCTGTCCGCCTTTTCAACGGGAACGGCGGCGTATTCTTCAAGGGCCAAAACGCCTGCGGAGGTATCGGCTTCAAGGTCAGACCTTTTCGACTTCAAAATGAAAAAATTTGTTATGGGATAAGCTATTACAAGCACAAGAACAACCAGCGCGGCAACCAGCTTTTTCATTTGAAATACCTCCTTTAATTTTTTATTCCGTACTTTTAACATCCTTTTGATTTTATACTTGAGGGGGTTATAAATCAATAGCAATGTTACATAATTAATATTAAATTTACATCAAAATATTGGGCATATAGCTATTAAAAAAACACAAACAAAAAAGTGTCAAAATTTAGCTTTTTTTGCCGTTCAAAACTGCCGGAGGCGCCGCTTCGCCGGGCAGTTTTTTTTGCTGAATACAATACTTTAAATATCTGAAACCGAAAATCCAATTGTAATATTTTTGTTATAATTATGGCAGTGACTTTTAATTATTTCGGTCTATTATTAAGGCTGTCGATAACACGAAGGGATGGTTTGATGTATAACGTATTGGTTTGTGACGATGACAAGGATATAGTTGATTCAACGGCAATCTACCTCAGGACTGAGGGGTATAACGTCCTTTCCGCTTTCAACGGGAAGCAGGCGCTTGATATTCTTGCAGAAAACGAGATACACTGCGTAATAATGGACATCATGATGCCGGTCATGGATGGCATTGCGGCAACAATAAAACTGCGCGAAAAGAGCAATGTTCCTGTGATTTTCCTTTCCGCAAAGAGCGAGGACACGGACAAAATTGCCGGTCTGGGCTTCGGCGCGGACGATTACGTTACAAAGCCGTTCAGTCCGCTTGAGCTTCTTGCAAGGGTAAAATCGCAGATACGCCGTTTTGTCTCGCTCGGAAGCATTGCAAAAAAGGATTCCGTAATAACAACGGGAGGTCTTTCAATCGACACAGAGGCGCATGAGGTCACCGTTGACGGCGAGCCCGTCCGCCTCACCGCAACGGAATATAAGATTGTCAGATACCTGATGGAAAACCTCGGCCGAACGCTTTCGTCAAACCAGATTTATGAAAATGTCTGGAACGAGAACGCCTTCTCCTCAGAAAAAACCGTAACCGTCCACATCAGACGAATCCGTGAAAAAATTGAAATCGACTCAAAGAACCCGAAATACATAAAGGTGGTGTGGGGCATTGGATACAAAATTGAAAAAATTCAGTAGGTCAAAAATAACAAAGTCTATAGCGTTCATTCTTGCGGTAGTGTTTTTCACCGCTGCCGTTCTTAATGTGGCTGCGTTGATTTCCGGCGCAATGCAGAGCAGTGAAAAGCAGAGTATCATTACATCATACCTGGCTAACGGCGACTACCTGATAACACGGGGAAGCAAATTCCGTGACGCCCTTGAGCGATACTGCGAGGCAGCGGTCAAAACAAAGCTCGTCTATAAAAACGGCAGTGAAGAGGATTATGAAGCCTATAAAGCCGCCCGTGACGGTCAGGACGAGCTGCTTTTGAAAGCTGCAAGGGAAAGTCTTATTGAAAACATCTGCGCTGAAAGCGGAAAAGCAGATTTTTATTATCTTCTCAATGCCGTTGACAGCAAAAAGGCAACCCTAAGAAAGCTCGGCGGTCACACCTGCTATATCAACAGCGGCACGACACTCCATCAGGGCGGCACATGGGAAAGCTATATCACAGACAAACACGGCAATGTGTATCACTCGGACTATTATGATTACTTTTGCGAAGTAACAAGCGACGGCAACATCGGCGAAAACGAGCCGTATGAAACCACTACGATTCCTGCCAAAGACGGAGAATTTGTGACAACGATGGTGTATGACAAAAAATCTCCCTATGATTACATTATGTATTCCAGAAATCCGATTCCTGACAGCATAAAGAAAAAGGCGCAGAACCCGAAAAACATTGTTGAAATCTGCTCGCTTCAGCATATTGACACGAAGGAGAAATTTGACGGCTACTATGAATTTACCGTTGACGACAGTCAGCTTGTTGACGCCGGGCCGCAAGGATTTTTCAGAGAGACAGTGAACAATCTTTCGGACTTCAAGGGAAAAGCTGACTTTTATAAAGATGAGTTCAACCGCTTTTCCCATGCTTCAATAATCATTGCAGACGAGGACAGCGGAAAAATCATTTTTTCAAATGCAATCGACTTCAACACAACAAGCAAAACCCTTTCCGAGGCTGAAAAGCAGGTTGATTGGGCTGACTTCGGCTTTACTTACAGCGTCAACAGCGGTGCAGCCTACGGAAAAATGATCGGCGGCGACAGCATGATAAAAGATACGGTCGACTATGTTTGCGAAACACTGAATCGCGATTTTGCCGGCTTCGGCGGAAGCTATAAAATCTTTGTTATGACAGACAGCTTCTTTTCTGACGGGGATCTTGCTGCCGGAATAAGCGACTCGCACGATCCGTTTGAGGGCACTCTTGCCGATTCAAAAGAGGCGCAAAAGGAACTGCGCTCGCAGCTTATCAGAGCCGTTTTGTTCCTTTTCCTGTTCCTTGTTCTAACGGTTTACCTCATTCTTGTTGCAGGAAGAAAACCTGAGGACAACGAGGTTCACCCGGCGTACGGCGACAATATATTCACCCTGCTGAGGACGTTTATCGTCCTTGGCGCAATTGCCGGAATAGTGAGCGGAGCCGTTGTCTGGGTAGGTTATTCAATTGAAAACATTGCCGCTTCGGGAAATGTTTTTTACTACTCCGTCATTGTCCTGTGCGGCATAAGCACCGGTGCGTTTTTGCTTGATTGGCTGCTGTTTCTTGCGCGGCATATCAAAAACCGCAGCCTTTTCAAAAACCTGTTCATCGTTTGGCTCGTTCGCAAAGTCTCGGCGCAAATCAGAGAAAGCAGAAAAAGACTCAAGGCTCTGCCCGAATCTTACGGCAATATACTTAACGATGTGCTCAAAAAGCTTGCGCTCCTTGTTCTGTTGCCGAACATTGTTGTCGGTCTTCCGTGCGTCTTCGGAGTTTCCGGCGGCAGCTTCGGCGGATGGTTCTTCGGCCTGCTGCTTGCGCTTTATGACCTTGCCGCACTCGGCTATGCGGCCTATTACGCCTTTTGTGTGCGCAAGGTGTTCTCCGCCCTTGAGGAAATGCGCAAGGGAAACCACACAATCAGGATTGAAACCGAAAAAATGCCTGCGGCGGTCAGAAGCGCCGCGCTCGATGTGATGCACCTTGGCGAGGGTCTTCGCGCCGCCGTTGAAAACGCGGTCAAAGAGGAACGGATGAAAGCGGAGCTTATTACAAACGTTTCCCACGACCTCAAAACCCCTCTGACCTCGATAATCAATTACACCGATCTGCTCTCGCGCTGCGAGATAACGGACGAAACCGCGCTCGGCTATATCGGCGTTCTTAAGGAAAAAAGCGAGCGGCTCAAAAAGCTTATTGAAGACCTTGTTGAAGCCTCAAAGGCCTCCTCGGGCGCAATGAAGGTTGAACTGATGAAAGTCAGCCTGAGCGAGCTTGCCTTGCAGCTTGAGGGCGAATATGAGGATGAATATCAGGCAAAGGGTCTGGAACTAATTGTTGACTCAGAGGAAGAAGAAATTTTTGTTCTTGCAGACGGAAAGCTTTGCCACCGTGTGCTTGACAATCTCATGGGCAACATCAAAAAGTACGCAATGCCGAACACAAGGGTTTACATGACGCTCAAAAAGTCTGCGGATGGCTCTTTCGCTTCGGTTACACTCAAGAACATTTCCGAGGGCAAGCTCAACATTTCTCCGCAGGAGCTTAAGGCGCGCTTTGTCCGCGGCGACGCTTCAAGAACAAGCGAGGGCAACGGACTCGGACTTTCAATCGCGGATAACCTCTGCACGCTTCAGGGCGGAAAGCTCGATATCGAAATAATCGGAGATCTGTTCTGCGCAACGGTAACGCTCAAAACTGCCGACTGAAAAAGCACACTGAAAAAACCGGACTGCCAGCTTCGGACAGTCCGGTTTTTATAATAGATTTTTTTACTTTACTTCGCTGATAAGCGCTTCAAACGCCTTTGCAACGGTCGAAGCGGCTTCGGACGACACCGCGTTTATCTCCTCATTCTCGGTGAACATTGAGCGGTAGTCGTTATCGGGAAGAATGTAACCGATCTGGTCGTTGGCAAGGCCGAAGCAAAGGAGCTTGTCAATTCCAGCCGTTTTTTCAAAGGGCTCATAGTCCCAACC
This sequence comes from Clostridiaceae bacterium, assembly GCA_016293225.1. Lineage (GTDB taxonomy): Bacteria > Bacillota > Clostridia > Oscillospirales > Acutalibacteraceae > UBA6857. The sequence continues at coordinate 10,925 of JAEDEQ010000033.1, forward strand.
CTTGCCCGTCCAGGTCTTTTCCTTTTCAATAACGCCGCCCCAGAGGAGCTCCGGCGAAATTTCACCGGGAACAATAATAACGCCGAGCCTGTTGCCAAGCTCCATATAGCCAAGCTCGGTCACAACATAATAATCCGAGCCTTTCCTTGCAATGGTTGTGCTGATAAGTCCCTCTCTTGCGGCAAGCTTGAGGATTTCGTTTGTTGCCTTGACATAAACATTCCTCATTGCGATGTTGAGAACGGGCTCCAAAGGCTCATCATTATTGATTGAAATAATCCTTTCCGCAAGCTTTTTGCCCATTGCTCTGACCTTATCTCCGGGAATCGAATCGTCATATTCAACGTTCCCGTAGTCAGCAGTAACGGCAAGCTCCGCGCCCTGAACGTAAACAACGTCCGCGCCTGTCTGCTCCTTAACCGTTTCTCTGAGATAATAGGGATAGTCGCTGCAAATGCGCGAGGAGGAAATTCCTGCGCCGACGGCGTGGATTCCGCCCTCGCAAATCCAGAGCTCATTCTCGCTTTCATCATCGGGAACAAAGCGCAGTCTGTGGATTTCCGGGTCAAAAACCTTGGGGTCGCGTTTATCATAGATATACTCCGAAACGTCAACACTGCCGTAATAGAGCGAACCGGCTTTCATATCCTCAACCGCTTCTGTAACGGTTGAGGCAACGGTTGAATAAAGATTCTCCATAAATTCCGGAGTCTTTCCGCCGACAAAGCTCTTTTTGTCCGCGCCGGAAAGGCTCATGAACGGATTCAACGCAACTGCCGCAACCAACGGAGCGCCCATTCCGAGAATGTCAACGCACGAATGCTGATGAAGAACGGAAACATTGATTGAAATAATGCCGTTCTCCCTTGCAAAGTCTGCAAGGCGGCTTCTGATTTCAAGCACATCGCCCGAGGCAATGCCGTAACCGTCAATAACCGCATGAACAACCGTTCCGCCCGTTCCGTCGGAGAGGGCATAGGTACAAACGCGCTGATCGTCAATAGCCCCGGTCGGCTGTCTGCCCTTGACCGGCTCGAGCGAGCCTGCCATGTAAACCTTTTTGCCGTTGAAAAGATAAACGTCTCCCTTTTTTTCAAGGCCGCTAAGAAGCGTGTCCGAGGCGTAGCCTGCGCTCCATTCTGCGTCCTTTCCGACTTCGGCGTCAAAGCCTGACTCCCCGGGATAAAAATTTTCCGATGGCTTTAGCGAATCAAGAGCCGGCCAGTTTTTTTCAAGTCCGGGTATCACACGGTTGAGCACGGAAACCAGGGTGGAAACGAGCTTGTCAAGCGCCATGTATAAATAGCTTTTGAACTTGTCTGCCGCGCCGCTGCCGGGATCAATTTTGCCTGCATATGCCGGGGCGGCAAGGCACGATGAGAGCAGCAGCACGGCAAGAAGCAGAGCCACTGCTTTTTTGAAGTTTTTCATCACTTTTTCTCCTTATTGTAAAATTACGCTCAGAGTCCACCTAAAATTCAGCATATCTGAACATTTTTAGCAACAGGTAAAGAGAAGCTTCGGGCGAAAGATTATTTTTTGTTTCTGAGCATTTCTCCGAGACCTTTGAGCCACTTGAATAAAGATGTTAGGAACAGCAGAAGTCTGCTCGCCTTTGAGGAGGGTCGGTCGTGCTCCTTGTTTGCCTCCCAGTTATAATTGTTGCAGTTTTCCTCGGTCATCGGAGCAAAGGAGTCAGTTTCGTTATCAAAAACAACAAACTGTGTGCAATCCGTCTCGTCAACGGTGAGCTGATGGTTAGCCGTTGCCGCCGTATACAGAACGGCGTTTTCAATATCCGTCCAGTATCCGTGATCTGCACCCTTAATAAACCATGTCTGATCGGGGAACATGCAGGTTGAAGCGTCCACCTGCCTGTCCGGAGAGATATACTTACCCTTGCCCTCGCTTACCCGCTGTGCGATATATTCGTCGGAAAGGGTTGAATAAATATCGGAAGTTGTTGCGCCAAAGGAGGACCTTTTGACTGACGCATACTGATCGCCAACGGTATTCCTCGATTCAATGACAGGGGTAATCTGCAAGCCGTACTTTGAAAAGATTGCAAGATTTGCGTTGTCATTGATTTTATTCATAATTTCGGGGATATGCTTTCTTACGAGCGAGTCGTAATTATTGATTTTTTCAATAAGGCCGGCATAGGTTGTGCGCTTTTCGCTTCCCTCCTTGCCGAAAACATATTCCATTGCATTGTCAAAATCCTCCTCGGTGACAAGACCCCAGAACGCCGGCCATGTGCAGAATGTTGAAAGTGAGAGCGCGCTGGTGACTCCCTTGACAACTACATAATAGATTGTTTCTTTTGTTATTCCTGCAACAGCGTCAATAACGCCTGCCGTTTGCAAAAGCTCAATAGTCTGGTTAACAAACTCGCCAACGCTGAAATTTTTGACCGCTCTTCCGTCAATGATAAAACGGTTGATGGCATTGCCGTCAAGCTTAAATTTTCCGCTTATCGGCTCGCTGAGAATCTCACCGCCGTTTGAAACCGTGCCGTCAAAGCTGATTCCGTAAACGCTGTCCGTTCCGTATTTTGCAACATATGCCGTTGCAATAACAGTTCCGAGGCAGCGTGCAATGATTGCAACCTTTGGAGCGCCGGTAATCTTTTTTACGCCTTCGATAAACTCATGAAGCTTATCCGCCGTCTCCAGCGGATCAAGTCTCCAGTCATAATAGAACTGATAATCACTTATGCCGTAATAGCCTTTTCCTCTTTTTGAATCGCGCTTCAGGTCGCTTTCCATTGATTTTATTCTTCTTTCGGCAAGGCCGGAACCGTTCGCCACCTCTCCGTTTTCGTCAAGAAGAAGATCGCCGAACATTTCGGAAACTTCCTTTTGGAAGTTTTCGTAATAGCGCTCATAATTTCCGGTAAGAAGTCCGTCAATAAGGAACGGGAGCAGAACGTTCGCAACGGATTTATAAATTTCCTTGCTTCCGCCCTCATCCTCGCTCTTTTCCGAAAGATTGCTGAAAACATCTGACCAGTTTGAAAGATAGTTGCCGTCCTTGTCAACCAACTTATCCCCGTCGCCGCCTATCATAACTACCGGAACCTGACTTCCCGTTGTTCCAACCGCCGCAAAAGCCGGGATAATTGCCGAAGAAATCAGCAAAACAGACAGAACAAGCGCCAATAAAGTTTTCATTTTTCTCTTCATAAAAAGCCTCCTGTTTTTTGTTTAAATTCGGATACCTGCATAATTTTAACATAGTATGAACACAAGTTCAAGGGTGAATACCCAATTTTATATGCGCAATTATATTTTTTAAGAGATTTGAAATGAAAAATGCAAAAAAGTCTGCCGCACTCCGGATATGAATGCGGCAGACTGAATTTTGAACAATTAAAAAGAGCTGTTAAGCCTGTGCGGTTGTATCAGCAGCGGGCTCGTCCTTGACAAAATACTTCTTAAAGAAAGCAACAATATTGGCAATAAGCTTAACAAAGTCAGTCTTGTTGAGACCGTCAAGGAAGTATACAATGAATTCTTTCATAGTTGACATAGTTAATCACCTTTTTCTTTCTGTTAATCTGTTTACGCCGCACCCGGAACAGGTACGGCTTTGAAAATTCCCCGAAGCGGACGCTTCAGGGTTTGACGGCAATCAGGCCGCGATTATTTTGCTGCTTCAGCGGGTACAAAAATCTTGAAGAAATCAACAATTCTGTTAAAAGCCCTCACGAAGTCAAAGTCATTGAGACCTGTTGCAAAAAAATCAACAAGCTTTTTGATAATTTCCATACTTAATCACCTTTCGCATAAAAATTCCTTATCAGCAAACGCCGGTCAAACAGGATGTTAAGCTCAGCCACCGACAGTTGTTTTGTCATATCGCACAATCTTTAATGTCAGATGAGAAATACGAACAAAAATAAATTATGCAACCTGACGAAAATCTGCCAATTAACGGCAAAACTTCCAATTATTCGGCAATTACTTTAAGTTAAAAAAATGGTATTAGCACAACCTTAAACGAACCTTAAAAAAGTGCAGAATTTTTGGAAAAAAATTCATAAAATGTTGATTTTTTCTTAATAATATACAAAACATCTGATAAAAATTGTGAATCATTCCGCTTTGATTCTTTTGAACGACAAGCTTCCCTTTGCATCGTCTCCGGTCACCCATATTCTGCACCGTCCGTCCCTTTCAACGGTAACGGTGAATTTCCCGTTACTCAGTCCGTTTCCCTTGTAGTATTCCTCTCCTTTGGGTGAGGATATAAGAAGCGAAACTTCGCCCTCAGTAAGTTCAATACTTACCTCAAGCCCGTCTCCTTTTTCAAGATACAGCTCCTCCTTTTCCGTTTTGTTCAAAGCGGAAAAGGAAAGCACATATTTGTTCTTTGTCTTATACTTGTTACCCACAAAATCGGGTTCGCAGGCACAAAGGGAAAGAACCATAAGCAGTGCAATGATTACAACAGGTTTTTTCTTTATCATATTAATTTTTTCCATTTGTATCAAAGCAGCATCACAATTGTTCCCGCAGTGATGAGAAGACAGCCGACGAGCGATTTCGCCGTAAACTTTTCACCGAGAAAAGCAAATGCCATTATCAGCGTAAGAACAACGCTGAGCTTGTCAATCGGAACAACCTTGGAAACATCCCCGGTCTGCAGTGCTTTGTAATAGCAAAGCCACGACGCACCGGTTGCAATTCCGGAAAGAATCAGGAACAACCAGCTTTTTTTGCTGATTTCCGTAATTGAACCCTGAGCATCGGTTATGAAAACCATCAGCCATGACATCAAAAGAACAACAACTGTTCTTATCGCCGTTGCAAGACTTGAATTGACGCTTTCAATTCCAACCTTTGCAAGAATTGATGTGAGCGCCGCAAAGACCGAAGAAAGTAACGCAAAAACCAACCACATTGTTTTTCTCCTTTGTTTTTCACAGTTTTTTATAAATTTCAGTTCCTCGCTTTTTGATCCACAGAATACAAAGCGCACAAAGTACCGCCACAACTGCCGAGGATATGATCAGAAACAGCAGTGCACTCATTGATGTGAAGAGAAGATAATACACACCGGCAAAAGCAAACGACAGTATCCAACCTGCAAAAAGGGTAATGAGAACGCTGAAGCTCTGCTTGACAGCGGAGGTTTCGTTCGTCCAGTTGAGGTTTGGCATTTTCAGATTCAGCACGAGACCGATTGCCGAAAGGAATGCAACAAACAGAATCGGCAACACCGCAATTGCAATGCAAACGGCGAGGTTCGGGCGCAGAACAATGCAAACGCATAACGAGCAAAACAGCGCAGGAACACCCGTAAGGAGCATGTGGAGATTGAATTTTGCCATCAGCACCTTCCACGCAGAAACCGGGAGCGACTGCGAAAGCCAGATGCTCTTTCCCTCAAGGGAAACGGATGCAGCCGAAAGGCTGTTCATTGTGGTTAACATACAAACCGCCAAAGTGCCGATGACGGTTGTGAAGTCTTTGCCGAAGCCCAGTTCCGTGCTGAACAGTTCAACAACCCAATTGCCTTTGATGAGAAGGGCAATTCCGCCGACAAAGAGGATGACTGTTCCGAGCGCACCGTTGAGCATATATGTCGGACTTGAAAGGAGGCGGGAGAGCTCTTTTGAAAGCAAGGCGGAATCTGCGCTCTTGAGTTTTGTCTGCTTTTCCCGGTATTCACGGCGAGCTGTTTTTGCGCTTGATGTTGCAATCTTCAGAAAGCTTCTTTCCATCAGAATATATGTCAGCACAAAAAGAGCACCGACGCAAAGAACGGTTATTGCAAGAGGCAAAGGCTCACCTTCGCCGACCTTTCCGAAAATATAAAGCGGATAAGCCATACCCTTGACCTTTTCGCCGATGGTCTGCGCATTCTGAATCACAGTCTGCAAAAGGGTATAGGCGTTTGCATAAACATAGTAGTAAAGTGCAAGAAAACCAAGCGACAAAACCGTTGTAACAATGCTTTTGTTCTTGATTTTTACGCTGACTTTTGCAACAACAAGACCGAGTGCACACGAAAGGACAAGCACAATTACCGTGATTGCCGCCATGAGCACAAGCGAGCCGAAAAGCGCTTTTGCCGAAAAGCCGGCAACAACAAGACGCACAATAACCGCAGGAAGAATAACAATAATGCTATACATCGTGCCCATGAGATAAACTCCGAGCAGGCGGGAAACCAGCAAGTGCCGTACCGGTATCGGCAGAGAAAGCAAAAGGTCATTGTCCTTTGCCTGATAGAGGCTTGAATATGTGTTGAAAACGCTGCCGAAAATTCCGAGCATCAGCGAAACAAGGGAGATGAGCGCAAAATACAGCCAACCGAGACCGACAGACACAAGCGGCTCGCACAGCGTCAGTGAAAGATAGGTAAACATTGTTCCAAGCACGCCGACCATTAAAACAACAAAGAAAGCAATGAATCCTATGGAGCTTGCCTTTGAGCGTGCTTTACCTTTTTTTGCGTCATAGAAAAAGCTCTGATTGAGCTGATAAAGCTGTTTTTTAAGGAGTATTTTCAGCATTATTCTTCCTCCAATTCAAGGAAAACTTCCTCAAGGCTGTCATCGCCCCTGACCTCTTCCATTGTTCCGGAGCGGATCAGCTTTCCGTTTTTGATGATTGCAACCTTATCGCAAAGCTTCTGGGCAACCTCAAGAACATGGGTGGAGAAAAAGATGGCGTTTCCCTTATCGCAGAATTCACGCATCATTTCCTTGAGGATATGCGACGCCTTGGGGTCAAGACCGACAAACGGTTCGTCCATGATGATAAGCTTCGGCTCGTGCAGCCAGGCGGAAATGACAGCAAGCTTCTGCTTCATTCCGTGGGAATAGGAACTGATGGGCTCGGCAAGGTCCTTTGTCAGTTCAAAAAGATCGGCGTATTTTTTAATGCGCTCCTGCCTTTCCTCTGCGCCGACGCCGAAAATGTCGGCAATGAAGTTGAGATACTTTATACCTGTCATGAACTCATATATATCCGGATTGTCGGGGATATAGGCAAGCATCTTTTTGCAGGCTATCGGGTCTTCCTTTACCGAAATACCGCCGATTTTTATCTCGCCCTCATCAAACTGCAAAATTCCCGCAACGGATTTGAGCGTTGTTGTTTTTCCCGCGCCGTTGTGGCCGATAAAGCCGTAAATTTCGCCCGGCTCAATTTTCAGCGAAAGGTGATCGACCGCCGTTTTATCGCCGAAAGTTTTTGTAAGATTTTTAATTTCAAGCATAATTATACCTCCTATGTGTGGGACGCATAAAGCGTCGTGCTGCAAATTTTGTGTTCCGAAAAATATCCGGGCTTTTCAGATGTGACCGTTCAAAAAAGCCTCGGCCGCTTTGTTGAATTCATCATGATTTTTGTTTGCGATGAAATGGTCGCCCTCAACAAAAGCAAGCCTTGCGCCGGGTATCTTTTCGGCAATAAGCCGCGTGTGGCTTTCCTTAATCATGTCGTGCGTTCCGGCAATGACGAGAGTCGGCGCACAGATATATTTAAGCTCGTCCGGCTCAATATAAGGGTCGTTCACCATCAGGGAAAGCATTTCGGCGTTCTTCTTCGCCTTTTTGCTCAGGCGCGCAAACGGCTTTGCAAGCCTGTAGCCGAGTTCAATCGGAAGCTGAACTGATTTTCTGACTCCCTTAGGAAAAAGGTTTGCACCGTTGAGAATGAGCTTTCGCACCATTTTTGGGTTTTTGAGCGCAAACAAAAGCGCAATGTTGCCGCCGTCCGAAAAGCCGAGAATGTCTGCCCTTTCAATGCCGTGTTCAAGAAAAAACGCGCGAAGATCGTCCGCAAAGCGGCGGATTGAAAATTCTCCGCCGCCCCTCGGCGATTTTCCGTGACCTCTTGTGTCAACGGCTATGACGCGGCGGCTTTTTGAAAAAAACTCAAGCTGATTTTTGAAATATGTATGGTCTTCTCCGTTTCCGTGGAGCAGGACGAGGGGAAAACCCTCGCCTTTTTCTTCATAGTAAAGTGAAATGTCCATTATTTTGCTCCCATTATATATTTTCTTCATACCATTTTTCAAGTATTTTTTCATCGCCCTCAGCCATAAACGGATGCTCGCTTTCCTCGCTGACCGTGAGAGCGCAGCCGAACTTTTTGCAAAAGGCTTCAATGCTGTCCCTTGTCTGAAAATTGTCCTTTCCTGCGTAAAGAACGCAGGTGGGTATGCTCCACTCGGTTACCGGATGGGAAAGAATGTAGTTGTAATAATCCCACCTGAGCGTATCCACAGGCGTTTCAATTTCTTTTTCCCTTTCAAGGCGTTCCTTTGAAACGCCGAACCACAGCATCATGTTTTCGGTGAGTGTTTTCATGTCTGCTATCGGTGACTGGAACAGCGCCTTTTTAAAGTTCCTTTTTCCGAATGTCTCAAGCGAGAAATATGCACCGAGACTGCACGCATAAAGCGAAAGCTCTTTCCACCGTCCGAAGGCATAGTCGGCAACCGCCGTCAGATCCTTTTTTCCGTTCCAGACATCGCAGCGTTCTTCGTCCGTTCTTTCCCCATGTTCAGGTAAGTCAAAGCTTATTGTCTGATAGCCCTTGCTTTCGGCAATACGGGCAAACTGTTCGGCATATTCTTTCCGGCTTTG